>CADEGR010000041.1:0-9680 GCA_902826935.1 uncultured Alphaproteobacteria bacterium | reverse complement strand
TGCGAGATGTGCCGACGCGCCAGCGGGGCGGCGGTGGTGACCTGGTTCAGCGTGCCGCTCGGCCACTTTCAATATCTCAAGGGCAAGCCGGCGCTCTATCGCTCCTCCAGCCATGCCGAGCGGCGGTTCTGCTCGGTCTGCGGCGCCCAGCTGACCTTTCACACCGTGCATGAGCCCAACCTCATCGATGTGACCGTGGGCACGCTTGATCAGCCGGCGGCGGTTCCCCCGACCAGCCATGTCTGGGCCTCGGCCCGGATCCCATGGCTGAAGCTCGACGAGCATCTACCGAGCCATCTGGACGGCGGCAGCGCGAGCCAACCGACCTGATGTCCGCTCAGCCGCGGCGTCGGCTGCCAAGGCCTGCCAGGATCACGCCGGCCAGCGCCAGAATCGGCCAGGCAGGCCAGCGCAGCAGGGTGACCATCACCGGATCCCACAACGCCGGCAGGATGTAGCGCTGCACGATCGCCTGGGTCAGGTTCAAGCTGCCCGGGCTCAGCCGATACCAAAGCTCGCCCCCGGCCAGCAGGCGATAGCTGCCGGCTTGCATGGCCAGCGCAAGCTCGTAGCCGAGGAGTGCGATGGCCGCGAGCAGGAAGATGCCGCCCAACGCGAGCAGCATTGCTCGTCCGACCATGCGCGGCGGAGTGCTGGTGGCCGTCGCCATGGCCGATCCCTTTCGCAGCCGATCGGCGGCACCATGCCATCGATCATAGGGCCGCGATAGCGATCTCGGCGGCTAGGCCGCCCGTCCGGCATCGGTCTTGGCGGCGCCGGGACGGGACATGACCAGCAGCACGCCGCCCAACAGCTTGCGCACATCGTTCATCGTGCGCGGTCGCAGCGCCAGCCACTGCTCATAGCGGCCGACCGGCACCGCGTTGTCACGCGCCATGCTGGCGGTTGCGGCCCGGGCGCGCGCCACCAGATGCTCGAAGCGGCGCTGCGTCGCCGGATCATAGGTCTGCTCAACCCGGCGGCTCGTATCGCGCATCAATGGCAGCCAGCGCCAGCTATCGTCCCAAACCGACATGGCCTGGTCGAACCGGCGTTTGGCCTCGGCTTCGCGACCGAGCAGGCGCAAGCCGTAGGCCAGGTTGGTCAGGCTCGCTGCCAGCCTTGGATCGCCGCGGCCCAAATGGCGCTCGGCGATCTCCAAAGCCCGTGCCCAATGCCGCTCGGCAGCGCCAATTCGGTTCAATCGCGCCGCCTGGACCGCCAGTTCCTGCGTCCGTTCCCAGGTCAGGCTGGCTACGGCCATCTCATGCAGCCTGAAGTCGAAGGCAGTGGATTGCGTTGCCATGACCCATCCTCACCAGCCGAAAACGGCTGCCGTTAACCCGACTCCTGACGTGCTGCTAACCATTCGCCCGCGCTTTGCTACATCAAGGTGGCGCTCCGACGATGCTTATTGGGGGCAATTTACCGTCTTGCTGATCGGCTTGTTCAGTGATCTTGCTGATTTGGAGACTACCAGCTTAACCGGCCGGTCTCATCTCGGCGCTTGGCCAAAGGGGCATAACGCAGTGCGCCGGCAGACCTTCTAACCCCCCTCGTCTTAACCCTTGCCCGGTCCAATCCGATGGCCGATCCTTAAACGAGACGGCAGCCAATGGCGGAGCGGCAGTGGCAGGAAGGGCGCCTTCTTCGAGGCCTGGCTGGCTGCGGCGTGCCGGCCATGTCATGAGCGCCCATCCCGAATGGGCGGCGCCGCTGGTGCTGCTGCCCCTGTTGCTGATCGGCCTGGCCTTATGGGCGCGTTGGGGCTGGTTGATCGCGTTCGATGCGCTGATGACCTTTTGCTTCGGCTGACCCGCCAGCAGCTCGATCGGCAGCCAAGCTGGTTAACCAGGCTTGCCGGGATGTTGCTCTGACGCGCGCTTGCCGCCTATGATTTATCCAATCACGGCACGCAAAAGCTGGAGCGAACAATGATCGAACGATATCGGGGGCTGGCAGGGGTTCTGAGTGTCGCCATGCTGGCGGCGACCAGCAGCGCCTTCGCGGCGACGGAAGTGCGCGTCGTCGTCTCGGAGTACAGCAGCCAGACCGGCGCGATCTTCGAGGGCATGGCCAAGGATTTCGAGGCGGCCAATCCCGATATCGACATCAAGATCGAGGTCGTGAACTGGGACAATCTCGAGCAAAAGCTGACCACCGACATCGCCGGCGGGACCGCCCCCGACATCTCGATCATCGGCACGCGCTGGCTGGCCGGCTATGTCAAGGAAGGCATCGCCGAGCCGCTCGACGGCTACATGACGCCGGAGTTCAAGGCCAAGTTCATCGAGGCCTTCATGGCGCCCTCGGTGTTCGACGGCAAGATCATGGGCCTGCCGGTCGCCGCGTCCGCCCGCGCCATGTACTACAACAAGACGCTGTTCGAGAAAGCCGGAATCGCCCAGCCGCCTGCAACCTGGGACGCGCTGAAGGCGGATGCCGCCAAGATCAAGGCGCTGGGCGGTGACGTCTATGGCTTCGGTATCCAGGGCAAGGAGATCGAGACCGACGCCTATTGGTACTATGCGCTTTGGACTCATGGCGGCGATCTGCTCGTGGATGGCAAAAGCGGCATTGCCAGCGACGCCGGCGTGCAGGCGGCCAACCTCTACAAGTCGTTCATCGACGAAGGCCTGACCCAGCCTGGCGTTACCAACTACTCGCGCGAGAACATGCAGGACCTGTTCAAGCAGGGGCGGATCGGCATCCTGCTGACCGGGCCTTGGCTGCGCGGCATGATGAAGACGGAGGCGCCGAACGTCAGCTACGGCGTGGCGCCGATTCCGGAAGGCACCACGAAGGCGACCTACGGCGTCACCGACTCGATCATGATGTTCTCGAGCTCAGAGGTGAAGGACGCTGCCTGGAAGTTCCTCGAGCAGGCCGCTTTCAGCGACAAGTGGCGCACCGAGTTCACCGTCAAGGAGGGTTTCCTGCCGGTGACCCAGGCCGAGGCTGCCGCGCCCGAGCTGGCCGGAGATCCTGAGCTCAAGGGCTTCCTCGACATGCTGCCTTACGCCAAGTTCGCGCCGACCATCGCCAATTGGGAGGAGATCGCGGATACGACCTCGAGTGCGTTGCAGAAGGTCTATCTGGGCGAGGCCGATGCCAGGACCGCGCTTGGCGAAGCTGCCGCCAAGGTCGATTCTCTCCTGGCCGAGTGATCGGACCGAGCGATGAGCAGCGTCAGGGCGATCGCCGAACGTCCTGACGCGCTCCCCTCCGGCGGCCTGCGTGCGGCCATGCGGCGTTCGGCGCCGTTTTGGATGATCGCGCCCAGCCTGGCCTTCACCATCTTCGTGATCGGCTACCCGGTCTACGATCTGGTCCAGACCTCCCTGCACGACGTCAACCGCTTCGGCCAGCTGCGTGGCTTTGTCGGCACGGAGCATTTCGCGACCTTGTTCGCCGATCCCTTGTTCTGGAGCTCGCTCGTCCGGACCTTGATCTGGACCGTGGGCGTGGTGCTCGGCACGATTCTGGTCTCGGTGCCGGTTGCCCTGATCCTGAACGACGATTTCGCCGGCCGCGGCGTCGCCCGGGTGATCATCATGCTGCCCTGGGCGATCTCGCTGACCATGACCGCGATCGTCTGGCGCTGGACCCTGAATGGCCAGGCCGGCATGCTGAACGCGACGCTGTTCGAGCTTGGCTTGATCGACCAGCCGGTCGAATGGCTGGCGACCGCAGGGGCCGCCTTTCCGATCGAGATCGCGATCGGCATCCTGGTCTCGATCCCGTTCACGACGACCGTTTTCTTGGGTGGTCTGGCCTCGGTGCCGGAAGACATCTACGAGGCGGCACGGCTCGACGGCGCCACCGCCTGGCAGCGCTTTCGCCACCTGACCTTGCCGCTGATCCGGCCATTCGTGAATATCGCGATCGTGTTGAACATCATCTATGTGTTCAACTCTTTCCCGATCATCTGGGTTCTGACCCAAGGCGGCCCGGCCAACTCGACCGATATCCTGGTGACTTACCTCTACAAGCTCGCCTTCCGCTTCGGGAAGCTGGGCGAGGCATCCGCCGTGTCGCTGGCCATGTTCGCGGTCCTGCTCGCATTTACCCTAGTCTATGCCTGGATGCTGATGCGCAAGGAGGCCAACGCCCCATGAGCACCCGCGCGCGCAAAAGCATCCTCTACTGGCTGCTGCTGACGCCGCTGATGGTGGTCATTCTGTTCCCCTATGCGGTCATGCTGTCGACCGCGATCAAGCCCGCCGCGGAGGTCATGCGCTTTCCGCCGAGCTGGCTCGGCAGCCGCATCGAGCTTGGCAACTTCCTTGAGATGTGGACCAAGACCGGCTTCGGGCGGGCGCTCGCCAACAGCCTCTATGTCAGCGCCATGGCGACCCTGCTCTGCCTTGTGGTGGCAATTCCCGCTGCCTATGCGATGGCGCGCTTCCGCTTTGCCGGCCAGGGCTGGTATCGCCAGTTCCTGCTGATCACCCAGATGCTCTCGCCCATCGTGCTGGTGATCGGCATCTTCCGGCTGATGGCGCTGCTCGGGCTGGTCGATCAGCTGAATTCGCTGGTGCTGACCTATGCCGCATTCAACCTCGCCTTCTCGATCTGGATGCTGCAAAGCTACTTCGCGACCATCCCGATCGAAGTCGAGGAGGCCGCTTACATCGACGGCGCCAGCTGGCTGCAAAGCCTGACCCGCATATTTCTGCCGCTCGCTTTGCCAGCCTTGGCCGTCACGGCGATCTTGAGCTTCATCTTCGGCTGGAACGAGTTCGTGCTGGCGCTGACGACCTTGCGCAGCTCGGAGAAATACACCCTGACCCTGAAGGTGTTCGACCTGGTCGGCGGCCGCTACTCGGTCGAGTGGCACATCGTGATGGCGGCGACCCTGCTGGCGACCTTGCCGGTCGCGGTCATCTTTGCCTGGCTGCAACGCTATCTGATCCGCGGCCTGGCCTTGGCGGCGGTGAAATAGGCGCACGGTATGGCCGACAGCAGCCTGCCTCACCTTGAATGGCGCCGGCCCGGCTTTGTGATCACCTCGGATCCTCGCCGGCTCGACCTCGATCTGGTCTGCGACTTCCTGGCGACCACCTATTGGGCCCGCGACATCCCGCGGCCGGATCTGGAGCGCGCCCTAGCCGCCAGCTGGGTCTACAGCCTGCGCACCGCCGACGACCGGCAGATCGGCTTTGCCCGGGCGATCACTGACGTCACCCGGTTTGCCTGGCTGAGCGATGTATTTGTGCTGCCGGATTGGCAAGGGCGAGGGCTCGGCCATTGGCTCGTCGAAACCGTGCTCAGCGATCCAAGGCTCACAGCCATTCGTAGCTGGCTACTCAGCACCCAGGATGCCCATGAGGTTTACCGACGCTTCGGCTGGACCGAGGAAACCTCTGGGCAGATCATGATCCGGCGCAGCGGACGGATGCCTGATCCCAGCGGCGGCTAGCCCCTCGCGACCTGCGGCACCGCCGTGCCGATCATGCAATCGCGCGTCACCAGCGCCTGCAGCTCCTCTTCCGACAGGGCGTCGCTGCCATCAGGCCGGCGCGGCAGGACCAGGTAACGCAGATCTGCGGTGCTGTCGTGGACCCGGACCTCGACGTCCGCCGGCAGCACCAGGCCGAACTCGGCGAGCACCGCGCGCGGCTCACGCACCACGCGCGAGCGATAGGCGCGTGCCTTGTACCAATCGGGCGGCAGGCCCAGCAGCAGCCGGGGATAGCAGGAGCACAAGGTGCAGCAGATCACGTTGTGAACCTTGGCCGTGTTCTCGACCGCACGGATCGGGATCCCGCCCGCGTCAATGCCAAGCTCGGCCGCTGCGACGTTCACATCGGCGAGAACCCGCGTCTTGAAATCCCCGTCGCACCAGGCGCGGGCGACCAGCCGAGCACCTTCGGCCGGCGACTTGGAGTCGATCAGCTCGACCGTCCGCCGCAGGTCATCGGCGGAGATCACGCCCTTCTCGATCAGCAGCTCGCCGACGGCTTCCGCCATGACCTGGTGGTACTCGAATGGCTGATCATCGAGATCGGGCTGATGGGGATGTGGATGGTCGTGCTCGCTAGTCATCGTCCGCCACCTCGGCTGCCAGCCAATGCTCGTAGAGATCGACCACCGTGCTGTCGTCGGGCTGGCCCTGGTAGTCCGGCCATAGCTCGGTTTGGCGAAATCGGACGCGATAGAGGGCGCTGCGCGGCAGACCTTGGCGGCCATAGGCCAGCTCCTCGGGATTGGCGAACACCCCTGCCACGCCCTCGATCACGCCTTGCTTGCCACGTACGTAGAAGGGCGTGCGGACATGGCCCGGCGGGAAGCTGGCCCGGACCCGCACGGCCTGCCCAGGCTGCCAGGCCGGCGTCAGCGCTGCGCGTTCAGCTGCCATCGCGCCTCGACCTCCGCCATCTTGTGGCCCAGCTCGTCGACGGTGATCACGCCCTTCTCCAGCAGGTTGTTGGCGATCGAAGCCATCCAGCGCTGGTAATAGCTCATCTGGTCATAGGCACCAGGTCCCAACGCCTCGATCCCGCGGCGCAGCTCGTCGACGGTCATGATCCGACGCTCGGGCGCGCTCAAAAGGCGCAACAGCGCGTCGACCCGCTTTTCCCAGGGCGCTGGATCATGCTCGGCCCGCTGGATCGGGCCAGCCGCCAGCCCGCCCATGTCATGATGGCCTCGGCCTTGATGCTCATGGCTTGCCATGCCCTGCCCTCCGGTCGAACCGAGTATCCCGCCGCCGAGGCGGCAGGACAAGACTGGCGCTGCCGCTTTCGAGGGACGCTCGATCTGGTATCAAGCAATCTGGCAATGCGTTGACGGGACAAGCGCGATGGCGGTTCGGATCGGCTTCGATATCGGCGGCACCAAGCTCGCGGCACTGGCCATGGACGATTCCGGCCACGAGCTCGGTCGAGCGCGTGAGCCGGTCCCGGCCAGCTACGAGGCAACGCTTGCGACCCTCCAGCGGCTGATCAGCGGCTTCGACCACGAGCATGGCTCGGTGGCCTCGATCGGCATCGCCATGCCTGGTCGGATCGATCGCATGGGCAGCCTGCTCCGGGTCGCCAATCTGCCCTGGCTGGAGCGCCGGCCGCTCGGCAGCGACCTCGAAGCAGCCGTCGGCCGGCCGGTGACCATTGCCAACGATGCCAATTGCTTCGCCTTGTCCGAGGCGATCGACGGCGCCGGTGCCGAGGCGAGCCTGGTGTTCGGCGCGATCTTGGGCACCGGCGTGGGCGGCGGCATCGTGGTCGACCGGCAAGTGCTGGTCGGCGCCAATGCCAATGCCGGCGAATGGGGCCACAATCGGCTGCCGGTATCGAAGGCGGTGGAGATGACAGAGCCGGTCTGCGGCTGCGGCCGCGCCGGCTGTATCGAAGCCTGGCTGAATGGCGCGGGATTGCAGCAGAGCTACCGGCAGCTGGGCGGCGATCCACGTCTGGATGCCGCCGCGATCGCCTTGCATGCGCAAGCCGGTGAAACCGCGGCGCTGGAAGCGCTGGAGCGCTATGCCGAAAGGCTGGCGCTCGCCCTGGCGACGATCATCAACAGCCTGGATCCGGACGTCATCGTGCTCGGCGGCGGCCTGTCGCAGATCGCCAGTCTCTATGAGCGAGTGCCGAGACTTTGGAGCGTTGCCACGATCGCGCCACGCCCAACCACTCGGCTCCTCCTGGCGCGCCATGGCCCGGAAAGCGGCCTGCGCGGGGCCGCCTGGCTGAGCGCTCAGAAGAAGGTGCGGATGCCTTCCAAGACGCGGTAGTCGTCATCGACGACGTAGAGCAGCTGCCACTTGTCGAAGGTCGTGCAGGGATGGGAGATGCCGAAGCCGACCATGTCCCCGACCTGCAGGACGCTGCTGGCCGGCACCTTCAGATAGGCATGCTGATCATCCAGCATGACGACCCGATACTCGTTGGTCAGCGGCTCAGGCCGATCGCTCGTGCCTGGCCGGTACCATCGCTGCGGGACCGGCAGATCGACATCGTAGGACACGTCGCGCTTGCCCATGGTGGCGATGGCACGGCCCGGCTCGGGCACCGACTGGATGTAGGCCCAGACCTCGAGCGCCGGCTGCAGGCCATGCCCGGGCAGCGCTCGCGCCGCCGGCGTCCGCTGCTGCAATTCGGCGAAGGCTTGAGCATACGCCTTTGCGTCATGCGTCAAGTAGCAGCCGCTGCGGATGATGACCTGGGTCGGTCGGCTCAGATCTACCCGCCGCAATGCACGCGCCACTTGATCGAAGTGACTGGAGCCGCCGGCGCTCAGCAGAACGCGGCCGGGTGCGAACAGATCCTCGCCGTCGCAATGGATCGCCACCTGGCGCATGAAAGCCAGGAACTCCCAGATCATCGCCTCGGTGGCGGCGGGTGTATCACGCCGGATCAACCCCTCGTAGCCCTCGATGCCGATTAGGGCGAGTTCCGGCGCCCGTGCGGCAGCCCGAGCGACCGCCAGGGCTTGCTCCAGCTGCCGGCAGCCCGAACGTCCGCCCACGACGCCGACCTCCAGCATGACCTGCATTGGCCGATCCAGACCACCCGCACGCACCCCGGCGCGTAGCATCTCGACGCCTTCAAGGGAATCGACCAGGCAACAGAAGTCGAACGCCGGATCAGCCACCAACTGGTCCACGACCTGCCGGATCGCGCCCGGCCCGACGAGCTGATTGGCCAAGAGCACGCGCGGCACGCCGAAATGGCGGCAGACCATCACCTGCTGCGCGGTCGCCACGGTGATCGCATAAGCACCATCGGCCAGCTGCCGGGCATAGAGCTGGGGCGCCATCGTGGTCTTGCCATGGGGTGCGATCGCCACGCCGAACTCGTCGAGAAACGCCCGCATCCAGGCGCTGTTTGAGCTGAGCGCGCTTGCCTTCAGGACCGCCACCGGCAGCGGCAGATCCTCACGCAACAGCTGCCAGTCTTGCTTGCCGATTGCGGCCACCGGCAGCCTGCCGGCCGCAACCGGCCAGCCTTTGGTGGTCAGCTCGACCACCTGGTCCAGAATTGGCTGCAAGTCCATTGCTGGTTGGTCCCCGCCCGTCCAACATATCTTCGCGCGAAAGGTGATCCACCACCTAATCTGGCACCGAATGCGTCTAGCGGCGAGGCGCTTCGCGCGCTCAACCCGGCTGCACGCACGCCAGAAGCGGGCCCAGCTGACGAATACGCTTGGCGATGGTCAGCGCGCGGCGCTCGATGTAGTTGGTCGGCGCGCCGGCCGACCAGCGGCGCGGGTTTGGCAGCACCGCCGCCAGCAACGCCGCCTCGCGCCCGGTCAGCTTGGCCGCCGGCTTGTTGAAAAACGCTTGTGCTGCCGCCTCGGCACCGTAGATGCCCGGCCCCAGCTCGACGATGTTAAGATAGACCGCCATGATCCGGTGCTTCGGCCACAACAGCTCGATCTGCGGCGTGATCAGGAACTCGAACACCTTGCGCAGCACGCTGCGGCCTGGCCAAAGAAACAGATTCTTGGCTGTTTGCATGGTGATCGTGCTGTCGCCGCGCGTCAGCTCCTTGCCCGACTTATATGCCTCGTAGACGTTGGCGAGAGCTTCCCTATCATAGCCACTATGACTGTACAAGCGGTTTTGATCACGTGCAATGTCAGAGTCTGACAGCGTGCCGCAGAGAGCACACTAGCATTGATGTGGAACGTTGCTCGCTGCTGAGAGCACCGACGTCAACAGCTCCAGTGCAGTG
>CADEGR010000040.1:19975-32868 GCA_902826935.1 uncultured Alphaproteobacteria bacterium | reverse complement strand
GCCCAGCGCAAAGCCCGTGGCGCAGCCATGGCCAGCGTCCAGGTGCCGAGCGGCACGCCGAGCAGCGCGCCCGCGGTCAGCAGCCCGACCGCCCGACGATCGGCCAGACGCCACGCCGATGGCAGCAGCCCCAGCGTGAGGCAGGTATCGATCAGCATCAGCACCGGCGCGGCCAGCTGCGGCCCGACCACGCGGCTAGCCAGCGGCACGAAGATCAAGGCCGCCCCGAAGCCGGAAAAGCCGCGGGCCAGGCCGGCCAGGAGGGCGACGGCCGCGACATAGCCGAGGGCAGCACTGCCAAGGCCGGCGGTGCTCACCGCGCGGTCATCTACAGCCCATCGAAGGCAGGGTGAAAGCGGATCGTGCCGGCCGCATCGGCCAGGGCTGCCGGCTGCAGCTCGGCCGCCATGAGAGCACCCTCCGGCAGGCCGGGTCGCCAGCCGATGCCAAAGCTCACGGCTGGGCGAAAGCCGAAGCGGCTGTAGTAATGCGGCTCACCCAGCACGATCACGCCATGGGCGCCGGCCGCCGCGCACGCTGCCAGGCCGGCCCAGACCAGCGCCGTGCCGATGCCCTGGCCCTGGCGCGCCGGCAGAACCGCCAAGGGCGCCAAAGCCATCAGCGGCAAGGCCGGCTGCCCCTGCAGCGTCACTGGCGTGAACATCACCTGGCCCAGGATGCCGCCGTCGCCGACCGCGACCAGCGCCAGCCAGGGCTGCGCCGCCGCCCGCAGCCGTTCGACTAGTTCGGCTTCGTCCGGCTGGCCGAACGCCGCCACCAGCAGGTCCCGCACGGCCGGGCGATCCGCCGGCTGCTCAGCCCGAATTTCCATGTTCCCGTCACCGTCGCTGTCGGTTGTACCGGCAGGCGCCACGATGGCGGGCCGGCCAGCGCGCCGTCAACGCAAGATGCCATCCAGCGCCGGCAGGCTGAGGGTCGCGGCGAGGCCGATCAGGAGAAAGCAGATCCGGCGGAACAGCGCCGGATCCGTGCGCGTGAAGGCGTGGGCGCCAAGGGCCAGGCCAAGCCCGTAGAGCGGGCCGGCCAGGAGCGCCAGCAGCAGGGCCGGCCAGGTCAACAGGCCACCGGCCAGGTAGCTGGCGGCGCTGAGCGCGTTCAGGATCGCGAAGTACAGGATGAAATTGGCGCGCGCGATCTGGCTCGGTGCCGGGCCGCCGAGCCAGTAAGCGACCACCGGCGGCCCGCCGATCTGGGCCAGGCCGTTGAGCAGGCCGGCGAGGCCGCCGACGCCGATGGTCAGCGGCAGCGCCGGCCGGCGGCGATAGCGCCAGCCGGAGATCAGGAGTGCCAGCAGGGCCAGCACCAGGAGCCCGATCGCCCAGCGCAGCAGCAGCGGATCGGCGGCGCCCAGCGCCGCCGTGCCTAGCGGCACGCCGGCCACGGCGCCAAGGCTCATCCAGCCGACCGCCGCCCGATCGGCGAGCGGCCAGGCGGCCGAGACCATGGCGAGACCGGCCAGCGCGTTGATCAGGAGATGGATCGGCACCGCCAAACGCGGCCCGAGCAGGGCGCTCGCCACGGGCACGAAGATCAAGGCCGAGCCGAAGCCGGAGAAGCCGCGGCCGAGCCCGGCCGCGAAGGCGGTCAGAAGCAGGAGGCCGAAGCTGGCGGGAGCGAGGCCGGGCAGGAGCTGATCGAGCATGCGGTCACGGGCCAAGGGCGAAGGGGGGCGAAGCGGGCCATCCTGGCTGGAATTGGCACCGGTCGCAGCGGCTTAGCCCGGAGGTCGGCTCCGGCGCAGCAGGATGTAGAGGGCGCCGGCGCCGCCGTGGCGCGGCTGGGCCGGCAGATAGGCGAGCACGCGCGCCAGCTGCTCCGGCTCGTGCAGCCAGCGCGGCACCATGTGGCGCAGGATGCCGCGGCCGCCGTCGAGCCCACCCTTGCCGGTCACGACCAGGACGCAGCGCAAGCCGGCGCGCGCGGCCTCGGCCAGGAAGCGGGCCAGCGCCGCATGCGCCGCGGCCTGCGTGCAGCCATGCAGATCGAGCGTGCCGTCGATCGGCATCCGGCCGCGCTTCAGGCGCAGCCAGCTTTGCCGGTCGAGCCCGATCGGCCGGTGCGGATCGAGGGCGGGGCCGGGTGGCCGGGTGACCAGCTGGCTGGCGGTGGTCGGTGGTGGCGCCACGGGCGCCGGCGCCGGGGGCGCAGGCGAAGCGGCCGGCATCGGCGGCGCAGCCGGCGCGTCGGGGTGCGCCACGAGCGGCTGGGTGTCGCGCATGGCGCGACGCCACAGCTCGAGTTCTGCGGCGCTCGGCCGGCGGGCGCGGCTCATGCCGCGTCGCTGGCGCCATCCCCCGCCGGCGCCGGCTCGTCGATCAGCAAGATGTGCAGCCGGCGCGGTCCGTGGGCGCCCAGCTGCAGGGTCTGCTCGATGTCGCCGGAGCGGGATGGCCCGGTGACGAAGTTGAGCGAGCGCGGCAGCCCCTCCCCGGTCGCCCGCCAGGCGGCGATGGCATCCTCATAGGCGCGCAGGACCTGTCGGCTGGGCAGGACGACCAGCGCGGTCTCGGGCAGGAAGGCCAGCATGGTCGGCCGCTCGGTCGACGAGGCCAGGAGCAGCGTGCCGGTCTCGGCGATGCCGGCCAGGGCGACGGTCAGGCCGACCGCATCCGCCTCGACCACCGGGCCATAGCGCACCTGGATCATGCTGGCGGCGAAGGGGGCAGCGGTCAGCAGCGGGTCGCGCGCCATGACCAGGCGCATCGGCAGATTGTGGCGGCGCAGATAGGCGGCGACGGCAGCCGGCAGCTCGGCCGGGCCGGGCAGCCGCTCGACGCTCGCCTGGACCGCCTCGGCCTGGCGGGTGAACAGCACGATCCGGCCGGCCTGATCGAGGGCGGCGCGGCTGGGGATCAAGGTCGCGGCCGGCGTCGCCAGGCGGGCGACGATGCCCTGGCGCTGCTCGGCGCCGGGCGCGCCTCCGCGCAGGCCATGGCCGAGCCGGGCCAGGATCTCGGCGCGGGCGTCGCCGGCCGTCATCGGCCGCGGCCCTGCCGGGCGGCCCAGAGCGCCTGGAAGCTTTGACCCTCGGGCGCCGGCAGATCGCGCGAGCCGGTCCAGCCGCCGGCCAGCGGCAGGCTTGCGAACCGGCCGCGCCGCCCGCCCAGCCAGCCGAGCAGCCGGCTGGTCACCTTGGCGCCAAGATGGTAGAGCGCCGGCCGGCGCGCCGCAAACGCCCAGAGCTTCAGGCCATAGCGCGCGGTCGGCGGGGTCAGCTGGCGGCGGAACTGCTCCTCCCGCCAATGGCGCATCATCTTGGGCAGCGGGATCCGGACCGGACAGACCTGCTCGCAGCGGCCGCAGAAGGTCGAGGCGTTGGGCAGATGCTGCGCCTCCTCGATGCCGACCAGCCCGGGCGTCAGCACCGCGCCCATGGGCCCGGGGTAGACCGAGCCATAGGCATGGCCGCCGGTGGCCAGATAGACCGGGCAGTGGTTCATGCAGGCGCCGCAGCGGATGCAGCGCAGCATGTCCTGGAACTCGGTGCCGAGCATGCCGGCCCGGCCATTGTCGAGCAGGACGACATGCAGCTCGCCCGGCCCGTCCAAGTCGGCCGGCCGCTTGGGCCCGGTCAGGACCGTGGTATAGGCCGAGAACTCCTGGCCGGTCGCCGAGCGGGCGAGCACGCGCAGCAGGACGAAGGCGTCCTCCAGGGTCGGCACCAGCTTCTCGATCCCGGCCAGGACGACATGGACCTTGGGCAGGCCCTGGGTCAGCTCGGCGTTGCCCTCATTGGTGACCAGGACGATCGAGCCGGTCTCGGCGACCAGGAAATTGGCGCCGGTGATGCCGATGTCGGCCTCGAAATAGCGCTGGCGCAGGAAGGCGCGGGCCTCGGCCAGGAGCTCGGGCGCCTGGGTCACCGGCGGGCGGCCGTGATGCTCGGCGAACAGCGCCGAGATCCGCTCCTTGGTCATGTGGATCGCAGGCGCCAGGATATGGCTCGGCCGCTGGCCGGCGAGCTGGATGATGTGCTCGCCCAGATCGGTCTCGATCGGCCGGATGCCTGCGGTCTCGAGCGCCTCGTTCAGGCCGATCTCCTCGGTCACCATGCTCTTGCTCTTGGTGACCGTGCGCGCGCCCGCGGCCTGGCACAGATCGATCAGGATCGCGCGTGCCTCGGCGGCGTCGCGCGCCCAGTGGACCTTGCCGCCCTGCTCGACGACCCGTTGCTCGAAGGCTTCGAGATAGAGGTCGAGATGGCCGAGGACATGGTCCTTCAGCGCCTTGGCGGCATCGCGCAGCGCCTCGAACTCGGGCAGGCGGGCGGCGGCATCGGCGCGCTTTTGCTGGAAGCCGGTGCGCGCCATGCCGAGCGCCTGCTGCAGCGGCTGATCGGCCAAGGCGGCCCGGACATTGGCCTTGAAGGCGTGGGCGGTCGACTGCATGGCGGCTCAGCCCACCTCACCGCGGCCGGCCGCGATCGGCGGCTGGTCGAGCTGGCCGGCCAGGACCTCGGCGACGTGGCGGGCCTCGACCTTGCCGCCGGTGCGCTTCAGCCGGCCGGCGATGTTCATCAGGCAGCCGAGATCGCCCGCCAGCAGCAAGGCCGCCCCGGTCGCCTCGATCTCGGCGACCTTGTCGCTCACCATCTTGGTCGAGATCTCCGGATATTTGACGCAAAAGGTGCCGCCAAAGCCGCAGCAGACCTCGGCGCCCGGCAGCTCCTTCAGCTCGAGCCCGGCGACGCTGGCCAGCAGCTGGCGCGGCTGCTGCTTGATGCCGAGCTCGCGCAGGCCCGAGCAGGAATCATGGTAGGTCACGCTGGTATCGAGCGTGGCCTGGACCGCGCCCACGCCCAGGACGTCGGTCAGGAAGCTGATCAGCTCGAAGCAGCGCTCGGCCAGGCGATCGGCTTCGGCGCGCTCGGCCGAGCCCGGCTCGAACAGGCTGGGATAGTGCTTCTTCAGCATGCCGGCGCAAGAGCCGGACGGGACCACCACATAGTCGAAGCCGGCCAGCGCCTGGATGGTCTGCCGGGCCAGGCCGATGGTGGTGGCGCGGTCGCCTTGGTTGTAGGCCGGCTGGCCGCAGCAGGTCTGGCCACGCGGCACTTCGACCTGGCAGCCAGCATCCGCCAGCAGCTTGACCGCGGCAAAGCCGACCGACGGCCGGAACAGATCGACCAGGCAGGTGACGAACAGGGCGACGCGCGGGGCGGCTGGGCGGGTCATGGGACTTTATTTAGGGCTAGCCGCAATTCGGCAACCTGCTGGCAACACATCCTTAACCAAACTGGAGCATCTTGATGATCGGCCGACACGGTTGCATGGACCCGGCACCCCATGCAAGCGGCCGCCAGGGCCATGGTGACGCATGGGCGACGCTTGGACCTGGCGCGAGCGTCAGCCAAGGGCGCGGGAGCGCGCCAGATCCTGGCGCGGGGAGGCGCCGAACTGGCGGCCATATTCACGGCTGAACTGGGTCGGGCTCTCATAGCCGACCTCGAAGGCGGCGCTGGCGACCGAGCGGCGCTCGGCCACGAGCAGCCGGCGGGCCTCGGCGGGCTTCAGCTGCTTTGGGAACTGCAAGGGCGTGGTGCCGGTGATCTGGCGGAAATGGCCGTGGAAAGCCGAAACGCTCATGCCGGCGACGCCGGCCAAGGCGCTGATCCGGAGCAGGCTGGCATAGTCGCGCCGGATCAGGGCGATGGCGCGGGCGATCCGGGCGGCATGGCAGTCGGCATGGGTCAGATCGCGCAGCAGATGGCCGTGGCTCGAGGTCAGGAGCCAGTTATGGATCTCGCGCAGGATCAGCGGCTGCAGGACGGGCGCTGCCTCGGGCCGCTTGATCAGATCGAACAGGCGGCGCATGGCATCCAGGATCGGGTCGGGCGTGCTCGAGGTCATGGCGGCGCAGCCGGTCCTCAGCAGCCGGGCGAGGCCGATCTCCTGGGCGAGCGCCTGCAGCAGGGCGACGTCGATCGCCAGGGCGAGCGCGACATAGGGCTTGGCCGGACTGGCCACCGTGATCCGGCTGAGCATCGGCAGATCGAGGCTGACGATCAGCGATTCCATCCGGCCGAAGCTCAGGCTGTCCTGCCCCGAGATCACCTGCTTGGCGCCCTGGAGGACCAGGCAGAATTCCGGCTGATGCACGGCATGCTCGATCGGGGTGGGTGCCTGGCAGCGCTTGAGGCTCAGCTCGGCCACGGGCGTCACCAGCGGCTCGTCGCCCACGCCGCAGCCATCGGCATAGGCCAGGACGTCCGCGATCAGCTGGTCGAGCACCATCGGGCGGGGTTCCTTGCTGACCCTCAAGCTTGGTGCCCGGTGGCTCGACCGACAATCGGGTGCCGGCCGATTTTTGGAGGATCAGGCAGAATCCACGGACGATGAGGCACGCGCTGCGGGGTCCGCGAGACCAAATGAGGCTCGTGAATTCCATCGGCGCGGACCCCATGAGCGATCATCAGCCGACTCCCAAGATCGCGCTCATCACCGGCGGCAGCCGCGGCCTTGGCGCCTTGGCCGCAACACCGCCGTGCATCTGGCGCGCCACGGCGTCGACAGCGTGCTCACCTACCATGCCAACCAAGCCGAAGCGGCGGCCGCGGTGGCCGAGATCGAAGCGCTTGGCCGGCGCGCGGTGGCGCTGCAGCTCGATACCGGCGCCAGCGAGAGCTTCGCTGGCTTCAGGGAGCGCTTCAAGGCCAGCCTCGCCGAGCTCTGGGGCCGCGAGCGCTTCGATTTCCTGGTCAAAAACGCCGGGATCGGCAGCAACGCCCCGATCGCCGAGACGACCGAGGCGGATTTCGACCGGCTCGTGAACATCCACTTCAAGGGCGTGTTCTTCCTGACCCAGAAGCTGTTGCCGCTGATTGCCGATGGCAGCCGGATCGTGAACCTGTCGAGCGGCCTGGCCCACTTTTCCTTGCCCGGCTACGCCGCCTACGCCTCGATGAAGGGCGCGATCGAGGTCTTCACCCGCTACCTCGCCTTTGAGCTGGGCAGCCGCAACATCGCCGTGAATGCGGTGGCGCCCGGGGCGGTCGCGACCGATTTCGGCGGCGGCCTGGTGCGCGACGTGCCGGAGATCAACCGCTCGGTCGCAGCCGCCACCGCGATGGGCCGGGCCGGCCTGCCCGACGACATCGGCGGCGCGATCGCGAGCCTGCTGATGGGCGAGAACGGCTGGCTCACTGGCCAGCGGATCGAGGTATCCGGCGGCGCGCGGCTCTAGCAGGGCGCGGGCCGGGCGGCTAGCTGGTCGGCACCACGGACTTCGGCACCAGGACGAACCAGCGGCCGGGGCTCTTCATCCGGCCGGCGATCGCCTCGGCCCGCTCGCCCGCACCCCAATAGACATCGCCGCGCACGGCGCCCTTGATCGCCCCGCCGGTATCCTGGGCGATCAGCAGCCGGTGCCAGGTCGCCTCGCCCTCCGGCAAGGGGGCGGTGGTTTCCAGCCAGACCGGCGCGCCGTAGGGCACGAAGCGCGGGTCGACCGCAATCGAGCGCTCGGGGCTGAGCGACACGCCCTGGGCACCCAGAGGCCCATCGGCGGCGCTCAAGGCGCGGTTCTCCTGGAAGAACACATAGGACGGGTTCTTCGCCATGAGCGCCGGCGCGGCGGCCGGATTGGCGAGCAGCCAGCTGCGGATGGTCTGGAGCGAGACCTCCTCCTTGCGCAAGGCGCCCATCTCGACCAGATCGCGACCGATCGCGCGGTAGGGCTTGCCATTCTGGCTGGCATAGCCGAGCCGGACCACGCTGCCGTCATCGAGCCGGACCTGGCCGGAGCCCTGGATCTGCATGAAGAACTTGGCGATCTGATCGTCGACCCAGAACAGCTCGAGCTGCTGATCGGCCAGGGCGCCGGCCTCGATCTCGGCGCGGGCGAAATAGGGCTCGAAGTCGTTGCCATTGATCCGGCCATAGATCGCCTCGCCCGCCAGTTTCGGGCTGAAGCGCCCGAGATCGACCCGGATCAGATCGCGCGGCACGGTGTGCAAGGGCACGGTGTAGCGGCCATGGCGCTGGCGCGAGCCGTGCAGCAAGGGCTCGTAATAGCCGGTGAACAGGCCGTCCGGCGGGTCGCCGCCGGTGATCCGGTAGGGCTGGAACCAGGTTTCGAAGAAGGCGCGCGCGGCCGCGGGATCGGTCGCCAGCGCGGGCTCGGTGGCGGCGGTGCAAGCGGGCAGCCAGTCGCCGACCCGGCCGAGCAGCGGCTCCGCCGTCATGCTTTTGTCCGGCGCCTTGGCCTGCAGCTTGGCGCAGGAGCGGCGAAAGGCGGCCAGGGCGATCGTCGGATCGTCCGCCGCCCAGCCTTCGAGGGTCGTGAAATCCACCGGCTGATAGTCGATGGCTGCCGGGGCCGGTTCCCGCCGGCCGCAGCCGGACAGCGCCAACAGGGCTGCCAGGAGCGCCGCGCCGGCGGCCCAGCGTCGCAGCGCAGGCATTGCTACTTAGGCGTGCGGGTCGCGACCAGAAGCCAGTTGGGATCGCTGCTGCGCATATCCCGCTCGAAGGTCCACAGATCGACCACTTCCTCGGCGACCGCAGGATCGCCTTCGAGCACCGTGCCGTCCTGCTCGCGCAGGACGTTGACCTGCTCGGTCTCGAATCTGACGGTCACGCGGGCGATCGCGTCGATCAGGGTCGCCTCGGACACGCTGGCATCGCGCACCGCGATCAGCTGGGTATCGAGGGTCTGGCCGGCCTTGGCGCGCTCGTCGATGGCATGGGCGAAGCCCGAGAACACGTCGTCGGCCAGGAGCGGCCGAAGCGTGGTCTTGTCGCCGTTGGCATAGGCGTCGACGATCATCTCAAACGCGACGCGGGCACCCTCCAGGAACCTGCCCAGGTCGAAGCTGTGGTCGACGGCACCGATCTCGGTGAGCCCATCCTTGATTTTGCCGTCCGCCATCCGCACGATTGCCTGGTCCACCTGCGCCGCCGGCCGGGGCCGATCGGGCAGCGTCACGATATTGTCATTCGGCGCGCTCGGGGCAGCCGGGCCGAACACGCCAGGCGTCCGGCGCCGCTCATGCCCGGTCCGACGGCCGAGCACGCTGCGCAGGCGAAAGGCGATGAACGCCGCCACCATGGCGAAAAAGACGATATCGATGAAGGCAAATCCCTCGGACATCCCGGCTCCATCGCAGCCTCGGGTTGCAGCGGCAGGCTAGTTCGCCGATGGTACCTACCGGAGCCTCATGCGTAGGCTATGGCTTGATCCTTCACAATCATATAATGACCCATCCCGAAAAACAAACAGGCCCCCGGCTGCCGATCGGCACGATCTTTCTGGTAGCGCTCCTGGTGCTGCCATTTCTCGAGCTGGCGGTGCTGATCAAGGTCGGCGGCTGGCTTGGCGTCTTGCCGACCATCGCGCTGCTGATCCTGACCGGCATCATCGGCACCTGGACCGTGCGCCAGCAGGGCTTCGGCGTGCTCCTGCGGGCGCAGCGCCAGCTCGAGCAGGGCGTGCCGCCGCTGGCCGAGGTGTTCGAGGGCTTCTGCCTGGTCCTGGCCGGCCTCCTGCTGCTCCTGCCGGGCTTCATCACGGATGTCCTGGGCCTGCTCCTGCTGCTGCCCTTCGTCCGGCACGGCCTCTATCGCCTGATCGGCGGCCGGCTGAACGTGCGCACCACGACGGTGCGGCGCGACCAGGTGCTGGAGGGCCAGTACGAGGAGGTCGACGAGCGCGCGCCGGCCGGTCCGCCGCCGGCCTTGGAACACGAGCCCGACGACGGCGCGCCACCGCCGCGCGGCAGCTGGGACCGCCGCCCATGATTCTGGTGCGCCACGCCGAGTCCGAGTGGAACCACCATTTCTCGCGCACCCGGATCGATCCGGGCATCGAGGACCCGCCGCTGACCGAGCTTGGCCGGAGCCAGGCCGCCGGACTGGCCGCCCAGCTGGCGGCGCACGGCGTCACCCGGCTGATCGTGTCGCCCTATCGGCGCACCCTCGAGACCGCCCGGATCGTGCTCGAGGCGCTGCCTTTGCCGATCACCATCGAGCCTCTGGTGCGCGAGCGCTGCTTCTTTTCCTGCGACATCGGCAGCCCGCCCGACACCCTGGCCGGGCTCTGGCCGGACCTCGACTTCGGCGCGCTGGAGCATCAATGGTGGGGCGCTCCGCCGGAGAGCGAGGCGCAGCTGGCGGTGCGCTGCCACAAGTTCATGACCAAGGTCGCCAGCCTGGCCGACCGGCCGGCGGTCGCGGTGATCAGCCATTGGGGCTTCATCCGCGCGCTCACCGGCGAAGAGGTCACCAATGCCACCTTGCTGCGCTATGACGGCGGCGCGCCGACGACGTCAGGCGCTTGACGCGCAGCACCATCGGCCCGAGTTTGCCGCCTGCCCAGCATCACCCGATCGAACGACCGGAACCTTAGAGGATCGACCCCTGATGGCCGACACGCAGACACCCCCCGCCGACCAGGGCCGCACGCCGCAGGCGGGTGCCGCCGAGGCCGAGCCGCGGCTCCTGATCCAGACCCAGTACATCAAGGATCTGTCGTTCGAGAACCCGCGCGCCCCGGTCAGCCTGGAGCCGGGCCGCAACCGGCCGGAAATCTCGGTGCGGGTCGATGTCCGGGCCGAGGGGCTGGGCAGCGACCGCTACGAGGTGCTGCTGGTCATGAATGTCGAGGCGCAGTCGGGCGAGGGGCCGGTGTTCCTGCTCGAGCTGACCTATGGCGGCGTGTTCGCGCTGCTCAACATCCCGGCCGACAGCCTGCAGCCCCTGCTGCTGATCGAATGCCCGCGCCTCCTGTTCCCGTTCGCCCGGCGGATCGTGGCCGATGCGAGCCGGGACGGCGGCTTCCCGCCGCTCCTGCTCGATCCGATCGACTTCGTGCAGCTGTTCCGGCGGCGCCAGCAGCTGGCGCAGCAGGCGGGCGAGGCGAGCCGGCCGGCAGCCGCGGCCGCGCCGAGCCTGGCCGGCCAGGCTTAGCCGCTCAGCCGGCAGCGACGCTCCGGCTGGCGGTCGCCGGCGGCACGCCCAGCGCCGGCAGGACCGCCTCGACGCTGTCGACCAGCTGGAACAGTTCGCGCACGGCCGGGGCCGCGAACCGAGTCCGGATGACATGCTCGACCAGGCTGACGAAGGGCTGCCAGTAGCCGTCCAGGTCGATCAGCAGGATCGGCTTCGCGTGGTAGCCCAGCTGGCGGAGCGTGATCACCTCGAGCAGCTCGTCCAGCGTGCCGAGGCCGCCCGGCAGGGTCACGAAGGCGTCGGCCCGCTCGATCATCTGGCGCTTGCGCTCGAACATGCTGTCGGTCACCTGAAGCTCGGTGATCGCGCGGTTGCCGACCTCGCGCTCGAGCAGCCGCTCGGGGATCAGACCGACCACGCGGCCGCCGGCGGTCATCGCGGCATCCGCGAGCGCCCCCATCAGGCCGACATGGCCGCCGCCATAGACCACCTCCAGGCCGGCCGACCCCAGCTCTGCACCCAGGCGCGCCGCGGCCTGCCGATAATCGCCATACTGCGCCCCGCAAAAGACGCAGACCGAATTCACCATCGACCAACTCCACCAACAGGCGCCCTACCGGCGCCACCATTCAGCGGCCAGCAACGGCCGCTGCCAAGACGCCGCCCTGCGGCGCGAGCTGGCGCAATGTGCGACCAAGCCCCGCCACCATCAAGGGCCGATCGCGGGCTTATGCGCAACGCCGCCAGGTTGCTGGCCATACCGGGGGAAGCGTGCCCGCGGTAGCGCCGTTTGCAACCTGGCCACTTTAAGTTTAATGTCGGACAATAGCTTAGAAAGACTGTCCACAGCGCCATGACGCAGCTTCGCCTGCTCGCCTTGTTGTTCGGCTTGGCCGTGACCGGCGCGGCCATCCTCTACTTCGACCGCGAGTTGCCGCCGGCACCGCCCGCCGAGGCTCCGGCCGCGGTGGTCACCGCGCCGGCGACAGCGAACGCGCCGGCCGAGACGACACCGCCGGACGAGACCGCGACGGCGCCAGCGGCCGAGACACCGCCGGCCGAGACCGCGCCATCAGCCGCAACCGCGCCCGCCAAGCCGGCACCCGAAGCGCCGGCGGCGCAGGCCCCGACCACCCCCGCTCAACCGGCGGCGCCCGCCGCGGTCGCGCAGCAGCCGCTGCCCGAGCGGCCAGTCCAAGTCCCGAGCTTCGACATCGTGCGGGTCGACAAGGAAGGCAAGACCGTCCTGGCCGGGCGCGGGCCGGCCTCGACCAAGGTCGAGATCCGGCTGGGCGAAACCGTGCTGGAGGAGGTCAAGACCGACCAGCGCGGCCAGTGGGTCGCGACGCCCACCCTGCCGGCGGGCATCGCCGACAAGGCCCTGACTCTGATGGCCCAGCCGGACGGCCAGGCACCGGTGCCATCGGCGCAGCAGGTGGTGGTGGCGCTGCCGGAGCCGGGCCCTGATGGCGCCGTGGCGCCGGCCGAGACTGGCGCTGCCGCGGTGCTGCTCGAGGCCAAGGGCGGCGGCCGGCTGCTGCAGGCGCCCGGCCAGCTCGGCACGGATGGCGATCTCACCCTGATGATGGTGGACTACGACGCCAGCGGCGCGCTCCGCCTGTCCGGCGAGGCGCCGCCCGGCGTGCCGATCCGGATCTATATCGACAACCGGCCCTCGGGCGAGGCGGTGAGCGACGCCAAGGGTGCCTGGATCAGCCAGCTGGACAAGGCCCTGCCGCCCGGCGACTACACCTTGCGGCTGGATCAGATCGACGCCAAGGGCCAGGCGGTGGCACGGCTGGAGACGCCGCTCACCCGGGTCGAGCAGCCGCCGGTGCCCGGCAATCTCCAGGTCGACTATGTCGTGGTCCAGCCCGGCAATTCGCTCTGGCGGATCGCCCGGCGGGTGTCCGGCAGCGGCGTCGACTACGTCTATATCTTCGAGGCCAACAAGGGCCTGATCCGCGACCCGAACCTGATCTATCC
>CADEGR010000040.1:4421-19875 GCA_902826935.1 uncultured Alphaproteobacteria bacterium | reverse complement strand
AGCCGGCTTGCTTGGCGGTCTCGCGGGTGAGCGCGTCGAAATCGGCGATCAGGCTGCGGGTCAGAGCACCCACCTGGAACTTGTGCTCGTCGATCTCGGCGACCGGCGTCAGCTCGGCCGCGGTGCCGGTGATGAACACCTCCTGCGCCTTGGTCAGCTCGTCCGGCATGATATGCCGCTCGATCACCTCGATGCCGCGCGCCTTGGCGAGATCGATCACGGTCCGCCTGGTGATGCCGTCGAGGAAGCAGTCGGGCGTCGGCGTGTGCAGCTTGCCGTCGATCTGCAGGAACAGATTGGCGCCAGTCGCCTCGGCCAGATAGCCCCGGTAGTCGAGCATCAGGGCGTCCTGGAAGCCCTGCTGCTCGGCGGCGTGCTTGCTGATCGTGCAGATCATGTAGAGGCCAGCGGCCTTGCTCTTGGTCGGCGCGGTGTCGGGCGCCGGCCGGCGATACGGCGCCCGGGTCATGCGGATGCCGCGCATGCGGGCTTCCGGCGCGAAATAGGCCGGCCACTGCCAGGTCGCGATCGCGACGTGGATCTTGGTCGCCTGGGCCGAGACGCCCATCATCTCGGCGCCGCGCCAGGCCACCGGCCGGACATAGCCGTCGACGATGCCGTTTGCCGCCACCACCTGCTGGCAGGCCCGGTCGATCGCGGCCACCTCGTAGGGCAGCTCGAAGCCCAGGATCCGGCCGGACAGGGCCAGGCGCTCGCTATGCTCGGTCAGCTTGAAGATCCGGCCGCCATAGACCCGCTCGCCCTCGAATACGCAGCTGGCATAGTGCAAGGCATGCGACAGCACGTGCAGCTTGGCGTCTCGCCAGGGGACCATGGTGCCGTCATACCAGATGTAGCCGTCGCGGTCGTCATAGGGGACCAGTGACATGGCCGCTGCCTTTCGGGGTGGGGCGTGCTAAAGGACTGCGGTACCATCGCCGATGCGTGGGAGTCAACGTGAGCGATCCCAAGGCGGTCCGGCCGCCGCTCCATCACCCGGCACCGCCCAATCCCCTGTTCCTGCGCGACGAGGAATTGGTCCGCGGGCTGGATCTGCTGGCCTGCGCGATGCATGACCTGCAGGCTGGCCAGGCGACCCTGCTGGCGCGCCACGAGCTCGGCTTCAACCATCAGCGGCTGATGCATCTGGTCGCCCGCCGGCCGGGCGTGACCATGGCCAAGCTTTTGACGCTGGTGCCGCTGACCAAGCAGAGCGTGTCGCGGCTGCTTAAGGAGCTGACCGCGCGCGGCCTGCTCAGCCAGGCGCCGAACCGCCAGGACCGGCGCGAGCGGCTCTTGACCCTGACCGAGCGCGGCCGGCGGCTCGAGGAGGAGCTGACCAGCGCGCAATGCCGGCGGATCGCGGCGGCTTACCGGGCCGCCGGCGCCGAGGCGGTGGCCGGGCATCATCAGGTGCTGGCCGGGCTGATCGACGAGCGGGCGCGCCGCTACCTCGATGGGCTCAATTGAAGGAGCGGCCGGTCGGCCCGAGGCGCCGCTGATGGCGACCGGCCCGGCGGACGCGCGCCACGTGCTGGTGGTCGACGACGACCAGCGGCTGCGCCATCTGCTGCAGCGCTTCCTGGTCGAGCATGGCTTCCACGTGACCACCGCGGCCAACGCCGCCGAGGGCGCGGCGGCGCTCAAGAGCTTCGCGTTCGATCTGATCGTGCTGGACGTGATGATGCCGGGCCAGGACGGCATCAGCTTCACCGCCGAGCTGCGCCGCAGCACCGAGCTGCCGATCCTGCTCCTGACCGCGCGCGGCGAGGCCGATGACCGGGTGCGCGGCCTGACCGCCGGCGCCGACGACTACCTGGTGAAGCCCTTCGATCCGCGCGAGCTCCTGCTCCGGATCGCGACCATCCTGCGCCGCGTCCAGCCGGCGGGGCCAATGCAGCGGCCGCGGCTGCGCTTCGGCCCGTTCAGCTTCGATGTCGAGCGGGGCGAGCTCCGGCGCGGCGAGGAGGAGATCCGGCTGACCACCGCCGAATTGTCGCTCATGCGCATCCTGGGCGATCAGCCGGGCGCGGTGGTGACCCGCCAGGAGCTGGTCGAGCGCAGCCGGATCTCGGGCTCGGACCGGGCGATCGACACCCAGATCGCGCGGCTGCGGCGCAAGCTGGAGGCCGATCCGAAGCGGCCGACCTACCTTTTGACGACCCGGGGCGAGGGCTATGTTCTCCGGGTGGACTAGCCTTACCGGCATGGTCTGGCCGCGCCTCGGCGGGCCGCAGCACTACTGGCTGCGCCAGATCATGCCGAAGAGCCTGTTCGGCCGCTCGCTCCTGATCGTGCTGCTGCCGCTCCTGATCCTGCAGGGCACGCTCGCCTACGTCTTCTACAATCGCCACTGGGACACCGTGACCCGCTGGCTGACCAACAGCGTGGCGGGCGATGTCGCGATGCTGGTCGACCTGCTCAACACCGCCGACAGCAAGGCCGAGCGGCAGCGGATCCTGACCCTGGGCCGGGCCAATTTCGGCCTGATCGTGTCGATCGATCCAGGTGGCCGGATCGAGCAGGCGGTCGGCGTCGCCAACTGGCAGCCGAGCAACGGCCTGGAGCGGACCATGGCCGAGAACTTCGCGCGCATGGTGGCGCGGCCGGTCGCGTTCGACACCGAGCACCAGGACGACCCGGCCTGGGTTGCCGCCTATGTCCAGCTGGATGACGGCCTGCTGCGGGTCCTGGCACCGCGCAAGCGGGTCGACAGCACGACCACGACGGTGTTCATCGGCTGGATGATCGGCCTGTCGCTGCTCCTGCTCGCGATCGCGATCTATTTCCTGACCCGCCAGCTCCGGCCGATCCGGCGGCTGGTCTGGGCGGCCGACAATTTCGGCAAGGGCCGCGATGTCGGCGACTTCAAGCTCGAGGGCGCCACCGAGATCCGCCAGGCGGGTGCGGCCTTCAACCTGATGCGCAAGCGCATCTTGCGCTATATCGCTCAGCGCACCGAGATGCTGGCGGCGGTGTCGCACGATCTGCGCACGCCGCTCACCCGGATGAAGCTGGAGCTGGAGCTGATGTCGGGCTGCAATGTCACGGCCGAGGACCTGGCCGGGCTGCGCAGCGACGTCGACGAGATGGCGGGCGTGATCGACGGCTATCTCGCCTTCGCCCGCGGCGAGGGCCAGGAGGCGATGCAGCCGACCGATCTCGGCAACCTGCTGCAGGAGGTCGCCGAGCGCGGCGCCGGCAGCGACGTCAAGGTCGAGCTGGCCCTGGAGGGTCCGATCGAGCTGCCGCTCCGGCCGGTCGCCTTTCGCCGCTGCATCGCCAATCTGCTCGGCAACGCCTCGCGCCACGCCCGGTGGATCGGCATTCGCGCGACCCACCATGACGACCAGGTCTGGATCGCGATCGACGATGACGGCCCGGGCATTCCGGCCGACCAGCGCGATGCCGTGTTCAAGCCGTTCTTCCGGCTCGAGCCGTCACGCAATCCGGGCACCGGCGGGGTCGGCCTGGGCCTGACCATCGCCCGCGACATCGTGCTCGGCCATGGCGGCGACATCCAGCTCGACGAGTCGCCGGCCGGCGGCCTGCGCGTCCTGATCCGGCTGCCATGCTGAGCCTGCAGCCGGCGGGCTCGCCGCCCGTGATCCTGGCGTCTAGCAGTCCGGCGCGGCGAGCGCTGCTGACCGCGGCGGGGCTGCGCTTCGCGGTCCAGCCGGCGGCGGTCGACGAGGCGGCGGTGCGGGAAGCGCTCCAGGCCGAGGGGGCGGCGGCCGCGGATGCCGCGATCACCTTGGCCGAGCTGAAGGCCCTCCGGGCGGCGGCCAGCGCCCCGGCCGAGGCGATCGTGCTCGGCGCCGACCAGATCCTGACGCTGGATGATGCCTGGTTCGACAAGCCCGCGGATCTGGCAACGGCGCGCGGTCAGCTGCAGGCCCTGGCCGGCCAGCGCCACGAGCTGCTGAGCGCGGTCGTGGCGGTGCGCAACGGGGCGCGGATCTGGCACCATGTCGGCCAGGCCCGGCTGACCATGCGGGCTTGCTCGGCCGGGTTCCTGGACGCCTATCTCGCCACGGTCGGCGCGGCGGCGCTGGGCTCGGTCGGCGCCTACCAGATCGAGGGGCCGGGCGCCCAGCTGTTCGACCGGATCGAGGGCGATCTGTTCACGATCCAGGGCCTGCCGCTGCTGCCCGTCTTGGCGTTCTTGCGGGTGCAAGGGGTGCTGCAGGCATGACCGGGCCGGCTTTTCTCACCGGCAAGGCCAGGGTCGCGGGCGTCATGGGCTGGCCGGTCGGCCATTCCCGCTCGCCGCGCATCCATGGCTACTGGCTGCGCCTGCACGGCATCGACGGCATCTACATCCCGCTGCCGGTCGCCCCGGACCGGCTGGGCCAAGCCCTGCGCGCCTTGCCGGTGCTGGGCTTCGCCGGCTGCAACCTGACCATCCCGCACAAGGTGGCAGCGCTGGAGCTGGTCGATCGGGTCAGCGCCACGGCCGGCCGGATCGGGGCGATCAATCTGGTCGTGGTCCAGCCGGACGGCAGCCTGCTAGGCGACAATACCGACGGTTTCGGCTTTGTCGCCAATCTGCGCCAGGAGGCGCCCGGCTGGCAGCCGGCGGCCGGGCCGGCGGCGCTGCTGGGGGCCGGCGGGGCGGCGATGGCGGTGGCCACGGCGCTGCTCGATGCCGGCGTGCCGGCGCTTCGCCTGGTCAACCGGACCCAGGCCCGGGCCGAGCAGCTGGCGGCGCAGCTGGGCGCGCGCGCCACGGTGGTTGCATGGGCCGAGCGGGCCGATGCTTTGGCTGGCGCGGCGCTCCTGGTCAACACCAGCAGCCTCGGCATGACCGGCCAGCCGCCGCTCGAGCTGCCGCTGGCGGCGCTTCCTGAGAACGCTGTGGTCAGCGACATCGTCTACGCGCCGCTGGAGACCGAGCTGCTACGCCAGGCCAAGGCCCGTGGTCATCCGGTGGTCGGCGGCATCGGCATGCTGCTGCACCAGGCGCGGCCGGCCTTCCAGGCCTGGTTCGGGGTGCTGCCCGAGGTCACCGCGGCGCTGGTCGCCGTGGCGCTGGCAGACTGAGGCCATGGTCCTGCTCGGCCTGACCGGCTCGATCGCGATGGGCAAATCGGTCGCCGCGCGCAGCTTTCGCTGCCTGGGCGTGCCGGTGTTCGACGCCGATGCGACCGTGCATCGCCTGTTTCAGCCGGGCGGGACGGCGGTAGCGCCGGTGCTGGCGGCGTTTCCGGGTTCCGGCGATGCCAGCGGCGGCATCGACCGGCGGGCGCTGGGCCGGCTGGTGTTCGGCAACGAGCCGGCGCTGCGCCGGCTGGAAGCAATCGTGCATCCCCTGGTGCGCGAGGCGCAGCGGCGCTTCCTGGCGGCGGAGGCAGCGCGGCGCACACCGCTGGTGGTGCTCGACATCCCGCTGCTGTTCGAGACCGGTGGGGCCAAGCTGGTCGACGCCGTGGCGGTGGTCAGCGCGCCCGCCTTCCTGCAGGCGCAACGGGTGCTGCGCCGGCCCGGCATGACGCCCGCCCGCTTCGCCGCGATCCTGGCCCGCCAGGTGCCGGACGAGGCAAAGCGCAAGCGGGCGGATTTCGTGATCAAGAGCGGCCTCAGCAAGCGCCACGCCACGGCCGCGGTCGCCGGCATCATCGACCAGCTGCGCCAGCGCCCTGGCCGCGCCTGGCCGGCGCGCTGGCCGGCGGCCGCCAGTTCGTCCCACAGCCCCTCGGCCCAGATCGGATAGCCAGCGATGCGCGAGATCGTCCTCGATACCGAGACCACCGGCCTCGATCCGGCCGACGGCCATCGGGTGGTCGAGATCGGCGCGGTCGAGCTGGTCAACCATGTGCCGACCGGGCGGACCTTCCACGAATACATCAATCCTGAGCGCGACATGCCGGAGGACGCGCAGCGGGTCCATGGCCTGACCAGCGCGTTTCTGGCCAAGAAGCCGGTGTTCGCCGAGATCGTGGATGCCTTCCTCGATTTCCTGGAGCATGACGCCAAGGGCGAGCCGGCGCCGGCGCGCCTCGTGATCCACAATGCCAGCTTCGACGTCAAATTCCTCAACAGCGAGCTGCAGCGGCTCGGCCATCCGCCGCTCGTGATGGACCAGGTGCTGGATTCGCTGCAGATGGCGCGCCAGCGCTTTCCGGGGGCGCCGGCCAGCCTGGACGCGCTCTGCCGGCGCTTCGAGGTCGATGCCACCGCCCGCACGCTGCATGGCGCCCTGCTCGACTGCCAGCTGCTGGCGGAGGTCTATCTCGGCCTGATCGGCGGCCGCCAGCCGGATCTGGCGCTGGTGGTGGAAGGGGCGAGCACGACCACCGTGGTGATCGAGCGGATCGCCCGGCCGGCGCGGCCCCATGCGCCCAGCGACGCCGAGCTTGCCGCCCATGCCGCTTTTCTCGCGACCCTCAAGGAGCCGATCTGGCTGGCCGAATAGTCGCATCGGCGTGGCCAGCCGTCCGATGCTAGGCTAGAACCGGGTCAGACGAGCGCGCAACTTCAAGGAAGCAACGATGGCCAAGGTCAAGGTAGCCAATCCGATCGTCGAGCTGGATGGCGACGAGATGACCCGGATCATCTGGCAGATGATCCGGGACAAGCTCATCTTGCCGCATCTCGACGTCCGGCTGCTGTATTATGACCTGTCGGTCGAGAACCGGGACGCCACGGCCGACCAGGTCACGATCGACGCGGCCAACGCGATCAAGCAGCACAATGTCGGCGTCAAATGCGCCACGATCACGCCCGACGAGGCGCGGGTCGAGGAATTCGGGCTGAAGCAGATGTGGCGCTCGCCCAATGGCACGATCCGCAACATCCTGGGCGGCACCGTGTTCCGCGAGCCGATCATCTGCAAGAACGTGCCGCGCCTGGTGCCGGGCTGGACCGAGCCGATCGTGATCGGCCGCCATGCCTTCGGCGACCAGTATCGGGCGACCGACTTCAAGGTGCCTGGCCCGGGCACGCTCACCATGACCTTCACGCCCGCGGACGGCGGCGCTGCGCAGCAGTTCGAGGTCTACAAGTTCCCGGGTCCGGGCGTAGCGCTCGCCATGTACAATCTCGACGAGTCGATCCGCGACTTCGCCCGCGCCTCGCTCAATTATGGCCTGATGCGCGGCTACTCGGTCTATCTCTCGACCAAGAACACGATCCTGAAAGCCTATGACGGGCGCTTCAAGGACATCTTCCAGGAGGTGTTCGACGCCGAGTTCAAGGACCAGTTCGACGCCAAGAAGCTCGGCTACGAGCACCGCCTGATCGACGACATGGTGGCGGCCGCGATGAAATGGAGCGGCGGCTTCGTCTGGGCCTGCAAGAACTATGACGGCGACGTCCAGAGCGACACCGTGGCGCAAGGCTTCGGCTCGCTCGGCCTGATGACTTCGGTGCTGATGACGCCGGACGGCAAGACCATCGAGGCCGAGGCGGCCCATGGCACCGTCACCCGCCATTACCGCCAGCACCAGGAAGGCAAGGCGACCTCGACCAACTCGATCGCCTCGATCTTCGCCTGGACCCGCGGCCTGACCTATCGCGGCCGGATCGACGGCACGCCGGAGGTCGAGCGCTTCGCCAAGACCCTGGAGCGAGTCTGCGTCGACACGGTCGAGGCCGGCCAGATGACCAAGGACCTGGCGATTCTGATCGGCCCCGATCAGCCCTGGCTCAGCACCGAGCGCTTCCTGGACGCGATCGAGGCCAATCTGCGGCGCGCTTTGGCGGCCTGACCGTCGGCCGGCCGTTCAGTCGACGCCCGCCAGCGCCGCTTCCAGCGCCGGCAGGGCCAGCGCCAGGCCCAGCGCCGCCGCCTGGTCGCGCACCCTGCGCAGGGTGTCGAGCGCAGCCGGATCGGCCGGTGCCTTAGCCGCCGCGGCCAAGGCGCGGCCTCGCGCGATCAGAAAGTCGACATAAGGCAGCGGCTCGGCCGCAGTGCAATCGGCCAGCATCTGGCAATGGCGCAGGACCGTCGGCCAGTCGCCTTCGGCCAGCGCCGCCTCGATCACGGCTTCCGGATACCAGAGGTGGTTGTGGGACACCGCGCCAGCCGCCAGCAACGCCTCCGCCTCGGCGGCGGCCGCCCGGCGCTCGGCGGGATCATCGCTGGCCCGGATCAGGCTGCCGAGGATCGACGGGCCGATATAGGCCATGCCGCTGGCGCGGCTGATCGCCAGCGCCGCGCGCAAGGTGGCGGCCGCGGCGGCGCGCTTGCCTTGGTCATGCTGCAGCATCGCCAGGAACCACAGCCCCTCGGCCTCGAAGCGGGTGGCGCCCAGCTCGCGGCTGCGCAGCAGCGCCAGCTCGCCGTGCTGCTGGGCGAGCGCGGCGTGGCCGAGATAGCGGGCCCCGATGATCACCACATGATGGGCGATGATCGCCGCCCGCTGGTGGCCGATCCGCTCGGCGTTGGCCAGCGCCGCCAGGGCATCCTCCAGGGCCGCGGCGATCTCGCCGCCATAGAAGCGCATCAAGGCCGCCATCGGCAGGCTGGCCGCCTCGATGCGGGCCAGACCGTGGGCCTGGCACAAGGCGATGCAGCGCTCGAGCGTGCGCCGGCCGGTCAGCAGGCGCAGCTGGGCGTAGGCGGCATCGCCGACCCCGCCCAGCGCCATCGCCTCCAGCTCGGCCGAGCCGGCCTGCCGAGCATAGGCCAGGCTGCGCTCATGCTCGGCCGCGCACTGGGCGAGCCGGCCGAGCGGAAAGCAGAGATTGCCGCGCAGGCCGCAGATGCGGGCCAGCTCGTCGGCGCGCCTGGCCCGCTCGGCGGCCGCCTCGGCCTGATCGAGATCGGCGAGCGCGCCCGGCAGATCGTCGATGATCCGCTTGACCGCGGCGGCCCCGCGCCAGGCGCGCGCCCGGGCGGCATCCTCCGCCGCGACCTCGAGGGCGGCGGCAAAGGCGGCGCCGGCCGGGCCAGTCTGGCCCTGATCGAGCAGGATCTCGCCCTGCAGGCAGGCAAGCTCGGAGCGTTCGGCCGGCCCCTGGGCCAAGGCCAGGCCGCGGGTGGCCAGATGGCGTGCCTGCTCGGTGCGGTAGGCCTGGAGCGCCTCGCGCGCCGCGGCGTGATAGGCCTGCGCCGCCGCCGGCGCCTCGGCGCGGTCCAGATGCTCGGCATGCAAGGCGAGATCGCGGCTCGCGAACCACTCGGCCGCGCGCTGATGCAGCGCCAGGCGGCGCCGCCGGAGCAGCAGGTCGTGGACCGCGTCGCGGATCAGGGCATGCACGAACAGGAATTCGTCGCCGGCCGGCCGGACCAGGAACTGGCGGACCAGCTCGGCCGGGTCGTAGGCCGGCTGCTCGAGCAGATGACATAGCGCCGCCAGGCTGAAGCGCTGGCCGAGAATCGCGGCGCATTGCAGGGCCTGGCGGTCGGCGGTCGGCAGGTGATCCAGGCGGGCCTGGACCAGGCTTTGCACCGAGCCCGGCACGCTGGCCTCGGCATGGGCCTCGGCATGGCGGAGCAGCTGGTCGAGGAACAAGGGATTGCCGGCCGCCCGCTCGATGCAGCGCTGGACCAGCGCCTGGGTGGCCTCGAAATAGGCCGCCGCCATGGCCGCCGCCTCGGCCGGCTGGAGCGGCGGCAGATCGAGCGTCAGGAGCCGCGCCGGCCCGAGCCGCGCCCGCCAGGCCGGATCGATCGGATCGCCCTCGCGCCGGGAGGTCAGCATCATGACGAGGCGACAGCTGGCGGTCGCCTGGGCCAGCGCCGCCAGCTGCTCGAGCGTCGCGCTGTTCGCCCAATGCAGATCCTCGACCACGACCAGCCTGGGCTGGCGTCCGGTTTGCGCCTCGACCAGCGCCGCCAAGGCTTGCTGCCGGCCGCGCTCGCGGGTCGCCTGATCCATGGCGTCATGCAGTGGGCGCAACGCGTCGGGCTGCGGCAGGCCGAGCAGATCGTTGCGATGGGCCAGCAGTGCCGGCTGGTCGGGCCGCTCGCCGAGCAGCGCCGCAGCTGCAGCCGCGATGGCGTCGTCGGGACCGCCCGGCGCCAGATCGAGCAGGCCGCGCGCCAGGAGGCGGATCGGATCCTCGCCGGCCGCCATGCCGAAATCCAGGATCAGGCTGCGATGGCAGCCATAGCCCTGGGCGCGCGCCAAGGCTTGGCATTCCTCGGTCAGCCGGGTCTTGCCGATCCCGGCCTCGCCGCGCAGCAGGATCGTCTGGCCGGCGCCGGTCTGGCGGCAGGCGGCGAGCAGGCCCTCGATCTGGCGCAGCTCCAGCTGGCGGCCGACCAGCGGCCGCTCGGTCGGCAAGGTCGGCGCCAGGTCAAGCAGCTCGTAGGCCTCGACCGGCTCGGCGAAGCCCTTGGCGGCGAGCGCGCGTGGCGCCGAGCAGACCAGCCGCTCGCCGAGCAGCCGCCGGATCGGGCCCGCGATCAGGATGCCGTTGGCGGGGGCGGCATCGGTCAGGCGCGAGGCGAGGTTGAGGGTGGCGCCGGTCATCGCCTGGCCGTGGCCAGCGCGCGCCAGGTCGGCCACGATCTGGCCGCTGGCGATGCCAATATGCATGGCGAGCGGCTGGCCGAGGCGCTGGCCCAAGGCCGGCACCTCGCCCCGGATCGCCAGCGCCGCCCGCACCGCGCGCTCGGCGTCGTTGCCATGGGCGACCGGGGCGCCGAACACCGCCATCACGCAGTCGCCAATATGCTGGTCGACCCGCCCCCCGAAGCGCTCGATCAAGCGGTCGGTCAGGCGGAACAGCTGGTCGAGCAGCCCATGCATCGCCTCGGCGCCCAGCTCCTGGGTCATCCGGGTGTAGCCGGAGAGGTCGGCGAACAGCACGGCGACCTGGCGCTGCTCGACCTCGTCCGGCGGTGCTGGCTGTGGCGCGAAGGCGGCCGCGGGCATGCTTGCGGCCAGCGCCGCGATCGCCGCCAGGAGCTGCTTGCGATGGCCGAGCGAGACGACCCCCAGCTCGCGCAGATCGGCGTCGGTCAGGCTGGCGAGCGTAGCCCGGTCGATGTCATTGGCGACAAAGGCTGGGCCGTAGCTGGCCAGCCCCAGCTCCGCCAACCAGGCTTCGATCGCAAATGCCGCCATGGGTCACGGCCAAGTCGTCGATGGGCTGCGAATCTAGCAGCTCCGCGCCCGCTGCACAGCCCAGACTACAGGATGAACTTGGACAGATCCGAGCTCTCGATCAGATGGCCGACCTGGCGCTGGACATAGGCCGGATCGATCACGACCGTGTCATGGGCGCGGTCGGACGCGGCAAAGCTGATCTCCTCGACCAGCCGCTCCATCACGGTGTGCAGCCGGCGCGCGCCAATGTTCTCGACCCGATCGTTGATCTCGGCCGCCAGCCGCGCGATCTCGAGGATGCCTGCCTCGGTGAAGTCGAGCGTCTGGCCCTCGGTCCTGAGCAGAGCGACATACTGCTTGACCAGGCTAGCCTCGGGCTCGACCAGGATCCGGCCCAGATCCTCGCGGGTCAGCGGGTTGAGCTCGACCCGGATCGGCAGGCGGCCCTGCAGCTCGGGCAGCAGATCCGCGGGCTTGTTCTGATGAAAGGCGCCGCTGGCAATGAACAGGATATGGTCGGTGCGCACGGTGCCATGCTTGGTCGCGACGCTGGTGCCCTCGATCAAGGGCAGCAAATCACGCTGCACGCCTTCCCGCGAGACATCCGCGCCGTGGCGCTCCTGGTTGCGGCTGATCTTGTCGATCTCGTCGAGGAAGACGATGCCGTTCTGCTCGACCGCTTCCAGCGCTTCCCGCTTGACCTGCTCCTGGTCGAGCAGCTTGTCGGCCTCCTCCTCGAGCAGGATGCCGTAGCTCTCGGCGATCCGCATGCGCCGCTTCTTGGTGCGCTCGCCAAAGGCCTTGCCGAAGATGTCGCCGAGATTGACCATGCCCATCTGGGCACCCGGCATGCCCGGCACGTCGAAGGTCGGCAGATTGCCGGCGCCCCGGTCGAGCACGTCGAGCTCGACCTCCTTGTCGGCCAGCGCCCCCTCGCGCAGCATGCGCCGGAACTTGTCGCGGGTCTCCTTGGTGGCGCTGCTGCCGACCAGGGCGTCGAGCACCCGGTTCTCGGCGTTCAGCTCGGCCCGCGAGGCGACCTCCTTGCGCAGGCGGTCGCGGGTCATGAGGAGCGCCACCTCGACCAGATCGCGGATGATCGATTCGACATCGCGGCCGACATAGCCGACCTCGGTGAACTTGGTCGCCTCGACCTTGAGGAACGGCGCCTGCGCGAGGCGCGCCAGCCGGCGGGCGATCTCGGTCTTGCCGCAGCCGGTCGGGCCGATCATCAGGATGTTCTTGGGCAGGACCTCGTCGCGCAGCGCCTCGTCCAGCTGCTGCCGGCGCCAGCGGTTGCGCAGGGCGATGGCGACCGCGCGCTTGGCCGCTTGCTGGCCGACGATGAACCGGTCCAGCTCCGAGACGATCTCGCGGGGCGTCAGGGCGGTCATGGCGCGGCTCGCTCGGCGGCCATCTCGATGCTCTCGATGGTGAGGTTGTGGTTGGTGAAGACGCAGATGTCGGCGGCGATCGCCAGCGCCTTGCGGGCGATCCGCTCGGCGCCCCAGTCCTCGACGTCGAGCAAGGCGCGCGCCGCCGCGAGCGCATAGGGGCCGCCCGAGCCGATCCCGATCAGGCCGTCATCCGGCTCGAGCACGTCGCCATTGCCGGTCAGGAGCAACGACACCTCGGCGTCGGCGACCGCCATCATCGCCTCGAGCCGGCGCAGATAACGGTCGGTGCGCCAGTCCTTGGCGAGCTCGACCGCCGCCCGGGTCAGCTGGCCGGGATGCCGCTCCAGCTTGCTCTCCAGGCGCTCCAGCAAGGTGAAGGCGTCGGCGGTGCTGCCGGCAAAGCCGGCGATGATGTCGCCACGGCCCAACCGGCGGACCTTGCGCGCGGTGGGCTTCAAGATCGTGTTCTGCAGGCTGACCTGGCCGTCGCCAGCGATCACCACCTGCCGGCCCTTGCGGACCGACAGGATGGTCGTGCCGTGCATTGCGTGCTTCATCGGTCCTCGCTGGCGGCGCGGCGGGGGGAGCGCGGCTCTTGATGAGCCGTGGCGTGGATGTGGTCAAGCTCCCGCTCCTGGTCAAGGCAGCCCCGCCCATGGCCGAGCCGCGGCCGCTGCGCTCAGGCCCGGCCGATCTGGCAATCGGAGCCGGGGCCGGCCTCGAATGGCCGGATGGCCCGCACCAGATGGCGCAGCGCCGCGGTCACGCCCGCTTCGTCGCGCAGGCGAAAGGCGGTGGCGACCAGCACGGCGGCGCTGATCAGGCGCTCGAAGGCGGCACCCTCAGGGTTATGACTAGGGGGTTGGCTAGGCCGGCGGAACGGCTCGGCAGACGTGGCCTCGGCAGCATTGGCGCTCATCAGCTTGCTATTTGCCATCATTAGTTCCTTGAGCAGAAACGCCGGGGAGGCCTTGGCGACCCCCTCCAAAAAAAATCACCCCCGCCGGCCGAACCGACGAGGGTGAATGGAGGGAGGCACCGTCTGACTTGACGACCTACTCCTACCATGGGGGGTCGACGGAATCAACATATAAGTTAGTAGACCATACACTTTTACAATTATAAGTAGACACCTCCTGCAGGGTTGCAGCCTGGGCATGATGAGGCTTCAGCCGACCACGTCGCATCAGGCGCACGAGCCCGGCGGCGGCATGGCCTCGCTGGCAGGATGGGCGCCAAGAGGGCCAAGGACAAAGCGCCGAGCGCCCCTGCACGGCAGTTTGATCCAAGCGTGGTGCCTGGAGAGCGCCGCACCGACGCAAAGCGCCAGGTCCGCTTCAGGGGCGGCGCTTAGGCTCGGCGGCGCGCTCATTCCACGAGCTTGATGCGCCAAGCGAGGTGGCTGACGGACTTACAAGTTCGGCAGGGACGGCGAGGCCGAGATGATGGCCGGCGACCATTCAGCCCTGGTAGGCATGAGGCGGTGCTTCCGATGACCCTACGAATAACATGGGCGATCGAATGCGCGCCTGCCTGGCAGACCCTATGCGCCAGCCGATGCGATCCAAGCTGACCGTCGGGGGTGGCGTCGAGACCCGGCGGCGTAGCGCCAGGCCAGCCTCATCCGCCGCCGACGAGCGGTCGGTCGCTGGCGACTGACGTCAACCGTGCCACGCTTGGAGGCTGGCAGTGCGCCGCGCGGCCTGGGTGCTTCGGCGCCTCCATCGCAAGCGCTCCGCCCATCTGATTGTGCCCCATAGGACGCTTTCGTTGACGGCCGACATGACGAACGGCTTGTGCAGGACGGCGCGGCAGCTTGGCTCAGTCTAACCTACCGACGGCAAGGCAGGATGGGAGCTCGGTCAGTCTGGCCCGGCGGGCGTCCGAGCCTTGCGCGGGGCCCACCGAGCGACCGCGTCATGCCTTGGGCAGACCGTGGGGCCGATCCGTTGCGCAAACCAATGCGCCATGGCGCCGAGCGAGTCAGCGACGCTCTCGGCCGCTCACGCTCGCGCCGCGCGTGCCGGGTCGATGCGATCCTGACGCGGGAGGCAAGGGTATCCGGCGCTGCGTGCGGCCGCAGCGCCGGCCATGCCGGACTGCCGGCTGCACGCGCCCGTGACCTGCGCCGCGAGAGGTCAGGCGCCCCAGTCGCGTGGGCCCTGCTCGTCCGGAACGCTCACCAGATATTGGCCGTATTCGGTCTTGAGCAGCGGCTCGGCCAATGCCCGCAGCTGATCGGCGTCGATATAACCGAGTCGATAGGCGATCTCTTCGAGGCAGGCGAGCTGGAAGCCCTGGCGCTGCTGGATGGTTCGGACGAACTCGCCGGCCAGCAACAGGCTGTCATGGGTCCCGGCATCGAACCAGGCGTAGCCGCGGCTCAAGCGCTCCACATGCAGCTGGCCTTGCTCCAGGTAGCGCTGGTTGATGTCGGTGATCTCAAGCTCGCCGCGCGCCGAAGGCTTGATCGACTTGGCGATGTCGACCACCTGGTTGTCGTAGAAATAGAGGCCGGTCACGGCGTAGTTGGAGCGCGCCTGCTTGGGCTTCTCGACCACGCTGAGCGCCCGGCCGTCGCGGTCGAACTCGACCACGCCGTAGCGCTCGGGATCGCTCACCCGATAGCCGAACACGGTGGCGCCAACCTCGCGCGCTGCCGCCCGGCGCAGATCGGTCCGGATCGAGTGGGCGAAGAAGATGTTGTCGCCCAGGACCAGCGTGCAGTGATCGCTGCCGATGAACTCCTCGCCGATCAGAAAGGCTTGCGCCAGGCCGTCCGGGCGCGACTGCGCCGCGTAGCTGATCTCGAGGCCCCATTGCTGGCCGCTGCCCAGGAGGCGCTGGAACGCCGGCTGATCCTCCGGCGTGGTGATGACCAGGATGTCGCGGATGCCGGCGAGCATCAAGGTGCTCAGCGGGAAATAGACCAGCGGCTTGTCGAACACCGGCAAGAGCTGCTTGCACACCACCCGAGTGACCGGATGCAGCCGGGTGCCGGAGCCACCGGCGAGGATAATGCCTTTCCACATGATGCAACGTATCCTTGCAGAAATC
>CADEGR010000040.1:0-4321 GCA_902826935.1 uncultured Alphaproteobacteria bacterium | reverse complement strand
CGCGCTGCGCCGCGACCTCGTCACGCCACCCCGCCGCACCTTCGCCGGAACGGCGAGCCAACTCCACGCCGACCGTGCACAATCGTTCGGCCAGCCCCCGACCGGCCGACCCAGCCGCGCTTTGGGCGGCCCGCCTGGCAAAGCTGCCCGGCCCAGCCGCCGGTCGGTCCGCGGGCTCGACCGGCCGCTCCCTGATGAGACCGCGCGCTAGAGATCGATTTCGATGATGCCGCCGTGCAGCTCGACCTCCTTGATGATCCGATGCCACTTGGTCAGCGTCTTGTACCATTCGAGGGTGATCGTCTCGGTGGTCTTGTCCAGGCTGCCCGCCTCCAGCCGCTCGAAGATCTCGAGAGCACCTTCTCGGGCGGTGTACTTCGCTTGCCAGCCCAGCGCTTCGATCTTGCCGAAGCCGACCCGGTAGGAGCGGTGGTCTGGGTCGCCATACCAGTCGATCTTGACCGACTTCGGCAGCACCTCGCAGATCAGCTCGGCCAGCGGGCCGAGCTGGTAGCAATTGGCGTCCGAGCCAACATTGAACAGCTGGCCATTGACCTTGTCCCGCGGCGCCTTGAGCATGAAGATCTGGGCGCTGGCGGTGTCGCGGACATGGACCATCGGCCGCCATTGCGAGCCGTCCCGCATCAGCGGCAGCACGCCGGTCTGCCAGGCGCCGTAGGTCATGCCGTTGATCGCGAGATCGAAGCGCATGCGCGGGCTGTAGCCGTAGACCGTCGCCTGGCGCAGCACGACCACGCAGAACCGATCATCGGCCAGTTCCAGCACGCCGTGCTCGGCCAGCTCGTTGGCCTTGGCATAGGTGGTGAGCGGATTGGTCTTGTGGGTCTCGTCGCAGATCACGTCGGCCGGCTGAAAGCCGTACAGGCTGCAGGAGGACGGCAGCACGTAGCGCTGCACCCCGGCGGCCTTGGCCAGCCGGGCGCAATGCACCCGTGATTCGTGATTGATCTCGTAGGTCGCCTTCTGGAACAGCTCGCCGCTCGGATCGTTCGAGATCGCGACCAGATCGATCACATGATCGACGCCGGCGAAGTGGCTGGCCTCGAGCCGCCTGCTGTCCGCCTTGACCAGCTCGAGATTCTCATGCTCCGGCAGGAGCTGCCGGCCGAAGAAGAAGCGGTCAAGCGCCCGCACCCGATAGCCGGCGGCCAACAGCATCGGCACCAGGGTGGTGCCAATATAGCCCCCGGCTCCGGTAACCAGCACACGTTCCATGTCGCGACGCCTCGTGGTTCAGGCCGCCTTGGAGTAGGTGAAGATCGCCGGCAGATCGCGCAACCACGGCAGGTTGCGGTCCTTGTCCGACAAGATCAGCTCCTCCGCCGGCAGCGGCAGGTCAATGGCAAGGTCAGGATCGTCCCAGCGCACGCCAAGGTCCAGGTCCGGCGCATAATAGGCATCCACCTTGTAAGCAATCTCAGTATCCGGGACCAGAGTTAACGTTCCGTGAGCAAAACCCCTGGGGCAGAAGATCTGGTCGCCCGATTCCGCCGTCAGCTCGACCGCGACGTGGCGCAGATAGGTCGGCGAGCCGACCCGGCAGTCGATCACGATATCCAGGATGGCGCCCTGCAGGACCCGCACCAGCTTGGTCTGGGCGGCCGGCGGGCACTGAAAATGGAAGCCCCGGAAGGTGCCGCGCGCCGCTGAGTAGGAATGATTGTCCTGGATGAAGTCGACTGCAATCCCGGCGTCGGACCAGACCCGCTTGTTGTAAGTTTCGGCGAAGTAGCCACGGTGATCGCCGAAGCGCGACGGCTTGAGGATCTTGACCTCCGGAATCTCGGTATCGACGATGTTCATCAGCCTGTCATCCGACTTGGTTGGCGTTGCTTGCACGCGGCGGTGCGGCTTGCGCCGGCTCAGGACCCGCCTACGGCCGCCTGGCCAGGCGATTCCGGGCCAGGGTCGAAGCGCTCAAGCATCCGGTCGCTGCGGTGGCACCGCAGCCCAGGACCAGCGCTGGTCTGACGCCAGCGTCTCCTCCAATCCGGCGGCCGGATCGTAGCACCGGCTCCGACGCAGCGACAAGCACCCTCCAGTTGAGGTCGCGCCGGCCCGCGGCCGCCAAGCAGCCCGCGCCACACAAGCTCCCTGGGGCGCGCGCTGCACCGAGCAACGCCAACTAGAATTGCAGTTCTACCTGTGTTCGGCGCAATACATCTTCGATTGAATCAGCGCCAATGCTGGGCGATTACCAGCCCGCGCTATTCACACGACTTGCGCTGGGAGACCAAGGCAGCTACCAACAACCCTGGGTCTCCGGGTGCCGATCGGGATCCAGCCCGATGCCGCCGGCGAGGTTGAGCGGCGCCGGGTCATCGGCCAACAACATGAGCACGATCCCGGCCTCCGCGACGGTTTCGCGTTTTCCGGGTCGGAGGGAGTAAACGGCTATGTACCGCAAGATCATCGGCGCAGCCTCGGTCGCTGCCGTCACCGCACTTCTGAGCAGCCAGGTCCAGCCGGCGGCCAGCCATGAGCATGACAAAATGTGCAACGTCGTCCTGGACGGCGATGGCGAGGCGGTCGTGCAGAGCGAGAGTTCAAGCGTGCTCCACGCCGGCAGCGTGGCCTGCCCACCCGAGGTGGCGGCAACGCAGACCGTGGCGGTGGCCGAGCCGACACCGGCTCCGGTCAAGACCGGGCCCAGCGAAGCGGTGGTCTACTTCGACACCGGCAAGTCCGAGCTCAGCCCCGCGGCGCAGGCCGAGCTCGACCAGCTGATCACCGACCTCAAGGGCACCGATGCGAAGCAGGTCGAGGTCGCCGGCTTCACCGACACGCAAGGCTCGCCGGACGCCAACAAGCGCCTGTCGGACAAGCGCGCCCAGGCGGTCGCCAGCCAGCTGATCGCCGCCGGTCTGCCGGCCCAGGTGGTCGACGCCGAGGGCTTCGGCGAGGACAAGCTGGCGGTGGCCACCGACGACAACGTGCCCGAGCGGGACAATCGTCGGGTCGAGATCAAGGTGGGCTACTAGGGCGTGCTCCAGACGGGTCGCCGGCGCGCCTGCACGAGGTGGGGGCGGCGTGCTGGGACGCGGCAGCCGAGCTGGCCGGAGACACAGCCGCGTGAGGCGCGGCACGGTCTCAGGAACTTGGTGCGAATGCCGGATGTTAGTGGCTAATAGCAAACTGTTGGCTTCGAGGGGGCCATCCCATGTCCAAGAATTTCTTCGTTTACTCGATGACCGCGGTGGCGGCGGTGCTGATCGGTCTCGCATCGCCGGCGACCGCCCATGAACATCCCAAGATGTGCAATGGCGTGCTCGACGGCAACGGCGAGCCTGTGCTCCAGTCGGACAGCGACATCGTGCTCCATGCGGGCAGCATCGAATGCCCGGTGGCTGCCGCCGAGGTGGCACCAGTGGCGGTGACCGAGCCGGTCGCCGCCGGCCCTCTGCCGCATGACGGCACGGTCCACTTCGAGTTCGACGTGGCGGCATTGGAAGGCGCCGAGCGGACCGCGCTCGACGATATCATCACCGAGCTGAAGACCCGCAATGCGGCGGACATCACCGTGAACGGCTATGCCGACCGGAGCGGCGGCGACGTCTACAATGACGGCCTGTCCAAGCGCCGCGCCGACTATGTCGCCTCGCAGCTGTCGGCTGCCGGCATCGCGCCGGCCACGATCGATCAGGTCGGGCATGGCGAGCGTGACCTTGCGGTCGAGACCGAAGATGGCGTGGCGCTGCGCGCCAACCGCCGGGTCGTGATCGAAACCACACCCTGATCGGCGCTGAGCGCGACGATTTGCGGTCAAGCCAGGCGGGGCTGACGGGCAGATGCCGTCAGCCCCGCAATCGTTTAAAGGCTGTCGGCGTCGCCCGATGCGGCGATGCCGACACTGGTCCGGTCACGCGCTCGGGGCGGCGTGTGGATCGTGGGCGAGGAGATGGTCGAACTCGTCGATCAGCGCCTGGTAGATCGCTCGCTTGAACGGCACGATCGCCTGCAGCGTCGCTTCGGCGGTGGCCCAGCGCCAGCGCACGAACTCCCCGTCGGTCCCGGCGAGGTCGATGCCCTGATCATCGCCCAGGAAGCGCAGCACAAACCAGCGCTGGGCCTGGCCGCGAAAGCGGTCCGGCCAATGGGCCGGCCGCAGGGCCTCAGGCACGTCGTAGCGATGCCAGCGGGCACTCTCGGCCAGCAGCTGGACCTGATCGATGCCGGTCTCTTCCCGCAGCTCGCGCAAGGCCGCGGCGAACGGCGTCTCGCCCGGATCGATGCCGCCTTGCGGCATCTGCCAGCTGGCGAGCACCGGCCCGGCCCGCTCCCCGAGAAAGATGCGGCCGGC
>CADEGR010000039.1 GCA_902826935.1 uncultured Alphaproteobacteria bacterium | reverse complement strand
GAGGCATGCACGATCGCCCCGGTCAGGCCGCGCCGGGCCGCGTGGTCGAGGAACACCGAGTTCAGGACGTGGCGCGCCGCCGGGTTCAGGCCGAAGGAGATGTTGGACAGGCCGAGGATGATCTGGATCTGGGGAAATTCCCGCGCCAGCGCCTCGATCGCGTCCAGGGTGGCGAGGCCCAGCTTGCGGTCGTCCTCGTTGCCGGTGCAGATCGTGAAGGTCAGCGGGTCGATCATCAGATCGTGCTGGGCCAAGCCGTGCTGGCCGCAGGCGAAGTCGACCAGGCGCCGGCCGACCGCGAGCTTGCGCTCGACGTCCTTGGCCATGCCGTCCTCGTCGATGGTGAGCGCCACCACGGCGGCGCCGAACTTGCGGGCGAGCGCCATGCGCGCCGCCGCCGGCGCCTCGCCATCCTCGAAATTGATCGAGTTCAGAACACCCTTGCCGCCATAGAGCTCGAGGGCGGCCTCGAGCACCGGCAGCTCGGTCGAATCGAACACCAAGGGCGCATCGGCCACGCCGCGCAGCCGGCTGACCAGCGCGGTCATGTCGGCGATCTCGTCGCGCCCGACATAGGCCGTGCAGACATCGAGCGCGTGCGAGCCTTCCTTGACCTGCTCGCGCCCGATCGCGACGCAGGCATCCCAATCCTGCGCCGCCTGACGCTCGCGGAAGGCCTTCGAGCCATTGGCGTTGCAGCGCTCGCCGATCGCCAGATAGGCGTTCTCCTGGCGCAGGCTGACCGCGCTGAACAGCGAGGCGAGCTGCGGCTCGGCGGTGACCGTGCGCCGCTTGGGCGCTGGCCGGTAGCCATCCTCGGCCAGGCCGCGCAGCATCCGGTCGAGGGCGGCGATATGCTCGACCGTGGTGCCGCAGCAGCCGCCCACGACGTTGATGCCGTCCTCCTGGATGAAGCGCTGCAGCCAGCCGGCCAGATCGTTCGGCCCGAGCGGGTAATGGGTCTGGCCATCGACCAGCTCGGGCAGGCCGGCATTGGGCAGGATCGAGATCAGGCCGGGCCAGCTCTCGGCCAGATAGCGGACATGCTCGGCCATCTCCTGCGGCCCGGTGGCGCAGTTCAGGCCCAGCACATCGGCATCGAGCGCGGCCACGATCGCGGTCGCGGCGGCGATGTCGGTGCCGACCAGCATGCTGCCGGTGGTCTCGACCGTGACCTGGACCATGATCGGCAGGCGGGTGCGGACCTCGCGCATCGCCTGCTTGGCGCCGTTGACCGCCGCCTTGACCTGGAGCGGATCCTGGCAGGTCTCGCACAAGATGACCTCGGCACCGCCGGCAATCAGACCGGCGGTCTGGAGCGCGAAAGCCGCCTCGAGATCGCGGTAGGCGACATGGCCGAGCGAGGGCAGGCGGGTGCCGGGGCCGATCGCGCCGATGACGTAGCGGCTGCGGCCGTCGCCGGCGGCCTGGTCGACCGCGGCGCGCGCCAGCTCGGCCGCCAGGCGGTTGATCTCGAAGGCCTGGTCCTGCAGCTCGAACTCGCCCAGGGTGATCGGCGAGCCGCCGAAGCTGTTGGTCTCGACCGCATCGGCGCCGGCCGCGAGGTAGCCGGCATGGATCTCCCGGACCAGATCGGGCCGGCTCAGGTTCAAGACCTCGGAGCAGTTCTCCTTGCCCCAGAAATCGGCCTCGATCGACAGATCGCGCGCCTGGATCTGGGTGCCCATGGCACCGTCGAACAGGAGCACGCGCTGCTGCAGAGCGGACAGGAACTCAGCCATGATCGGGCAATTTTCCGGCTAGGCGGCGCAGGCGAGCGGCGGCCGCAGGCCGAGCAGACGACAGGCGGCGAGCGTCAGATCGGCCCGGTTCAGGGTGTAGAAGTGGAGCTCGTCCAGGCCCTCGACCACCAGGCGCCGGGCCTGCTCGGCCGCGACCGAGGCGGCGACCAGGCCGCATTGCTCGGGATCGTCGTCCAAGCCCTCGAACAGGGCGCCTAGCCAGGCCGGCACCGAGGCGCCGCAGCGCTCGCTGAAGCGGGCGACTTGGGCGAAGTTGTGGACCGGCAGGATGCCGACCGCGATCGGCGCGCTCAGGCCGCGGGCGGCCACCTGGTCGCGAAAGCGCAGAATCGTCTCGGTATCGAAGCAATATTGGGTGATGATCCGATCGGCGCCGGCGTCGATCTTGCGCGCCAGATTGTCGAGATCCTCGGCCGGGCTCACCGCCTCGGGGTGGGTCTCCGGATAGGCGGCGACGCTGATCTCGAAGGCCGCGATCCGGCGCAGCGCCTGGACCAGATCGCTGGCAAACGCGTGGTGCTCGGCCAAAGGCGCCGTCTGGTCCTTGGGCCGGTCGCCGCGCAGCGCCACCAGATGGCGCACGCCGCCTGCCCAATAATGCTTGGCGATGGTCTCGATCTGGGCCCGGCCAGCGGTGGCGCAGGTCAGATGGGCGGCGCAAGCGAGGCCGGCACGCTCGCGCAGCTCGGCGACCAGCGGCGCGGTGCCCTCGGCCGGGTTGCCGCTCGCCCCGCAGGTGACCGAGACGTAGCGTGGCCGCAAGGTCGCCAGCCGCTCGACCGCCGGCCAGAAGCGGGCGGCCGCCGCTTCGGTGCGCGGCGGAAAGAACTCGAACGAGATCGCCATGGCGGGCAGGGGCTCGCCCAGGAAGGCGAAGCGGCGGTCCTGGAACGGGCGGTGCTGGGTCTGGCTCATGCGACTTGGCTTCCTGGCGCTACGGGCATTTCGGACAAGACGTCCTGGTGGGCGCTGCCGCGCCGCCGTCCCGGCCAGAGGACGACGGTCAGCGGATCGCCGGCGAGGCGCACAGGCGTTGCCAATTCAACACCCGCGGCCGTGAACCATTCGTTAATGTCGGCATCGGCAAAGCCCAGGCGGCGATGGGCATGCTCCTGACGCAAGAACTCCAGCTGATGCGGCGCGAAGTCGACCAGGAGCAGCCGGCCGCCCGGCCGCAGCACCCGGCCGGCCTCGGCCAGCACCCGGCCGGGCTGATCGGCGTAGCGCAGGACATTGTGCAAGGTGACCGCGTCGAACGAGCCGTCCGGCAGGGCCAGATGGTACATGTCGCCCTGGCGGATCTGGCAGTTGCGCAGGCTGATCCGATCGAGATTGGCGCGCGCCACCGCCAGCATCTCGCGCGAGCGGTCGATGCCCAGGCCGAAGCCGATCTCGGGGCCCAGGAGCTGGAGCACCCGGCCGGTGCCGGTGCCGAGGTCGAGCAGGCTGTCGGGCCGCTCGGCCGCGACCCAGGCGAGCAGCGCCGCCTCGACCTGATCATCGTCGACATAAAGCGAGCGGATCCGGTCCCATTGGCTGGCCTGGCGGGCGAAGTAGCTGGCGGCCTGGGCCTCGCGCGCGGTCCGGATGGCGCTCAGCCGCTGCCGGTCGAGGCGCAGCGACGGATCGTCGGGCGGCAGCAGCCGGCACAGCGTGCGGGCGAGGCGGGCGCCAGCACCCGCCTGGGCGCGGCGGTAGAACACCCAGGCCCCCTCCGGCAGCCGCTCCAGCAGGCCGGCCTCGGCCAGAAGCTTGAGATGGCGCGACACCCGCGGCTGGCTCTGGCCCAGGATCTGGGTCAGCTCGGTCACGGTCCACTCGCCCTGGGCGCAGATCCAGAGCAAGCGCAGCCGGCTCGGCTCGGCGGCGGCACGCAGGCCGGCGAGGACCGTCTCGACCGATTCCGGCTGGTCAGGCATAGCGACCTTCAGGCATGCAGATATCTATAAATCTTTATATCACAGGGTCAAGCCCCAGCGGCAGGGGCGGATCAGGAACAAAGGCAAGCGTTGGGTGTTGATCCCACGCATCGCCGCGCCAAATGATGGCGCGGCGGCCGGGCCGCGGCGGTCAGACTTGGTTCAGGCTCGGCGCCGCATGCTCAAGCGGGCGACAATCGAGCACAGCTTGCAAGACGGCTTTGGAAGCACACCTCCTAGGCGGGAAACATTGCTTCGGACCGCGGACTATCATAATCGTTGCGCGATCGGCGGCATGGCGTCTGAGCAGCGGTTGGCTTTAACGAAACGGATCGTGCGATGGCAGTCAGCAGCTTCGTGATCACCGACGTCACCGCCAGGGCCGGCCGTGCCCGGCCGCTCGCCGGCGCCTTGCTGGTGGCCAGCCTCTGGCTGGCTTGCGCTGGCCCGGCAGCGGCCCAGACCGAGATCGCGGATCCGCTGGAATCGGTCAATCGCAAGGTGTTCGTGTTCAACGACACGCTCGATCAATATGTCCTCGAGCCGGTGGCGCGCGGCTTCCGCTTCGTGACCCCGCGCTTCGTCCGGACCGGCCTGCGCAACTTCATCGACAATCTCAAGACGCCGGTGGTCTTGGCCAACGATCTGTTCCAGGCCGAGCCGACCCGGGCGACCCAGACCATCGGCCGGTTCATGTTCAACACCATCGTGGGCGTGGGCGGGCTGGTCGATGTCGGCGGGCTGCTCGGCATGCCGGAGCGGCATCACGAGGATTTCGGCCAGACGCTCGCGGTCTATGGGATCGGCACCGGCCCCTATTTGATGGTGCCGTTCATCGGACCCTCCAATCCCCGCGATCTGGTCGGCAGCGCGGTCGACCTGGTGTTCGATCCGTTGACCTTCATCGCGCCCAGCAGCGTCAACTATGGCCGGCGCGGCGCCGACATCGTGTCGTTCCGCGAAGCCAATATCGAGAACTTCGACGAGTTCCGGCGCAGCAGCCTCGATCTGTACGCCGCGACCCGGACGCTGACCGAGCAGCTGCGCTCGTCCGAGATCCGCAACGGCGCGCCGCCGGACCAGGATTCCATCTATGACGAGGACATCTATGATCTCGAAGATCCGGCAGCCGATGCGGCCAACTAGCCAGCTGGCGCGGCGGCGGATGCTGCAGCTGGCTGCGGCGGTGCCGCTCGGGCTTGCGGTGGCACGGGCCGCCTGGGCAGCACCCAGCCCGGATGCGGCGCAAAGCATGGTCGAAGCGGCCGGCCAGCAAGTGCTCGCGATCTTGCGCGACCCGGCGCTCAGCAACGACGACAAGCTGCACCGCCTGGTCCAGGTCCTGGACGGGCCGATCGACCTCGCCTTGGTCGGCCGGCTGATCCTCGGCCGCTACTGGCGGACCGCCAGCGAGGCGCAGCAGACCGAGTATCTGGGGCTGTTCCGCGCCTATGCCCTGAACAACCTCGCCTCGCGGCTGCATCTGTATCAGGGCCAGAGCTTCAAGGTGACCGGCGCCCAGGCGGCCGACGACAAGGATACGCTGGTGACCTCGCAGATCCTGGGCGACCGGCGGCCGCCCTTGTCGGTCGATTGGCGGATCCGCGACGTCGACGGCAGCAAGCTGGTCGCGATCGACCTGGTGGTCGAAGGGGTCAGCCTGATCATCAGCCAGCGTGCCGAGTTCTCGACCGTGATCGATCGCAGCGGCATGGACGGCCTCCTGGCCGAGCTGCGCCAGCGCGCCGAGAAGGCCTAGCTCGCGCGGCTGGCCGGCTGCTCGGCGACCGGCGGCGGCTCGGCGGCAGGGGCGCCGGTCGCCGCCAGCGGCAGGGTGAACCGGAAGGCGGCGCCATGGGGTGCGGCCGGCTCGGCCCAGATCCGACCCCCGAAATGCTCGACGATCCGCCGGCAGATGGTCAGGCCCAGGCCGCTGCCGCTCGGCTTCTTGGTGGTGGTGTTGCCGCCGACCTGGTGGAACTTCTCGAACACCGCTTCGGCCTGGTCGGCCGGAATGCCCGGGCCATTGTCCTCGACGCCCACGGTCAGCCGATCCGGCTGGACGGTCAGCACCACCCGGACCCGACCCTGGCCGCGCTCGACGAACTTGGCGGCGTTCGAGAGCAGGTTGACCACCACCTGCATCAGCCGGTCGCGATCGGCGGTGATGGTCGGCCCTTCGGCCGGCATATGGCGCTCGATCGTGATCGCCTTCTCGTGGAACAGGCTGCTGGTCGCGGCCAGCGCATCCTCGATCACCATGACCGGATCGCACTCGGTCAGATACCACTCCATCCGGCCGGATTCGATCCGCGACATGTCCAGGATGTCGTTGATCAGGCGGGTCAGGCGCTCGGATTCCTTGACCACGATCCCGAGAAACTGGCTGCGCTCGGCCAGCGCCAGATCGGGATTGTCGAGCAGGATCTCGGAGAACGAGCGGATCGAGGTGAGCGGCGTGCGCAGCTCGTGGCTGACGGTCGAGAGGAAGTCGTCCTTCATGTGATCGAGCTCGGTCAGGCGCTGATTGGCCCGGCGCAGCTCCTCGCCGGCCGCCTCGAGCGCCGCCCGCTGCTGCTCCAGCTGCCGGCTGTACTCGATCCGCTGGGACGCCTCGTCGAGGATCGCCATGACCTCGTCAGGGCCGAAGCTGGCGCCCTTGACCACGGTCGCGATCATGACCCGGCCGGAGGCGGCGCCGATGGCGCCGGCCAGCAGCCGCTCCGCCAGGGTGATCAGATCGGGGTCCGCCTCGGCATCCGCCGGCAGGGTCAGGCCGCGCGCGCGGGCATGGCGGGCGAACGCCTGCTCGGCCCGGTCGGGCCCGATATAGCGGGCCAGCAAGGCGCGCAGATCGGCGACCCGCGCGGTGCCGCGCCACAGATGCGGGCCGCCGGCCAGCCGGTCGACATCGACGAACAAGGAGGCCTGGAGCTGCTCGTAGCTGCTCTGGCGGGCGATCAGGGACCAGCCGATCAGCAAGGCGAGATTGGCGAGCATGCTCCAGAGCAGGCAATGGGTGATCGGATCGAGCCCGGCCAGGCCGAACAAGGCCTGCGGCTGCAGGAAGGCGATCCCGAACGGCCCGGCCTCGATGAACTCGGCGGCGAGCCAGCCGGAGCGGGCCAGCGCCGGCAGCAGGAGGGTGTAGATCCAGATGCCGAAGCCGGCCAGCAGGCCGAGCAGGGCGCCGCTGCGGGTCGCCCCCTTCCAATAGATGCCGAACAGGATCGGCGGCGCGAACTGGGCGGCGGCGCAGAACGACACCAGGCCGGTGGTGGCGAGCGAATAGGAGGCGCCGACCACCTTGAAATAGGCATAGGCGAGCAGCAGCATGGCGAGGATGGCGCCGCGCCGGATCGCCAGCAGCAGGCCGCTCAGATCGGCCCGCTCGTTCAGGCGCAGCCACGGCACCCGGAGCAGCGCCGGCATCAGGAGGTCGTTGCAGAACATGGTGCTGAGCGCCACGGTCTCGACGATCACCATGGCGGTGGCGGCGGACAGGCCGCCCAGATAGATCAGCACGGTCAGGGCGCGCTGGCCCTCGGCCATGGGCAGCGTCAGGACCAGCGTGTCGGCGTCGACCCCGACGCCGGGAAAGCGCAGCAGGCCACCCAGCGCCACCGGCAACACGAAGAGATTGATCAAGAGCAGATAGAGCGGCAGCAGCCAGATCGCCTTGTTGAGGTGGCGCTCGTTGATGTTCTCCAGCACCGCCACCTGGAACTGGCGCGGCAGGAACAGAATCGCGAGGCCGCTCAGGAACACCACGGCGAACCAGTCGGCATAGCCGGTGCCGGTGCCGCTGAAGGTCAGGAGATGGCCGTGGCCGGCCGCGATCGCCCGGCTGAAGATGTCGCCGAAGCCGTCATAGAGGCCGAAGGTCACGAACAGGCCGACCGCCAGGAAGGCGACCAGCTTGATCACCGATTCGAAGGCGATCGCCGCGACCAGGCCCTGGTGATGCTCGGTCGCATCGATATGTCGGGTGCCGAACAGAATGCTGAAGGCGGCCATCAGCAAGGTGACGTAGAGCGCCAGATCGCCCCAGAACGAAGCCCCCGGCACTGCACCCGGCTGCGGCAGCTCGGGATAGGCCAGGATCACCGCGATGCTGGCCGAGATCGCCTTCAGCTGGAGCGATAGATAGGGCACGGTGCCGACCACCGCGATCACCGTGACCAGCCCGGCCAGGAGGCCGCTCTTGCCGTAGCGGGCGCCGATGAAATCGGCGATCGAGGTGACGCCGTAGGCCTTGGTGATGCGCAGCATCTTGCGCAGCACGAACCACCACAGCGCCGCCATCAGGGTCGGGCCGAGATAGATCGGCAGGAACGCGACCCCGCCGGCTGCGGCCCGGCCGACGCTGCCATAGAAGGTCCAGCCGGTGCAGTAGACCGCGAGGCTGAGCGCGTAGATGTAGGGATTGTTGATGATGCTGCGGCCCTGGTCGGCCCGCCGGTCGCCGTAATGGGCGACCGCGAACAGCACCGCCAGATACAGGCTCGAGACCAGCAGCAGCGACCAGGCGTCCAGCATCCTGCGCGCGGCTCAGCGGGGCTCGGGCGGACTGGCTGCGGCGGGGCCGGCCGTCGGTCCAGGTGCCCGGCGCTCGATGATCAGGGCCATCAGCAGGATCAGGCCGAGCCAGGCGCCGAACAGATAGAGGATCAAGGGTGGCAGGCCGAGCACGGTCCAGCCGGCGCTGGCGACCACCAGCAAGGGGAAGTTGAACAGGGCCATGCCCAGGAGAAACAGGGCGATCAGCCGCTTGCCGCGGTCCTGCTCACCCATCGGCGCCGCCGGCCGATCCTGCCGCGTCCATTGCCTTAGCCGGTCTGCAGCATGCCCTTGACGCGCTCGACCAGCTCGCGGGTCGAGAAGGGCTTGGTGACGTAGCAGTCGGCGCCCAAGGCGATGCCCCGCTCGCGCTCCACGTCGCGGCCCTTGGCGGTCAGCATCACGACCTTGGTGGTCTGCCATTCCGGCCGGGTCCGGATCTGGCGGCAGACCTCGAAGCCATCCAGCTCCGGCATCATGACGTCGAGCAGCACCAGATCGGCGGCCTCGCGCTCCAGGGCGGCAAGCGCTGCCGGGCCGGTCGAGGCGACCTCCACCAGGAAGCCCTCGCGCTCCATCAGGAAGCGCAACGAGGTGACGATATTCGGCTCGTCATCAACTACCAATACGCGTTGTGCCATCCCGTTATTCGCTTCTTGTTGTCAGTCCGCGCTCCCATTACGAACTATTAGACGCTAGAGCGGGCCGGCTGTCAGGCGATTTTTGCTTGCCAGCCCGGAGTCGGCGCCGCAGAAGCATCCTGATGCTCCGGCCGCCGGTGCCGGCGCAGACGTCGGCCAAGCCGGCCAGGGAGCGTCACGGATGCGTCAGGCAGTGCTCGCCCGCTGGCCGCTCGCCGCCGGTCTTTGGCTGGTGCTGGCGGCCGCCGCCTGCACCCATCGGGTCGAGGTGGCCACGCCCGAGCCGCTGACCATCAACCTCAACATCAAGCTGGAGCTGGCCGACGAGGTCACCGCCCTGCTGGCCGAGGAGCGGGCTGCAACCGGCGCCAAGACGCGCGCCCTGAAGCCGGCCGATCCGGCCGAGCAGCTGAAGGCGGCCGGGCTCGCGGGCGAGGACCTGCGGGGCTATCTCGCCGTGCCCGGCGCGGGCGCGCTCGAGCCGGCGCAGGCTGAGCGCCTCGCCCAGGTCAATGCCGAGCGGCGATCCGCCTACCAGCAGATCGCGAGCGCCAAGCAGCAGCCGCTGGCCGCGGTCGAGACCGTCGCGGGCGAGCTGCGGATCAGCCAGGAGCCGAGCGGCCGGCTGGTCATGGCGGCCGATGGCCGGTTCGCGGCCAAGCCGTAGCCGGCCTTCGAGCAGCGCCTTGACCGCCGCCGCCAGCCCCGCCCGGCCGCCGCTGCGCGACTTCGCGATCGCGCTGGCGCGCGCCTTCGGCGGCGCCTTGGTCTTCGGCCTGCCGATCCTGATGACCCAGGAGATGTGGCATCTGGGCTTCGTGATGCAGCCCTGGCGGCTCGCCTTGTTCGTGGCGCTGATGTTCCCGGTGCTGGCGGTCCTGGCCTACTACGCCGGCTTCGAGGCGACGGTCCGCTTGAAGGACTGCGTGCTCAGCGCCTGCATCGCCTATGCGGTGGGCTTCGTCGCCGCGGCGCTGGGCCTCTTGCTGTTCAACCAGCTGACCCTTGGCGACTCCCTCGACAAGGTGGTCGGCATGGTCGCGATCCAGGCGGTGCCAGCGGCGATCGGCGCGATGCTGGCGCGCAGCCAGCTGGGTCAGCAAAGCGAGGAGCGCACGGAAGAGGTTAGGCGCGACAGCTATGGCGGCGAGGTGTTCCTGGCCGGGATCGGCGCCCTGTTCCTGGCCTTCAACATCGCGCCGACCGAGGAGATCCTGCTGCTCGCCTCGACCATGACCGTCTGGCATGCGCTGATCCTGTGCCTGGTCTCCCTGCTCATGATGCATGGCTTCGTCTACGCCGTGGAGTTCCGCGGCCAAACCACGATGCCGGAAGGGGTTTCGGGCTGGAGCGAGTTCCTGCGGCTGACCGTGGTCGCCTATGCCTTGGCGCTCCTGGTCGCCTACTACGTGCTCTGGACCTTCGGCCGATGCGATGGCATCGCGTTCGGCGAGCAGCTGATCCGGGTCGTGGTCCTGGGCTGGCCGGCCGCCCTAGGCGCCGCCGCGGCGCGGCTCATTTTGTGATGGAGGCGGCTGACCGGGATGGCCGAGGATCAGACTGACGAGGCGCGCGCTGGGCAGCCGCGGGCCCACACGCCGCTCCTGGAATGGCTGGTGGCGGGACTCGGCGCGGGCCTGGTCCTGGCCACGCTCGGCTTCCTGATCCAGCACAGCCAGACCCGCGACCAGACGCCGCCCGCGGTCCGGGTCGAGCCGGCCGCCGCGGTGCCGGTGGCAACCGGCTTTCTGGTCGCGTTCACCGCCTATAATGACGGCGACACGCCGGCCGCCCAGATCCCGATCGAGGGCGTCCTGGTGGGCGCTGCCGGCCCGGCCGAGCGGGCCGAGATCACCCTCGATCTGCTGCCGGCCCGCTCCGAGATGACCGGCGGCCTGTTCTTCAGCCGGGCGCCCGAAGCCGGCGAGCTGACCGTGCGCGCCCTGGGCTTCACCGAGCCTTGAGCGCAGCCGGCAGAGCCGTCCCGGCCGCCGCGCGCTTCAGTTCCGCTGCCAGGTCTGCTATCACCCTCCCGCGCCTAAGCCGGGAGTTTTGCATGGCCGCCTACCAATACATCTATGTGATGAAAAATCTCTCCAAGGTCTTCCCGGGTGGGAAGAAGGTCTTGGAGAACGTCACCCTGGCCTTCCTGCCCGGCGCCAAGATCGGCGTCCTGGGCGTCAACGGCGCCGGCAAGTCCACCGTGCTCCGGATCATGGCGGGCCTGGACCAGGATGTCGGCGGCGAGGCCTGGGCGGCGGCCGGCGTCAAGATCGGCTACCTGCAGCAGGAGCCGCAGCTCGACCCGGCCAAGGATGTCCTGGGCAACGTCATGGAGGGTGTCGCCGAGACCAAGGCGCTGCTCGACCGGTTCGACGAGGTCTCGGCCAAGTTCGGCGAGCCGATGGACGACGACGAGATGAACGCGGTCATGGCCGAGCAGGCCGAGCTGCAGGAGCGAATCGACGCGGCCAATGGCTGGGAGCTGCAGCGCACCCTCGAGATGGCGATGGACGCGCTGCGCTGCCCGCCGGGCGATGCCGACGTGACCACGCTGTCCGGCGGCGAGCGGCGCCGGGTGGCGCTGTGCCGGCTGCTGCTGGCCCAGCCCGACATGCTGCTTCTGGATGAGCCGACCAACCATCTGGACGCCGAATCAGTGGCTTGGCTGGAGCGCTTCCTGCAGGACTACAAGGGCACCGTGGTCGCGATCACCCATGATCGCTACTTCCTCGACAATGTCGCCGGCTGGATCCTGGAGATCGATCGCGGCCGCGGCATCCCCTACCAGGGCAACTACTCGGCCTGGCTGGAGCAGAAGCAAAAGCGCCTGGCCCAGGAGGACAAGGAGGAGGCGGCCCGCCAGCGCACCCTCGCCCGCGAGCTGGAATGGATCCGCGAGAGCCCGCGTGCCCGCCAGGCCAAGAGCAAGGCCCGGATCACGGCCTATGACAACCTGCTGGCCGAGGCGCAGGAGCGGGCACCCGGCAGCGCCCAGATCATCATCCCGGCCGGACCCCGGCTGGGCGATCTGGTGGTCGAGGCCGAGCATCTGAAGAAGGGCTACGGCGATCGGCTCCTGATCGACGATCTGTCGTTCAAGCTGCCGCCCGGCGGCATCGTCGGCGTGATCGGCGCGAACGGCGCGGGCAAGACCACCTTGTTCCGGATGCTGACCGGCCAGGAGCAGCCTGACGGCGGCGCCTTGCGCCTCGGCGACACCGTCCAGCTCGGCTATGTCGACCAGAGCCGGGACAGCCTGGATGGCAAGAAATCGGTCTGGGAGGAGATCTCCGACGGCAAGGACGTGATCCCGCTCGGCAAGCGTGAGCTGAATTCGCGCGCCTATGTCTCGGCGTTCAACTTCAAGGGGCCGGATCAGCAGAAGAAGGTGGCCGTCCTGTCCGGCGGTGAGCGCAACCGGGTCCATCTCGCCAAGCTCCTGAAGGGCGGCGCCAACGTCATCCTGCTGGACGAGCCGACCAACGATCTGGACGTCGACACCCTGCGCGCGCTCGAGGATGCGTTGCTGGATTTCGCCGGCTGCGCCGTCGTGATCAGCCACGACCGCTGGTTCCTGGACCGGATCGCGACCCACATGCTGGCCTTCGAGGGCGACAGCCAGGTGGTCTGGTTCGAGGGCAACTACCAGGACTACGAAGCCGACCGGCAGCGGCGGCTGGGCGCTGCCGCCGAGCAGCCGCACCGCCTGCGCTACAAGCCGCTCAAGGTGGCGTGAGCGGCAGCTCGAGCGTCTCGACACCGGCGGCGCTGAGCGGGCCGAGCGGGCGGCAGCCGAGTGCCCGGTAGAGCGCTGCGGCCGCCGGCATGCGGGCCGGGATCGTGTCCAGCCTGAGGCTGCGATAGCCGATCTGCCGGGCCGCCCCGAGCGCGGCTTCGGTCAGCCGGCGGCCGATGCCGCGGCCGGCCCAGCCGGGTTCGACCCAGAGCCGGCGCAGCTCGCCGATGCCCGGCGCCAGCGGCCGGAGGCAGGCGATCCCGACCGCCTCGCCAGCCACCTTGGCCAGCAGCAGCCGGCCAGCCGGCGGCGCATGGGCGCCTGGCAGCTCGGCCAGCTCTCGCTCGAACCCCACGAGGCAGGTCTCGACCTGCAGCCAGTCGGCATAGGCGCGCAGCAGGCGCCGCACCGCGGGGAGATCCTCCGGCAGCCGGGCGTCGCCGATCGCGAGCTCATCCAGCAGGCAGGTGGTCGCCATTGTCTGCATCCTCGACCGCCATCGCCGCCAGGATGGCCCCTCGCGTGCGCGCCGTCGAGCCCGCTAGGAGGCGTTGGCGGGCTTGCCGGCGGGCGCCGGCGCCGGCTTGAGGCCGCGCCGGAACGACCGCCAGCCCGGCTGCAAGGCCTTGAGATCCGCGTCGGCCCATTTCGGATGGAAGCCGCCGCCCTGCAGCGTCGGCAGCACCTCTTCCAGCCGGCCGATGAACCGGTCGATCTTCTGCCGGCGCGGGTTCTCGGGCCGGAAGTTGTAGGAGGCCAGCACCACCGGCACGGCCATGGTGGTCACCGCCCGGCCGGCCGAGAGCAGGTTCGGGTAGTCGTCATCGCTCAACCGCGCGGTCTGGTAGCCGGCGGGCACCCGGTGGCTCGGGATCGGCACCAGATGGAGCTCGCTGTCCTTGGCCAGGCCGGCGACCAGCGGATTGGGTGCGCCTGCTACCCAGCACCAGGCATCGATCCGGCCGGCCCGCAGCTGCTCGAGCGCCTGGCCGAAGGGCTCCGTCTGCACTTCGACCGAGATGCCGAGCGTGCCGAGCAGCCGGCTCGCCAGAATGAACGTGCCGCTCGCGGCCGGCCCGAGATTGACCCGCTTGCCGGCCAGATCGTCGATGCTCGCGATGCCGCGTCCGGCCAGGATGTGCAGCTCCTCGTCGGCCAGCTTGGCGATCTGGCGCAGCTGGCGGTCCAGCCGCGGCAGCACGCCCTGCTGCCGGTAGACCGCGAGCACGTCGGCCTGGATCACCGCGACGTCGACTCCGTTCATGAGCAGCGCATCCTCGACCGCCTGGACCGAGCCCTTGCCGACCATCGGCACGATCCGCAAGGAGCCGCCTTGCTCCATCACCTGGGCCAGCTCGGTCGCCATCTGCAGGCTGGTGCTGCCCAGGCCGTCGCCCAGCAAGTCGATCGTGTTCTGGCTGATCCGCTGGCGCGCGGCCGCCATGTCGGCATGGCTGGCGGGCAGGCCGGCGAGCAGGCCAAAGGCCAGTGTGGCAGCCAGCCAGAGAGGTCGGTGCTGGCCAGGTCGAGCACGCGCCATCGGTCGATCTCCCGCTGCGCGGCGGCCCGGCGGGACCGCCCAATCGCTCTGCATTTCCCCATTGGCGGCTGTGGTCAAGAGGGCGCTGGCCGCTGCCATCACCAGAAGATTGCGAGAATAGGCAAAAAAATTGCATAATCTGGCTAGCTGAACGAATGCAAACGCACCGTCAGCTGTTTATCAAGTGGCGATAGTTTGCCTGGTAACTGCCTGAGCCGACAGGCCGAGCCAGCAACAACGATAGAAATAACAAGGGTGGGACAAGGGATGCCGAAGGCGGATCGCCGATTTCGACACGACGCCGCAGCGATTTGGCTTGGCATCCTGCTCGTCGGCGGCGTCGGCCTCCCCAACTTGGCGGGCGCCGAGCAGCCGTCCGCCGTGGCCAATGGCGCCGACGCGGCGTTGCTGCCGGCGCAGACCCTGATGCGCCGCCTGACGGAGACGCTGCCGAGCGACGCGCCGGCGGCCGCCGCGCCTGCCGCCCCAGCCAAGGCTGCCGCCAGCAAGGCCTCCGCGCCAACGGGCCAGACGGCGACCGCGCGCCTGGCGCCGAAGGCTCCCGTGCCCTCGCCGCCGGCACCGCGCGCCTGGCGCGATGTCACGCTGGCCGCGGCCTTGCCCCATTACGACGTCAAGCTGCACAGCTCCGAGCCGCCGCCGGCCCTGGACAGCGTCCAGACCGCGCAGCTGGCCCCTGGCCTGGCCGATGAGAGCCCGAGCCGCGCACTGAAGAAGCGCTCGGTGGTGGTCGACGCACCGCTCCGGCTGATGCTCGGCACCGCCCAGGGCCAGGATGGCACCTTCAAGCTCAATGACGCCCTGGTGATCACCGTGATCCCGAGCGCGGACGCCCATGTCTATTGCTACTACGAGGACGGCGCCCATCAGGTGGCGCAGATCTTCCCCAACCGGTTCCAACCGGATTCGCTGGTCGCCGCCAGCAAGGGCGTGCGCATCCCGACCACCGGCGCCGGCTTCGACATCATCCTGGACCGGCCCGGCAAGGACGAGCAGGTCGCCTGCCTGGCGACGCCAGCCGCCAAGAAGCCGGCGCTGCCGGCCAAGCTCGAGAGCACCGGCCTGACCCCGATCGGGTTCAGCTCGATCGAGGAGGTGGTCGCGACCTTCCGCGCGGTCGATGAGGGGAATGTCGCCGAGGCGCGGCTGCACCTGACCGTGCTGGAGGCGCCGGCCGCCAGCGCCGAGGTCGCCAAGGCGGCGCGGCCGGCGCGCACGCGCTCGGCCGAGCCGCCGCTCGCCATGGTCGAGGCGCCGACCCAGGTCATGACCCTGGCGGCCGGCACCGGCCAGCTGATCCGGCTCGAGCAGTCGGTCAGCAACATCATGGTGGCCGACCCCAATGTCGCCGACGTCAAGGCGGTGTCGCCGCGCCTGCTCTACGTGTTCGGCAACCAGACCGGCCGGACCAACGTGTTCTGCATCACCAAGAAGGAGAAGGTGGTCGCCTCGATCGACCTGACGGTGGTGCCCGATGCCCAGGCGGCGCAGGCGCAGCTGCAGAGCCTGCGGCCGGACAGCCAGGCGACGCTCGGCTATGCCGGCGACCGGGTGGTCGCGAACGGCGTGGTGCGCGACCCGGGCGAGGCGGTCGAGCTGGCGGCGCTGACCAAGCAGCTGGCCGCGAACCGGGCCCAGCCGGCGCTCAACAACACCGTCATTCCAGGCTCGCAGCAGGTCAATATCCGGGTCCGCTTCGCCGAGGTCTCGCGCAGCGACCTGCAGCGCCTCGGGATCAACCTGCAGAGCCTGATCAACACTGGCGATTTCCTGTTCGGCATCGCCAGCGGCTCGGCCTTCCTGCCAGGCGGCGTGCCCGGCCTGCCGGGCATCGGCGACTTCAACGCCGCCGAGACGGCCGGCACGATCTTCGGCAGCGGCGAGTTCGGCGACTTCAACATCGATCTGCTGCTCGACGCCCTGCAGCGGGAGAATGTGGTCAGCATCCTGGCCGAGCCGAACCTGACCGCGATCAACGGCGAGACCGCGACCTTCCTGGCCGGCGGCGAGGTGCCGATCCCGGTGCCGCAGGATCGCGACACCATCACCATCGAGTACAAGCCGTTCGGCGTCTCGCTCGACTTCGTGCCGACCCTGCTGCCGGGCGACCGGATCAATCTCCGGGTCCGGCCCGAGGTCAGTGATCTCCTGACCAATGGCGGCATCCGGATCGACGATTTCGAGATTCCGGCCTTCCTAGTGCGGCGCGCCGAGACCACGGTCGAGCTGGCGAGCGGCCAGACCTTCGCGATTGCCGGCCTGTTCAGCCGCAACCTGACCACCGACCTCGACAAGTTTCCCGGCCTGGCCGAGGTGCCGGTCCTGGGCCAGCTGTTCAAGTCGCGCCGCTACCAGCGCAAGGAGACGGAGCTGGTGATCCTGATCACGCCGGTCCTGGTGCGCCCGACCAGCCAGCACAACCTCGCCTTGCCTAACGAGCGCCTGAGCCCCGGCACCCCGCCCAGCGGGCGCGGCTCGGGTGCCGGCTTCATCGTCAATTGAGCTGCCGGCCCGGGAGGCCCTGTTCCATGTCGCAGCCTGCCCGCCGGGGCACCGCCCTGCAGCACCTTGGCGCGCTCCTCCTGGCGGGCTCGCTCGCCGCTTGCATGGCGCCGTTCACGCCGCCGGAGACGCACTCGGACCGGTTCGTGCGCGAGCCGATCGAGCTTAGCCATCAGGTCGCCTTCATCGGCCCCGGCACCCAGCTGGACCAGGGCAATTTCGAGGCGCTGGCGAGCTTCCTCGCCGAGGTCGATCCGGACCGCCAGGGTGCCGTGAGCTTGCGCGCCGCCGGCCCGCAGGCGGCCGCGCGCAAGGCCGCGGTGGCCGACAGCCTGGCCCAGCTCGGCGTCGAGGCGATGGATGGCGGCGCCGCGCCTGCGAGCGCCGCCAATGCGGTCACGGTGACCCTGCAGCGCGAGGTCCTGCTGCCAACCGCCTGCCTGCAGGACGATCAATGGCCGGACCAGGGCCTGGCGCCGTCCGGCTGCACCACCGGGCTGACCGCGGTCGAGATGGCCGAAGACCAGCGCGACCTGATCGAGGGCCGGAGCATGGGGCCCGCCTCGGGTGCGGCTGCCGCGGCGGCGATCGAGCGCTATCTGGATCGGCGCCCGGAGCAGCCGGCGAGCGGGCCCGGCGAGCTGCCGCCGGCGGTGCCGGGCGGCGGCGCCGCCAGCGCCAGCCAGCCGGTCAGCTACTGAGCCTGGCCACCATGGCGGCGGCCGGCGGCTGGTTCGCCTGGCCCGGGTGACGCGCCGCCTGCAGCAGCCAGTCGCGAAAGCGCAGCGCGTTGGGATGCAGGCTGCGCTCGGCATGGTGCAGCAGATAGAAGGCGTAATCGGAGCGCAGCGCCGCGTCGATCGGCCGGACCAGCTCGCCGCGCGCCAGGAAATCTTCGGCCAGCCGGCCGCCGCATAAAGCGATGCCGTGGCCGGCGAGCGCCGCCTGGAGCAGCACCATGTAATGGTCAAAATAAAGGCCGCTGCGGCTCGGCGGCTGCTCGACCCCGAAGGAGCGCAGCCAGGTTTCCCAGGTCACCCAATTGCGGTCGAACGCCGACAGATGGAGCAGGATCTGATTGAGGAGATCGCCCGGCTGCCGGATCGGTCCATGCGCGGCCAGATAGCCGGGCGAGCAGACCGGCAGGATGTCGTTGTCGAACATCGGATGGGCGACCACGTCGGGCCACTGGCCGCGGCCATAGCGGATCGTGAGGTCGACCTGGCTGCCGGCCAGATCGCGGCTGCGCGCGGTCGCCACCAGGCGCAGATCGATGTCCGGCCGGATCGCGCGGAACTGGGCGACCCGGGCCATCAGCCAGTAGGCGGCGAAGGTGACGCTGCTGGCGATCGTGACCACGCCCCGGCTGTGCTCCTGGCGGACCTCGGCGCTGGCATGGGCGATATGCTCAAGGCCGATCGTGACCGCCCGGTGCAGGCGCTGGCCGATCGCGGTCAGCAGCAAGGCACGGTGGCCGCGCTCGAACAGGCTGGCGCCGATATGGTCCTCGAGGATCCGGATCTGCCGGCTGACCGCAGCCTGGGTCACGCCCAGCTCGCTCGCGGCGCGGGTGAAGCTAAGATGGCGCGCGGCCGCCTCGAAGACCACCAGGCTGTTGGGCGGCGGCAGGCGGTCGCGCAGCTTAAGCATGATCTTTCCTTATGTCTCAATCAGCCTAATGCGCATTTACGATCGGCGCGATCCCCTTTTTGATAAGGGGCTGCGCGCCAGCCAGGGAGCGGCCAAGGCGCGCCCGGCGCACCCCCTGCCAGGTCTTGCCCGGACCGAGGAGACCCCATGAAGATTTGCATCTACGGGGCCGGTGCCATCGGCGGCTATCTCGCCGTCGGCCTGGCCGAGGTCAAGGAGGTCGAGCTGACCTTGATCGCGCGCGGCGCCCATCTGGCGGCGATGCGCAGCCACGGCCTGACCTTGGTCCAGGGCGAGGCCCGTCGCACCGTCCGGGTCGAGGCGACCGACGATCCCGGTAGCCTCGGCCCGCAGGACGTGGTGATCAACACCCTGAAGGCGCACCAGGCCTGGCAGGCGACCGAGGCGCTCCTGCCCCTGCTCGGACCGCGCTCAGCGGTGCTGACCTGCCAGAACGGCGTGCCCTGGTGGTACTTCCACGGCCTGGATGGGCCCTATGCCGGGCTCAGCCTGGACTCGGTCGATCCCGGCCAGCGCCAGATGCGGCTGATCGGTGGCGCGCGCGCGATCGGCTGCTCGGTCTATCCGGCGACCGAGATCGTCGAGCCGGGCTTGATCAAGCATATCTACGGCGACAAGTTCGCGCTCGGCGAGCCGGATGGCAGCCATTCGGAGCGGGTCTTGGCCTTGTCCGCCGTGCTCGAGCAGGCCGGCTTCAAGGCGCCGGTGCTGGAGGACATCCGCAGCGAGCTGTGGCTGAAGCTGTGGGGCAACCTCTGCTTCAATCCGATCAGCGCCCTGACCCGGGCGACCCTGGACGTGATCGCGACCGAGCCCGGCACGCGCGCGATCGCGACCGGGATGATGACCGAAGGAGCGGCGATCGCGCACAAGCTCGGCGCCAGCTTCCGGGTCAGCCTGGAGCGGCGGATCGATGGCGCCGCCAAGGTCGGCGCCCATCGCACCTCGATGCTGCAGGACCTGGAGCGCGGCCGGCCTTTGGAGCTGGATGCCCTGGTGACGGCGGTGCAGGAGATGGGCCGGATCGTCGGCGAGCCGACGCCGACCCTCGACATCGTGCTGGCCTTGACCCAGCAGCTCGGCCGCAGCCTCGGGCTCTATCCGCCGACCTAGCCGGAGCTCCCGGCTGGCCGGGGGACGCTGACCGAGGTCTGGGTCGTGCCGATCGCGCGGGTCCGCTCGGTGGCGTCGGCCAGCTGCATGGCATTGGCCGCCTGGGCCAGGATCAACTGGGTCGGCCCGGCGCCGACTAGATTCTGACCGATCGCCAGCGCCTCGGTCTCGCGTCCGGTCAGGGCGAGGACCAGGACCAGGATGCGGTGATGCTGGCCGGTGGCGCTGGGCGCGGTCGCGACGTCGCGCATGATCTGGATCGCCCGGTCCGGCTCGCCATGCAGCGCCAGGGACAAGGCCAGATTGCTGCGCAGGTCGAGATCGGCGGGCGCTTCCGCGAGGCCCGCATCATAGGTCTGGATCGCCTGCTCATGCCGCCCGGCCATGTCGAGGGCGGCGCCCAGCGCCCGGTAGCGCCGCGGCTCCCGGGCACTATCCAGCGCTTGCTGCAGCACGGTGATGCAGTCCTCGATCTGGCCAGTATTGAGCAAGGCGCCGCCCAGCCCGAGCAAAGCGTCGCCATTGTCGGGCTCGCGCACCAGAGCCTCGCGGAAGGCGCCGATCGCCCGGTCATGGGCGCCGACCTCGCCAAAGACCCGGCCGAGCTTGATCAGCACGTCGGCATCCTTCGAGCGCGCCGCGGCCTGCTGGTAGAACGCGATCGCCCCGCCCAGATTGCCGCGGCTGCGCAGATCATCGCCGAGCCGCACCAGCGAGCCGCCGACGTCGCCCGAGCTGCCGGTCGGACCCTGCGATGGCGACGACCACGACATCCCGTTCGCGCCCGGCACCAGGCGCGGATCGTCGTCGCTCGCCGGCGTGATCCCGCTGCAAGCGCCAAGGCCGACGCAGACCAGAAGGGTGAGCAGCCGCGGCCGGCGGCCGGTCGGATGGGTGCCTTGGGTCCAGCCCGCTTTGGCCATGGCTAGCCCACCGCCTCCGCAGGGTTGGCGAGGCGCGAGAGCGGCGAGGCGGCGCGGGCGCGCGGGGCGGCGCCATCCAGCCGCAAGGTCGCCACCGGCTGCACGGTGAACTCCGGCGCCAGCTCCTGGAACGAGAGCACGGGAATGCGGATCTGGTTCTTGATCAGAAGGCTCCTCAAAAAGCGGCGGACATCCAAGGACGCGATGATGACCGGGGTGATCCGATCGGAGGCGAGCTGCTCGTTGCGGCGGTGCAGGGCGGCGATGATCCGCTCGGCCTGGTCATCGGCCAAGGCGAGGTAGCCGCCGACCGAGGTCTGGCGGATCGCATCGCGCAGCGCCTGATCGATGTCCTGCTCGAGCAGATAGGCATGCAGGACCTTCTGCTGATCGGCATAGGCATGGCAGATCTGCCGCTTCAGGGCGCCGCGCACGAACTCGGTCAGCAGCACCACATCCTGCTCGCGGCTGCCCCATTCGATCAGCGCCTCCAGGACCAGCCGGCCGTTGCGGATCGGCACGCCCTCGTCGAGCAGGCGCCGGAACACCTCGGCGATCTTCTGCAAGGGCACGATCTTCAGGACCTCGCGCACCAGATCGCGATGGGTCGCCTCCATCCGCGCCAGCATCGCCTGGGTCTCCTGCACGCCGACGAAATGGGCGGCATAGAGCTTGAGATGATGGCGCACCGCGCGCAGCAGGCATTGCAGCGGCGTCAGGTAGCCGATGCCCGCCTCGTCCAGGGCCGCGGCATGGCGCAGCTCGAGCCAGAGGGTGCTGGGCTGGTTCAGGAACGGCCCACCCGGCTCGCTCGGCACCTCCGCCAGGCGCAGATGGTCGGGCTCGTCCTGCAGCAGCAGCCGATCGAGCTTGATCGTGCCTTCGGCCATCGGCACGTCCTCGAGCTCGAGCACGAAGGCGCCCGGCGCCAGATCGAGGGCGGCCTGCGGGTTCAGGGTCGGGCAGGGCATGCCCAGCTCGTGATGCAGGCTCTCGCGCAGCTGGCTCAGGCCGGACGCCAGGCTGGGCCCTTGCAGCTGATCGAGGCCGGGGCCAAGGCGCAGCAGGACCGCGCCGTCGCTGGCCGGCGCCAGGGCCGCGACCTCGGCCGAGTGGGCGGCCGCCGCGGCGCTGGCGGTGGCCCGGTCACGGTCGCGGAAATGCAGCGCGATTCCGGTCAGGCCGAACAGGGCGGCTAGGCCCAGGAAGATCGCCATCGGAAAGCCCGGCACGAAGGCCAGGCCGCACAGCACGAGGGCGGCCAGGCGCAGCGAGCGCGGGTTGGCAACCAGCTGGCCGGCAATGTCGGCGCCGAGATTGCGGGCGTCGTCGGTCGTGACCCGGGTCACGATGGTGCCGGCGGTGATCGACATGAACAGCGCCGGGATCTGGGTGACCAGGCCGTCGCCCACGGTGAGCAGCGAATAGACGTGCAGCGCCTCGCTCAAGGGCATGCCGTGCTGCAGCGTGCCGACCGCGATGCCGCCGATCAGGTTGACCGCGATGATCACGAGGCCAGCGATGGCGTCGCCCTTGACGAACTTCATGGCGCCGTCCATCGCGCCGTAAAGCTGGCTCTCCTTCTCCAGGCGCTGCCGGCGGCGGCGCGCCTCGCGCTGGTCGATGTCGCCGTTGCGCAGATCGCTGTCGATGCTCATCTGCTTGCCGGGCAGGGCATCCAGGGTGAACCGCGCGCTGACCTCGGCGATCCGCTCGGCGCCCTTGGTGATCACCACGAACTGGACCACCGTGATGATCAGGAAGACGACCAGGCCGATGATCAGATTGCCGGCGATCACGAACTCGCCGAAGGTGCTGATGATCTTGCCCGCATCGGCCTGGAGCAGGATCAGCCGGGTGGTGCTGACCGCGAGCGACAGGCGGAACACGGTGCCGATCAGGATCACGGCCGGCAGGGTCGAGAACTCGACCGGATCGAGCAGATAGATGCCGACCATGAGGAGCAGCACGGTCAGCGCCATGTTGGTGGCGAGCATCAGATCGATCAGCATGGTCGGCAAGGGCAGGATCATCATGCCGATGATCGTGATCATCAGGACCACGAGCATCAGGTCCTGCCGGCCATTGAGCCGGAGCAGCAGCCGATGCAGCCCGGCCGGCATCAGGCCGCCAGCGCCAGGCGGCGCGCCGCCAGGTAGTCGCCAAACCGCCGCTTGGCCTCGGGCGCCCGGCCGGCGCGCAGCAAGGCGCGGCAGCGCAGCAGCAGATGCCGCCGATCCGCCGCCGCCTGCGGCTCCAGCCGCTCGATCTGGTCGAGCACCTCGAGCGCGCGCGGGGCAGCGTCGTTGACCAGGAACGCATAGGCCAGGGTGCGCAGCAGATCGGGCTGATCCGGTGCGGCCTTGGTGGCCAGGAGGATCAGGGTCAGCGCCCGCCGGTTCTGGCCGTGGCGCAGATAGAGATAGGCCAGGGAATGCAAAAGCTCGCGCTGCTCGGGCGTCATGGCGGCGCTAGCCATCGACCAGGCTGTTGCGATACTGCCAGAGCAGGCGGTGCTTGCGCAGCTCGTGGCGCAGGACCAAGGCGGCCCAGCGATCCGCCTCGTCGGTCGCCTCGCTCGGCTCGTCCAGCAGCCCGGCCAGCTCCTCCAGCACGCCCAGATAGCGGCTGCCCTGGAACAGGCCCGGCTGGCTCAATTGCGGCATCAGGAAGTCGAACATCTCGTCGACCAGGCTGGCCGCGGGGCTCGCCAGATCGTCGCCGTCGCGACGCCGGCGGACCGCCTGGAAGCGGGTCAGCTGCGGCCGGCTGGCGGCAGCCACCGCGCTGCCGGCGATCCGTTCCAGAGCATGATCGAGGGGCACCGGATCGGTGCGCAGGCCAGCCATGTCACAAGGTCAGGCTGAAGAGCTGCTCGCCGCGGCGCAGCGTGACCTGGTCGCGCCCGATCGCCTCGATCCGCCAGCCGTCGATCAGCACCGCGCCGACGCCATAGCGGCGGCCATCGCCGGCCACCAGATAGGGCTCGGCGCCCAGCCAAAGGGCCTGGATCGCGACGGCCGGCGGCTGGGCGGCCTCGGCCAGGCGGACATCGGCGATCAGCGGCAGCCAGCCGCCATAATGCTCGTCGAACCAGATCTGCGCCGCGCGCCAGCCGGCCGCCTGCGCCGGCCGCAGCTCGCCCGCGACCCGGACGCTGTCCGCCATCGCAGCAATTTCGAGCGTGTCGAGCTGCGTCGCCGCCAGATGGGCGCGCAGGCCAGCGGCGGCCACGGCGGGCGTGGCGCGCACCGCCGTCGGCGCGCTCGGTGCCGGTTGCGGCGATGGGGCGACTGCCAGTTCGGCTGGGGCGGATCTAACCGCCGCCTGAACCGGCGTGGCCCCGGCCGGCTCGCTCGCGGTCCAGGCGTGGCCGGCGAGCAGATAGAGGCCGGCCAGCAGCAGCGGCGCTGCGACCGCTGCCGCCACGGCCAAGCGTCGCTTCTGACGGCGAGCCTGGTCCTGCGGCTGGCGCAGCACCAGCCGGGTCGCGCCGATGATGATGGTGGCTGGCAAAGGGAGGGTGCGCTCGTCGCCGGGCGCCAGCTCGGCGCCGTCCAGCCCGACCGGTCCGGCCAGCGGCTCGATCCGGACCCGATCGCGCTCGAGCTCCAGCGCGGCATGCACAGGTGCCAGCGCCGGATCGCTCAGGACCAGATCCGCCTTGAGATCCGAGCCGAGCGTGTACAGCCCGGCGGCCAAGCGCTGCAGGCTGCCGGCATGCGGTCCCGACAGGACGAACAGCGTGTAGGAAGATGCCGGCGTTGCCGTCATGGCCCCGTTGACGCAAGCTGGGTGTGCCGGTCGCCGCCCGGCCCCATCCGGGCGGCAAGGCGGGCGCGCAGGGCCAGTCCTGGCCGCGCGCGCCCGGCGTCAGCGGTCAGCCGCGGCCGACGCGGGCCGCGTCCTGCTCACCCTTCAGCTCGTTATTGACCTTGGTGACCTCGGCATATTGCCGCATCAGCTCTTCGCCCGAGGCCTTCAGGTCGGCGAGAATGGCATCGAAGTTGGCGGCCGGGGCGCCGGAGCCACCACCAGCACCGCCTGGGGGATCAACTGGAGGCATGATTACGTCCTTTCCTGCTGGTGTTTCGACCACAAGCTCGGCAGCAGGTCGCTGCCAGCGGCATAGGCACGCAGCAGGCTGCGCAAGCCCGCCGCCGCCTCGCCCGACACGCCTTGATCAAGCGCCAGCCGCGTTTGCTTGGCAGCAGCCGCCAGCTTGGCCCGACAGGTCTGCAATGCGCGACCTTGCGTATCGCGCGCCAACAACCGGTCCAACTCGACGATGACCAAGGGCTGGGTCGGCATGCTCAGCCTTTACCTAGTGCCTTGCGAGCACTTGCTGCACGACATCCAGCCGCCAGAGCAGCCGGATCACAAGATCAGGAAAGCCATAATGATCTTGCCAAGTCAAGTGATTGCGCAGTCATGGCTATTCAGTTTGCCGACTCGAACAAGAGGAACTGCCGCAGAGCCCACACGAGAACTAGGATTTTAGCCTTTTAGGCGGAGATTTCTGCAGATGTTCTCCTTATGATGGCTCAGTATTACTGTTGCCTTGCGGTAAGTTCATGGATATTCTGCAAATAATCAGCGACGGCTGAGCGGGCTGTCGCGAGCAATTCTGAGGCTCGGACGGGCCTCGCTTGGGGTAGGGACATGCGCGTCGGCGAGACGCATGCGGCAAGCCGAGCAAAGCTGGCGTTGGCGGGCCACCGGGCGCGCCGGCGCGGCCATGCCGGCAGCTTGCGCCTGGCCAGCCTGCTCCTGGCCGGCCTGCTCCTGCTCGGTGGCGCCGCAACCCGCGCCGACCCGATCGCCGAGCGGCTCGCCCGGCCTTATCCCTATCTGGTGGTCGATCAGGACCTGCCGGCCGTGCTGCGCGAATGCGCCCGCAATCTTGGCCTGAAGCTCGAGCTCGGCCAGGCCGTGTCCGGCCGGGTCCGCGGCAAGGCGCCGATCGTGAGCGCCGCCGCCTTCCTCGATCGCCTGGCCGGCCAGCACGAGTTCGACTGGTATGTGGGCGACGGCCGGCTGTTCATCAGCGCCAGCCGCGACGCCGTCGAGGTGATCGAGCCGCTGCACCGCTTGAGCTTTGCCAGCCTGCAGAGCTCGCTCGCCAGCCTCGCGATCCTGGATGAGCGTTTCCCGCTGCGCCACGACGCCGACCGCAATCTCGTGATCATCAAGGGGCCGCCGCGCTACGCTCAGATGATCCGCCAGACCATGGCCGGCCTGATGCCGCCGCCACCGGCGCCGGCCCCCGTGGTCACGGTGATCCATGGCCGCGCCCGGCTTGGCGGCGACAGCTGATGGCCGCGCGCTCGCCGATCGCGACGCGGACGCCGGCGCCCAGCTCAGCGGCACCCAGCTCAGTGGCGCCCCATGGCGGGTTCCGGCCGGCGCCGGAGGACTTGCAGCTCTTGGCCGAGATCGGCCTGTCGGCGGCGGTGCGCGGCGAGGGGCAGCGGGCGCGGCCGATCTTCGAGGCGCTGGCGCTCTGGCTGCCCGGCCATGCCGCGGCCGCGATCGGCGAGGCGCTGGCGGCGCTCGGCCAGGGCCGCTGCGGCGAGGCGGTGCGCCTGTTACGCACGCGCGGCCTGACCGCACGCCGGGGCGTCGCCGAGGCGAAGGCGCTCTTGCTGGTGGCGCTGTGGCTGAATGGCGAGCGCGCGATTGCGCAGCAGCTCTGTCGCGAGCTGTTGGCTGGGCCGGATGATGTGGCCCGGCGCGTCGCGGTATCGATGCAGATGCGGATCCTCGGCCAAGGCTGAGGTGGCGCCAGGTAGGGAGGACGAGGATGGCGGACGTGGCAGCACCGGGCGGGGTCGGTGGGGCAGCCGGCGCAGCGCCGGCGGCCGGCGTGGATCAGGCGGCCTTCGAGCAGCAGTTCGGCGAGGCCATGATCGCGACCATGGGCATCCCGATGATGATGATTTCGATGTCGCTGATCAGCGAGATCGGCAGCGAGATGATGAACGGCGAATAGCCAGCGCTGCGCGCCAGCAGCAGGATTTTTGTCAGGAGGACCGCGATGGACTATCAAACCGCGCATAAGCTCGACGGCATCAGCGACCGCCTGCGCGACATCTACGCCGACGGCAGGGTCACGGCCGAGGAGCGCGCCGAGCTGGACGACATGGCGCAGGAGCTCCAGCGGATCCTCGAGAGCCCCGAGGACAACGCCGCCGATCTGAGCGACAGCGAGCGCGAAACGTTGGATGGCCTGCAGGAGGACCTGGCGCAGGCGGCCGATGGCAAGGGCGGCAAGGACGAATGCCACTGCAGCTGCGGCGACGAGGACCAGCTGAGCGAGATCGCCGACGGCATCGACGAGGTGGTCAAGGACGACCTGCCGCCGGACGAGGGCGGCGCGAGCGATCAGGCCGAGCGTGGCCGGCTCGCCGGCGAGCTGTTGAACATCGCCAAGGAAAGCGATGATCCGGGCCAGAAGGCCGATCTGATCAAGGCGGCGATCGAGCTGCTGAGCGAGCCTGGTCAGACCGCAGGCAGCGACCATGGCAGCCGGACCGAGGGCCATGACAGCCACGGCGACGAGCATGGCGGCCGGACCGAGGTCAAGGACGAGCATGGCAGGGGTCATGGCGCCGACAATGACGACGGCGACCACGCCTGCGGCGGCGCTGACGATAAGGGCGACAAGTCCGACGAGGACATGGTCGCATTGCTGAACCAGCTGGTCACCTTGATCGAGGACAGCAAGCTGGACGACGCGACCAAGAACCAGCTCCTGGATCTGACCGCCGACCTCCTGGCCGACTACACCGAGGGCAGCGATCGCGGCCACCGTGAAGCGGCCTAGCTGAGCTTGGCGCACCTGCCTTTGCCGGAGGATCGACGATGACGGTCAATCCGATTGCCACGGTCGAGCCCCTGGCGACCGCCATGGCGCCGGCCCAGCCGGCGCCGGCAGCGGCGGCCAGCCAGACCGCCGATCAGGCGACCAGCGTCGATCTGTTCGACTACGTCAATCGCAGCGCCGGTCCCGATCCGATGCTGCTGCAGCCGGACGCGCAGGCGCGCTTTCTGGGCAATCCGGTGACCCTGGGCGAGCGCATGCTGGGTCATCTGGAGGCCTTTCACAAGCGCGCCAATGCCGCCCAGGAGCTGAGCCTGGCGACCGCCAACGGCCAGCCGGCGACTGCCGCCGCGCCCTTGCCCAATCCGGCCATGCAGCTGCCGCAGGCCCATGGCCCGGCGGCCCCGGCCGGCGGCGACAGCGTCAAGGACATCATGGCGATGGTGGTCCGCTCGGCCCATTGGGTGGTCGAGACCAATCTGGTCGCGCGCAGCGGCTCGCAGGTGACCAACACCACCAGCACCTTGCTGCGTGGCCAATGAGCCGGCTGGCGGGCAAGGCGTTGGCCGGGGCAGCGGGCGCATGATGGGCCGTGCGCGCGCCTGGCGCTGGCTGGTCCTGGGCCTGGTCTGCTGCCTCTTGGGCGGCTGCAAGGTCGAGCTCTATAGCGGCCTCGACGAGCGCGCGGCCAATGAGATGCTGGCGATCCTCCTGGCCCAGGGCATCCCGGCCGAGCGCATGCTGGCCAAGGACAAGACCCTCACGGTCAGCGTCGAGGAGAGCCGGTTCGCCGAGGCGGTCCAGCTCTTGAAGGCCCAGGGCCTGCCGCACGAGACCTTCAAGACCATGGGCGACGTGTTCGCCGGCGATGGCATGATCTCCTCGCCGGTCGAGGAGCGCGCCCGGCTGATCTATGCGCTGAGCCAGGAGCTGGCGCGCACGGTCAGCGAGATCGATGGCGTGCTGTCCGCGCGGGTCCATGTCGTGCTGCCCGAGCAGGACGGCCTGGGCGGCACGACCTCGCCATCCTCCGCCTCGGTGTTCGTGCGCCATGCCGCGTCGGTCCAGGTCGGCGCCTTGACCCCGCAGATCAAGCTGCTGGTGTCCAAGAGCATCGAGGGCCTGCAATACGACAATGTCACGGTCGTGCTGGTGCCGGTCGAAGGCGCCGCGGCGCTGCCGGTGGCGGCCGACCAGGCGCTGACCCAGGTGGCCGGCATCTGGGTCCAGCAGGCGAGCGCCGGCACCGCCCGGCTTGTGATCTATGGCCTGGCCGGCCTGGTGCTGGCCTTGCTGCTGGCGGGCGGCGCCTATCTCTGGGCCGCCCGCGGGCCAGCGCCGCTCGGGCGTCCTGGCCGCGCCGCCATCAAGCTGCCCGCGGCCGAATGAAGAGCGCCATCGCCGCAGCTCTGCCCAGCAAGCATTTGGCGCGGCTGCGCTTGGCGCATGGCTTGCCGACCGGCCTGGCGCCCGCCCAGCTCGGTGCCGCGCTAGGCAGCGCGCTGCCGGATGCCCTGCTGGCGCGGCTGCTGGCCAGCCGACGGATCGAGGCACGGCTGGCAGCGCTGCTTGCCCGGCGCCGCCGGCTGCCAGCCTGGTCCGAGGCCGAGCTGCCCAGGCCGATCATGGCCGCAGCCTTGCTCGCCACGGCCGAGCCTGAGCGGCTGGCCGGGCTGGTTGGCGCAGTCTTCCATGGTCGCGCCATCGCCCGGGTGATCCTGGCGAGCGAGCGACGTGCTCTGGCCGAGGCGCTGGGGCCGGAAGCGCATGCCCTGGCGGTGCGCCACGCGACGCTGGCCGCACCCGCGGCCGAAGGGGTCGAGACGCTGGCCGATCTGCTGGCCGCGGCCCGCCAGGATGGCCAGGCCTGCCTGGCGGCCTGGGTGGAAACCTTGCCGCCGGTCCTGGCGGAGCGCCTGGTCTGGCGCCTGCCACGGGCCGCCGCGATCCTGCCACTCCATGCCACGCTCGGACCGCCGATCGTGGCGGCGCTCGCGGCCGATCTGACCGAGCGCGCGGAGGCGGCCGCCGATGGCTGAGGCCGCCACCAGCGCCGGCCGGCCGGTCTGGCGGCCGCGCGGACGGGTCCTGCCGGCGGCCGAAGCGGCCCGCTGGCAGACCGGTCAGGATTGGCTGCAAGCCGCCGAGCAGCGCGCGCAGGCGATCGTCGCCGCGGCCGAGGAAGCGCGTGCCGCCGCGCGGCGCGAAGGCTATGCAGCGGGCCATGCCGCCGGTGCGGCCGAAGCCGCCCGCCTGCTGGCCGAGACCGCGGCGCGTGCGGCCCAGCAGCAGGCCGCGGCCGAGCCGGCGCTGATCGATCTGGCGCTGGCGGTGGTCGAGCGGCTGCTGGGCGCCTGCGACGAGCCGCAGCTGGTTGCCGCCTTGGCGCGCCAGGCGCTGGCCGAGCGGCAGAGCGAGCGGGCCCTGACCCTCAAGGTCGCGCCGGGCCTGGCCGAGGCGGTGCGCGCGCAGCTGGCGGATTGCCTGGCCGGCGGGCCGGGCCAGCCGGTGGTCGCGGTCGAGCCGGATCCGGGCTTGCAAGGCGGCGCCTGCGTGCTGGCGAGCGAGCTGGGCTTCGTCGAGCTGGGGCTGGATGCGCAGCTTCAGGCGCTCCGCACCGGCTTAGCCCGTGCGACCAGCGGCGCATCATAGGCGCATGGCTGTCGCCTCTGCCGGCACGCCGGCCGCGCCACCGTCGCATCGGCTGCGTCAGCTGCTGCAGGAGGTCGATCCGCGCCCGCTCAAGGGCCGGGTGACCAAGGTGGTCGGCACGATCATCCACGCCGCCGCCCCCGAAGTCCGCCTGGGCGAGCTCTACCAGCTGCGCGATCCGGCCAGCGGCTGCCTGCTCCTGGCCGAAGCGGTCGGCCTGATCGGCGAGACCGCGATCCTGACCCCGCTTGGCGACCTGCATGGCCTCTCGACCCGGACCGAGGTGGTGCCGCTCGCCCGGCGCTTCGAGGTCGCGGTCGGGCCGGAGCTGCTGGGGCGGGTGGTGAACGGCCTGGGCCTGCCGCTCGACGAGGCGGAGCAGGGGCCGCTCACCACCGTGGCGACCCGCCCGGTCGAGGCGCCGCCGCCGCCGGCCTTGGCGCGGCGTCTGATCGAGCGGCCCTTGCCGCTCCACCAGCGCGCCCTCGATGGCCTCCTGACCACCGGCGAGGGCCAGCGCGTCGGTATCTATGGCGCCCCCGGCGTCGGCAAGTCGACCCTGCTCGCCGAGATCGTCAAGGCGGCCGAGGCCGATGTCGCGGTGTTCGCCCTGATCGGCGAGCGCGGCCGCGAGCTGCGCGAGTTCCTGGAGCGCCAGCTGGGCGAGGCCGGCCGCAAGCGCGCGGTGGTGGTGGCCGCGACCGCCGACCGCGCGGCGATGGAGCGGGTCAAGGCGGCCTATGTCGCGACCGCGATCGCCGAATATTTCCGCGAGCAGGGCCAGCGCGTGGTGCTCCTGATCGACAGCGTCACCCGCTTTGCGCGGGCCCAGCGCGAGATCGGCCTGGCCGCCGGCGAGCCGCCGACCCGGCGCGGCTTTCCGCCCTCGGTCTTCGCCGCTTTGCCGCGGCTGATGGAGCGCGCCGGCTGCGGCACGACCGGCTCGATCACCGCCTTCTACGCGGTCCTGGTCGAGGGCGAGCTGGCCGCCGATCCGATTGCCGAGGAGGTCAAGGGCATCCTGGACGGGCATATCGTGCTCTCGGACCAGCTGGCGGCGCGCGGCCACTTCCCGGCGATCGACGTGCTGGCGAGCCAGAGCCGGCTGATGCCGGCGGTGGTCGAGCCAGCCCAGCTGGCGGCCGCCCAGCGGGTCCGCGCCCTGCTCGCCCGCCATGCCGAGATCGAGCTGTTGCTGCAGGTCGGCGAATATCAGGCCGGCAGCGATCCGGAGGCCGACCAGGCGATCGCCCGGCTGCCGGCGATCCGGGCCTTCCTGCAGCAGACCGGCCCCGGCGGCAGCTTCGCCGAGACGGTGGCGGCGCTGAAGGAGCTGGTGGCGTGACCCCCGCAGGCCTGGCCCGGCTGAACCGCTGCCGCGCGCTACGCGCCGAGCGGGCCGCCGGCGAGCTGGTCCGCCGCCGCCAGGCGGCCGACGAGGCGTGCCGCCAGCTCGATCAGCTGAGCCGCATGCTGCGCGCCCAGGAGCTGGCGATCGAGGCGCGCCTGGCGCAGATCTATCGCCAGGCGCTCGGCCGGGCGCAGAGCGCCGATCTGCTCGAGCGGCTGCAGCGGCGGGCGGCCGAGCTCAGCACCACCCCGACCCGTTTGCGCCACCGGGTGGCCCTGGCGCAAAGCCGGCTGGTCCAGGCCGAAGCGGCCCTCCAGAGCGCGCGCGCCGCGCATCAGCTGCGCCGCCTGGCCCATGAGCGCCTCGACCATCTGACCGGCCGGGTGGCCAGCGCGGCGCAGCGCTTGGCGACCGGGCGGCAGGAAGCCGAGCAGGACGAGCAGAACAGCGACCGGCACCGGCCGGCGGCCGCCCCGGGCCAGTGATGCTGGCGCGCTCAGGCGGCACCACGGCCCGGCCGGCAATGCGGCTTGCCTTGCCGAGGCTGGCTCGGCCGGCGGCAGCACTAGCCCGCCAGCTGGCGATCCGGCGGGCGCCGCTGACGCTGGCCTGGGGGGCGGACGCCGAGCTGATCCTGGCGCCGGGCGCCCGGCCGGCGCCGATCGAGGGCGGCCAGTGGCTGAGCTTCAGCCTGGATGGCCGGCCCGGTCACCTGCAGCTGGAGAATGCCGCCTGGCGGCGCTGGGCCGGCCTGCTCGAGCCCGATCTGTGGCTGGCGGTGGGCGACCCCGAGCTGTGGCCGCTGCTTCTGGAAAGCTCTCTGGCTGGCCTGCTGGCGCCGCTCGAGACGGCGCTGGGCGCCCGGCTCGAGCTGGCCGGCTTCAGCCGGACGCCGCCGGACCTCGCGGGCTGCCTGCCGCTCGCCTTCACCCTTGCCGAGCCGACGGCCCCGCCGGATCCGGCGCTGCTCTATCTGGCGCAGCGCGATGCCGAACGCCTGGCGGCCTGGTGGCAGACCCGGCCGCTCGCGGCTGCTGCCGCCCTCGACGGGGTCATGGTCGAGGTCGCCCATCGGCTGGGCGCGGTCGTCTTGAGCCTGGCCGAGCTGCAGGCGCTTGGTGCGGGCGATGTGATTTTGCTGGATCAGCCGCGCGATCCGCGCGGCGAGCTGGCCGCGGTGCTGGCCGAGCGCTGGCTCTGGCCGACCCGTCTGGCGCGACCGGGGTTGACCGCGGGCAAGCCGCTCCGGCCAGCCAGCCTGCAGGAACGGGAGAGGTGGACCATGGCCGAAGAGCCAGCCGGCGAAAGCCCGCAACCGGACGCGGCTTCGGCCTTGGACGAGCTGCCGATCAAGCTGGTGTTCGAGCTCGGCCGCCAGGAGATCGGCCTGGCCGAGCTGCGCCAGATCGGGCCGGGCTACGTGTTCGGCCTGGCCCGTGATGACACGGCGCCGGTCGACATCCTGGCCGGCGGCCGCCGGATCGGCCGCGGCGAGATCGTGCGGATCGAGGACGAGGTCGGCGTCCGCGTCGTCCGCCTGTTCGAGCATGGCTGATTTTCAGCCCAACATCCTCGGCATCGTCGTCCTCGTCACCGGCCTCGGGCTGGTGCCCTTTGCCGTGGTCACGATCACCGCCTTCATGAAGATCGCGGTCGTGATGTTCCTGGTGCGCAATGCCCTGGGCGTGCAGCAGACCCCGCCGAACCTGGTCCTCTACGGCATCGCGATCGTGCTCACCGTCTATCTGACCGCGCCGGTCCTGGGCGACGTCTATGCCCGCCTGACCAAGCCCGACTACGACTACGCCAAGTTCGAGGACTGGCAGCGGGCGGCGACCGACGCGCGCGTGCCGGTGCGCGATTACCTGATGCGCTTCACCGAGGCGCGCGAGCGCGAGTTCTTCCTGGCGGCGACCGACAAGATCTGGCCGCCCGAGGCGCGCGCCACCGCCAAGAGCGACGATCTGGTGATCCTGGTGCCGTCCTTCGTGATCTCCGAGCTGACCCGCGCCTTCGAGATCGGCTTTCTGCTCTATTTGCCGTTCGTGGTGATCGACCTGGTGGTGTCCAACATCCTGCTCGCGATGGGCATGATGATGGTCTCGCCTCTGGTCATCTCGGTGCCTTTCAAGCTGTTCCTGTTCGTCCTGATCGACGGCTGGTCGCGCCTCCTGCACGGGCTGGTCCTGAGCTATGGCTGAGCGCTGAAGGGAGCCCGCGATGAACGAGGCGACCATCGTCCATCACATGAACACGGCGCTGACGCTGGTCCTGATGCTCTCCTTGCCGCCCTTGCTGATCGCGTCCGTGGTGGGCCTGGTGGTCGGCCTGCTCCAGGCGGTCACCCAGATCCAGGACCAGACCCTGCCGCTGACCGTGAAGCTGATCGCGATCATCCTCTCGATCGTCCTGCTCGGCCCGTTCCTGGTCGGGCCGCTGCTCCAGCATGCCCAGCAGCTCTATACCGACTTTCCGGGCCTGACCCGCTGAGCCGGACGGCCAGGCATGTACGACGCCCGTCTGCTCGCCGAGATCCTGGACCTCGTCTATGGCTACATCCTGGCGATGGCGCTCGCCATGCCGCGCCTGCTCGCCATGGCGGTGGTGCTGCCGGTGTTCACCCGCGCCGGCATCGAGGGCATCTTGCGGACCGGCTTCGTGATCGCCGTGGCGCTGCCCCTGATGGCGCCGACCATCGCCGCGGTCCAGGCCCATGGCGAGGTCGGCAGCCTGACCCTGGGCGCCCTGATCCTGAAGGAGAGCCTGGTCGGGCTGCTGCTCGGCCTGCTGTTCGGCGTGCCGTTCTGGG
>CADEGR010000038.1 GCA_902826935.1 uncultured Alphaproteobacteria bacterium | reverse complement strand
TCGCAAGCGCATTTTCGGCCGCGCCAGCGAGCTTGATGTCGGCCCGCTGCGCCACCCATTTGGAGCCGAGCAGCAAGGCCTCTATCTCCTCGGGAGTGAACATGAGGGGCGGCAGCATGAGGCCGGGCCGGAGCACGTAGCCCAGCCCTGCCTCGCCCTCGATATGGGCGCCTTGAGCGCGCAGGGTGTCGATGTCGCGATAGAGGCTGCGCAGAGAAATGCCGAGCTCTTCGGCAAGGATGGCCCCCGCCACCGGGTAGCGATGACGGCGGAGCAATTGCAGGAGATCGAGCAGACGGCTGGCGCGGGACATGGCGATGACGTTAGCACGGCTTGCTGCCAAAATAAGACAGTAGCAGGCGATCGAGATTGCCCGCTCGGGCGCGATGCGATCGAGACTCGGTGGGCGTACTTGCCGCCGGTCGAGAGATTTGCAGAAGCCCTTTAGCTACCCATGCTCCGCCCGGCTGTCGGCAGGCGCCTGGGCACGCTCGATCAGGCCGTAGTCGCGGATCACGCCGGCGACGCGCAGGCGGTAGTCCTGGAACATGCGATGGCGGCCTGCCGACTGGGCGGCCCGGTGCTCGGCCAGCTGGCGCCAAGCGGTGAGCGCCGCCTCGTCCCGCCAGAACGAGAGCGAGAGCAGCTTGCCCGGCTCGGTCAGGCTCTCGAAGCGCTCGACCCCGAGAAAGCCGTCGATCTCGGCCAGATGCGGCCGCAGCGCCGCCGCGAGATCGAGATAGGCGTCGCGCCGGTCGCCCTTGGGCCAGACCTCGAAGATGACCGCGATCATGCTGCCCTCCGTGCCACCGCGCGTGCTGCAGTCGTCTTGATGTTGGGCTGCCCGCAGCGCTGCGACAAGGCGCTGCCGAAACCTACTCGAAATCGGTCGGCAGGCTGGGGTCGCGCAGGTGGGCGAACATGCGCTGGATCTGACGGGGCAGGACGCGGCCCATCGACAGATCCGCCGGCAGCTCGGCCTCGGCGAACCAGCCGATCTCAGCGGTTTCCAGGCTGGTCGCGGCAGCGCCGCCCTGCAGCGTGCACAGGAAGAACAGCTTCAAGCAGGAGAAGACGGCCGGCGGATGGCCTTGGCGGGTGCGGTCCCAAAGGGCGGCGAGCTTCTGCACGCGGACCACATAGCCGCTCTCCTCCTGAACCTCCTTGACGATGTTCTCGGCCGCCGAGAGGTTCACGTCCGCCCAGCCGCCGGGCAGGGTCCAGCTGCCCTCGTCGGCGACCTCGCGCACCAGCAAGAGGCGCTGCCGCTGGTCGAACACCGCGGCGCGCACGTCGATCTTGGGCGTGGCATAGCCGGTTTCGCCGGCGAACAGGGCGGCGATGCGATCGGTCGGCGCGTCGGTATGGGCGGCCAGCATCTGGGCGGCCAGAGCGCGCAAGGCGCTATAGCGCTCGCGGTCATAGGGATCTTGCGTGAAGGTCAGGCCGGTCTGCGCGATGGCCTGCAGCTCACGCGCCCAAACCAGCCAGTCCGGCTCCGCCATCGGATGCTCCCTGTTGCCTGACGCCCGCGGGTGTTGCGCATCGATTCAAGCCGCATGCTGGTCCAGCGCCCTGCGCCAGGCTGCGGCGTAAGGCTGGAGCCCCGCCAGCGGCAAGGGCGGGATTTGGGCGAGATCGATCGCGACCGGGGCTTGGCGCTCGGGCCAGCGCCAGAGCAGGGCGGCACCGTGCGCCGTGCCCTGGTCGACGATCGAGGTCATGACCGGCTGGCCTGGCCGAAGAGCCGCGAGGATGCCGGCATAGAGCCGGTTGTGGGCGAAGCCGCCGTCGATGATCACGGGATCGTCGGAGGCCAGCAGGGTCAGGTCCAGGTCGGTCATCAAAGCGACGTAGAGGCTGGCCAGCGCCGCCCGCCCGGCGCCGGTCTGCGGCGCCGGCTCGACGATCCGGCCCCGCCCGCCGCTGCCCGGCACCGGGCCGCCGCTGTCGGTGAAGGACGGCAGCGCCATGGTGCCATCGGCGATCAGCTGCTCGACAAGACTGGCGTCGGCCGCGGCGGCCAGGCCGTCGACGCCGGCAATCAGGGCGAATTCCCGCCCGCCCATGAAGCGGGTGCAGGCGACCGGCCGGCCGAGCAGGTCGGTGTTCGAGACCATGTCGCGCGCCGGATCGAGCCGGTCCAGGGGCAGGCCGGGGCGGAAGGTGATCAGCCAGGTGCCGGTCGAGACCAGGGTGAACTGCTCGTAGCCAGCCGCCAGATAGCGGGCGAAATTGGCGTTGCTGTCGTGGATGCCGCAGAGCACCGGGGTCGCCTCGGGCAGCCCGGTCGCGGCCGCGACCTCCGGGCGGAGGCCGCCCAGCACATCATAGGCGCGGCGCAGCGGCGGCAGCTTGGCCGCCCAGCCCCGGGCCTCGGCCATGGCGGTGAAGCCACCGGTCCGCGGGTTCCAGAGCTGGGTCTGCGCGCCCAGCGAGGTCACCTCGGCCGCCGCCACGCCCGAAAGCCGCCACGCCCAGTATTGGGCGAACGGCAAGAGCCAGCGGGCCCGGCCAAAGGCCTCCGGAAAGGCCTGCTCCTGCCAGAACAGCTGCCGGCCGAGGGTCAGGCCACCCGGATTGATCGGACAGCAGCATTCCGCGAACTCGGGCGCGACGCTGGCATAGCCGGCCGCGATCGGGGGTGGCGGCTCGGCCTCGTAGTCCAGGATCGGCAGGACCAGGCCGGTCGCATCGACCAGGGCCGCGGTCGAGCCGTAGCTGCTCGGGATCACCGCCAGGATCCGGTATTCCCTGGCCAGCAAGGCCAAGGCGCCCAGGAGCCAGCGCCATAGCGTGTCGGCATCGCAATGCGGATAGGGACCAGCCTGGGCGACGTGATTGGGCGCCGCGCGGGCCGCCAGCACCGCGCCATCCGGCGCGATCGCCAGCAGCTTGACGTTGGTCTTGCCGACGTCGAAGACCGCCAGCGCCGCCGGCCGGCCGCTCACGCGATCCGGTCCAAAGCGCGCCGCTGCTCGTGCATCGCCAGGAACACCCGGTAGTCGCGGTCATAGCCGGCGCGCCGCGCCTGAGCGGGCCTGATCACCGTCCCGTCCCTGGCCATGAGCCGGGCAGCGCTGGCCAGATCCGGCTGCAGCCCCGCCGCGGTCGCGGCCACGATCGCGGTGCCGAGCAGCACCGCATCCTCCTCGGCCGGCGCCACCACCTGGCAGCCGGTGGTGTCGGCGTAGAGCTCCATCAGCAGCGGGTTCTTGGTATGGCCGCCGGCGATGTGCAGATGGTCGATGGCGTAGCCCTTGGCGTTCAGCGCATCCAGGATGTGCCGGGTGCCGAGCGCGATCGCGACCGCGGTGCGGAAATAGAGCCGGGCCAGCGAGTCCAGGGAGCTGTCCAGGGTCAGGCCGCTGATCACGCCCAGCGCATTGGGATCGGCGAGCGGCGAGCGGTTGCCGTGGAAGTCCGGCAGAACATGGAGCCGGGCGGCGAACGCCTCGCCCTCGGCGGCGCGCAGCTCGGCGATCCGGGCCAGCAGGCGGGCGTGGCCGTCGGCGCCGAGCGCCCGGCCTGCGCCATGCCAATGCAGCATGTGATCCAGCAAGGCGCCGCTTGCCGACTGGCCGCCCTCGTTCAGCCACAGGCCGGGCGCCACGGCGCCGAGATAGGGGCCCCACACGCCCGGCACGTGCCGCGGCGCCAGGGACAGGGCCATGTGGCAGGTCGAGGTGCCGGCGATCAGGCCGATCCGGCGATCCAGCGCGGCCGCGCCGCCATCCAGCGCATGGCCGAGCACGCCCAGCGCCCCGGCATGGGCGTCGATCAGGCCGCAGCCCACCTCGCAGTCGGTGGTCAGGCCGAGATCGGCCGCGGCTTGCGGGGTCAGCCGGCCCAGAGGCGCCGCGATCGGGCTGGCGCTGGCCGGCAGCTGGCCCCGCTCCGGCAGATCCTCAAGGCCGATGGTGGCCAGGAAGTCGGCCTGCCAACCCGGCGTCGCATGGGCCAGATAGGTCCATTTGCAGGTCACGGTGCAGCAGGAGCGCGCATTCGAGCCGGCGGCGCGAAAGGTCAGGAAATCGGCCAGATCCAGGAGCCGGCCATAGCGCTGCCATTGGGCCGGCAGGTGCCGCTTCAGCCACATCAGCTTGGGCAGCTCCATCTCCGGCGACATGGTGCCGCCGACCGAGGCCAGCACCTTGTGGCCGGTCGCGGTGCATTCCTCGGCTTCGGCGATCGCCCGGTGGTCGAGCCAGACGATCACGTTCCAATTGTCCCGGCCGGTGGTCGAGACGCTGGCCGGCCGGTCCTGCCGGTCGAGCGCCACCAGCGAGCAGGTGGCATCGAAGCTGATGCCCTTGACCGCGCCCGGCGCGATCCCGGCCTCGGCCAGCGCGGCCTTCGCGCTGGCGGCGACCGCTTGCCAGATGTCCTCGCTGTCCTGCTCGGCATGCTCGGGCTCGGGCTGCTGCATGGCGATCGGCCGGCTCGCCCGGCCGAGCAGCCGGCCGGAAGCATCGAACAGGCCGGCGCGCGCGCTGCCCGTGCCGACATCGATCGCCATCACCGCCTGCTCGACCATCGCTTGCTACTCCCTGGCGCATCGGCTGCGCCGCTTTGGGCCCGGTGGCGCAGCCGATGCGCCGCCCGGTGCATCTGGCGCTACTGGCATGCGACGCTGCAACGGGTGTAGTCTAGCGGCTCAACGCGGCCAACAGAACCGCCAGGGAGGCGAGATGCTCAAAGGCCTGGACCCGCTGCTCGGGCCCGATCTGCTGCATGTTCTGCGCGCGATGGGCCATGGCGACGAGCTGGTGATCGTGGACGCCAACTTCCCCGCCGCCAGCACCTGCCCGCGCGTGGTGCGGGTCGATGGCGCCGATGCCGTGCGCGTGCTCGACGCCATCTTGTCGGTGATGCCGCTGGATGACTTCGTCGACGCGCCCTGCGCCCGCATGGAGGTGGTCGGCGATGCCGCCGCCGAGCCGCCGGTCTGCAAGGCTTTTCAAGAGGTTATCGACCGCCACGAGCAGGGCCGCTTCAAGCTCGCCACGATCGAGCGCTTCGCCTTCTACGAGCGGGCGCGCAAGGCCTTCGCTTTGGTCCAGTCCGACGAGCGGCGCCTCTACGGCAACGTCCTGCTCAAGATGGGCGTCGTCCGTCCGGATTGAGCTCGGCCACCCCGGCGGCGGCGGTCTGGCCAAAGCCGATCCGGCCGATGCTGGGCAGCTTGAGGGCAGCGCCGAGCGGATCGATGCCGAGCGTCAGGCCGAGCAGATTGAGCTCCAGCCCTTCCACGCGGCCGAGCGACAGGCCGACCAGGCCGAACAGCGAGAGCTGATAGCCCGTCCCCGACGGGGTTCGCGCCAGCAGGCTGCCGGCCGGCAGGTAGTCCTTGCCGACCGCGGTCGGCGGCAGCGCCAGGCCGAGCTCGGGCACGGCGCGGCCGAGATAGGCGATGAAGCTGTTGGAGTTCGGCCCGGGCCAGGTCCGATAGGCCGACTGGTAGGGATAGGCGGCGATCGCGGCGCGCAGCGGCTCGATCATGGCAGCCGCCTCCGGCCCCCGGCGATCGAGCAGCAGCTCCGGCGGATTGCCGGCCCAGTAGCCATCGACCGTGCGCATGTCCCGCCGCACCGCCGAAGAGCCCCGCCCGACGCCCCAGCCGACCACCTCGTAGCGCTCATACTGGCTGGCGCCGGCCGGCTTCATGGCGAGCCAGCAATGCACCGCGAACACGCCCTTCCAGCCCCAGGCGCGCGCGCCATAGACCTGGACGACCGCTTCTTCGGTCTGGGCCGGACTGGGCGCCAGACCGGCGCTGTCCCAGCGCGCCTGGCTCCAATGCTTGACCGCCCCGCCCTGCGCGAAGGTCCACAAATGGGGCAGCACGAGCAGCCCGAGCAGCGTTCCGATCAGCAGCATGCGCCAGCGCCCCATGGCAGCCCCACCACGTCCGTCGTGTGATCGACGGGTAGTAGATGAGCAGGCGCGTGCCGAAATTCCACCTCGCCAGGCAGCCGCCCGGCCGATCAGTAGGTCGCGCGGCCGCCCGAGAGGTCGAACACCGCCGCCGTCGTGAACGAATTCTCGGCCGAGACCAGCCAGGCCACCATCGAGGCGATCTCCTCGACCTGGACGAAGCGCCCGCGCGGGATCCGGGACAGCATGAAGTCGACGAACTCCTGCTCGATCTGCTCGAAGATCCGGGTCCTGGCGGCCGCCGGCGTGATGCAGTTGACCGCGATGTCGTACTTCGCCAGCTCCTTGCCGACCGCCTTGGTCAGCGCGATCACGCCGGCCTTGGCGGCGGCGTAGGGGGCGGCGGTGGGATTGCCCTCCTTGCCGGCGATCGAGGCGACATTGCAGATCCGGCCGTAGTTCTGCTTGATCATCTGCGGGATGATCGCCCGCGAGCAGTAGAACACGCTGTCCAGATCGACCTTGATGACCTCCTGCCAGGCCGCGGGCGGATACTCCCAAAGATTGTGGTTGGGTCCGGCGATGCCGGCATTGTTGACCAGGATCTCGATCCCGCCCAGGGCGGCGTTGACCTGATCGCGCGCCGCCTCGATCGCGGCCAGATCGGTCACGTCGACGGCGACGCAGTGGACCTCGCCCTGCTTGGCCAGCCGGTCGCGGGTCGCCTCGACCAAGGCGGCGTCGCGATCCCAGAGGCTGACCGAAGCCCCCGAGGCCAGCAGCCGCTCGGCGATCGCGCAGCCGATGCCCTGAGCAGCACCGGTGACCACAGCCCGCTTGCCGGCAAGATCGATCCGGTTCATGCCACTCTCCCTGGACGAATTTCCATCCTAGTTCCGTTAGTCTCTCCGACGGCACTTGGCAATCAGCAGGACGGAAAGGACCAGCATGGCGCGACATAAGACGATCGTCTGGGCGCTCGGGCTCTCCTTGGTGGCGGCCGCGAGCGGCAGCGCCCTGGCGGCGGGCGATCCGACCAAAGGCCAGGCGGTGTTCAGCGCCTGCGGCAGCTGCCACACGATCGAGCCCGGCCAGAACGCGACCGGCCCAAGCCTGCATGGCGTGGTCGGCCGGCCCGCCGGCAGCGCCCCGAACTATCGCTACTCCAAGGCCATGCTTGCGTTCGGCGCAGAGGGCGGGGTCTGGGACGCGGCGCGGCTGGATGCCTTCGTGGCCAAGCCGCGCAGCGTGGTCAAAGGCACCAAGATGCCGTTCAAGGGCATCAAATCGCCCGAACAACGGGCCGACCTGATCGCGTTCCTGAGCCAAGTCAGCCAGTAGCCCAGCACGTGCTCCGGCGGCGGGCTGATTGAGTCCGCCGCCTGTGGCGTGCTAGGGAGGGCGCGGTCGGCGGGTCGGTGCCGGCTCCTGGCAGGCGACATTCCGGTCTCGATGGCTCCACCTCTCTTGGCATTGCGCAATGCAGCGGTCCGGCTGGCGGAGCGCCGGCTGTTCGCCGATCTGTCGGTGGCGGTCGAGCGTGGCGATCGGATCTGCCTGGTCGGCCGCAACGGGGCCGGCAAGTCGACCTTGCTCAAGGCGCTGGCCGGCCTGATCGAGCTGGATGCCGGCGAGCGCTTCCTGCAGCCGCGCACCTCGGTCGCCTATCTGCCGCAGCTGCCGGAGCTGCCGCCCGGCGTGAGCTGCCTTGCGGCGGTCCTGGCAGGCTTGGGGCCGGCGGCCGACCCCGCGGCGCAAGGCCATCTGGCCGAGGCGATGCTGGCGCGCTTCGACCTCGATCCGGCGCGCTCGGTCGACCAGCTCTCGGGCGGCGAGGCGCGCCGGGTGGCGCTCGCCCGCGCGCTGGTCGGCGGCCCCGAGATCCTGCTCCTCGACGAGCCGACCAACCATCTGGACATCGCCGCGATCGAGCAGCTGGAGCAGGATCTCGCCGGCACGCGGGCGGCGCTGGTCATGATCAGCCATGACCGCACCTTCCTGAGCGCGCTCAGCCGGACCACCTGGTGGCTGGACCGCGGCCAGCTGCGGGTCCTGAACCAGGGCTTTGCCGCCTTCGAGGATTGGTCGGAGCAGGTCCTGGCCGACGAGGAGGCGGCGCTGCACCGGCTCGCCAAGACCATCGAGAGCGAGACCGAGTGGCTGCATTTCGGAGTGACCGCGCGGCGCAAGCGCAATCAGGGCCGCCTGCGCCGGCTGCAGGCGCTGCGCGCCGAGCGGCAGGCGCGCCAGGCGCCCGAGGGCCGGGTCAAGCTCGCCACCGAGCGCGCGCCGGCGTCGGGCCAGCTGGTGATCGAGGCCGAGCAGGTCAGCAAGAGCTTCGGCGAGCGGCCGATCATCCGCAATTTCTCGACCCGGATCATGCGCGGCGACAAGGTCGGCATCATTGGCCCGAATGGTGCTGGCAAGACCACCTTGCTGCGGCTCCTGACCGGGGCTCTGCCGCCGGACGAGGGCCAGGTCCGGCTCGGCACCAATCTCGAGATCGCGCTGATCGACCAGCGGCGCGACCAGCTCGATCCGGAGGCGACGCCCTGGACCACCTTGTGCCCGGACGGCGGCGACCAGGTAGCGGTCCAGGGCCGGTTCCGGCATGTGGTCGGCTATCTCCAGGACTTCCTGTTCCGGCCGGAGCAGATGCGCACGCCGCTGCGCGCCCTGTCCGGCGGCGAGCAGAACCGGCTGCTGCTGGCCAAGCAGCTGGCCCGCCCGGCCAACCTCTTGATCCTGGACGAGCCGACCAACGACCTCGACATGGAGACCCTGGATCTGCTCCAGGAGACGCTGGCGGACTTCGAGGGCACCTTGCTCCTGGTCAGCCATGACCGCGATTTCCTGGACCGCCTGGTGACCAGCGTCATCGCTTTCGAAGGGGACGGCCGGCTTGGCGACTATGCCGGCGGCTGGAGCGACTATCTGCGCCAGCGGCCAGCCCCGCCGACGCCCATCGCCGCCAAGGCCCGACCGGCTGCCGCGCCGGCCCCGGCCCGGCCGCGCGGCGACCAGGAGCGGCGCAAGGCGGAGCGGCAGCTGGCCAAGCTGATCACCCAGAGCGAGCGTCTGCAGACGGCGATCCGGGCGGCCGAGCACGAGCTGGCCGATCCTGACCTTTACCGGCGCGATCCGGGCGCCTTCGCGGCCGGCTCGGCCAGGCTGGCCGGCCTGCGCGACGAGCTGGCCCTGATCGAGGCGCAATGGCTCGAGCTGGAGCTCGAGCTGGAGGCGATGCCGTCATGACCGAGCCGGTGGGCGGCCCGCTTCTGACCGCGGCCGGCCGGCCGGCGCGGATCGCGCTCGTGCATGACTGGCTCGATCGCTATTACGGCTCCGAGCGGGTGGTGGCGGAGATCCTGCGCTGCTTTCCCGAGGCCGAGCTGCACGCCCTGGTCGACGTCATGCCGGCGGCCGAGCGCGGCTTCTTGCAAGGCAAGCCGGTCCAGACCTCGTTCATCCAGCGGCTGCCCTTCGCACGCAAGCATTTCCGCCTGTATCTGCCGCTGTTCCCGCTCGCGATCGAGCAGTTCGACCTCGCCGGCTACGACCTCGTGCTGTCCTCCAGCCACGCCTTCGCCAAGGGCGTGCTGACCGGGCCGAACCAGCTCCATGTCGCCTATGTCCACGCGCCGATGCGCTACGGCTGGGAATATCAGCACGACTATCTGCGCCAAAGTGGGAGGGAGCGCGGCCTGGCCGGCGCCGCCACGCGCTATGTGCTGCATCGGCTGCGCTTGTGGGACTACCGCACGGCCAACCTGGTCGACCAGTTCATCGCCAATTCCGCCTATATCGCGCGCCGGATCCACAAGATCTACCGGCGCGAGAGCGAGGTGATTCACCCGCCGGTGGCGATCGAGGACTTCGCGGCGAGCGAGCCGAAACAGGACTATTACCTCGCGGTGGCGCGCTTCGTGCCCTACAAGCATACCGAGACGATCGTCGAGGCGTTTCGGGACTTGCCGGACCGGCGGCTGGTGGTGATCGGCGACGGGCCTGGCCTCGCCGGAGCACGCGCCCGGGCGGGCGCCAACGTGACCCTCTTGGGCCATCAGCCGGACCAGGCGCTGCGGCACCATATGGCGGCCGCGCGCGCCTTGATCTTTGCCGCCGAGGAGGATTTCGGGATCGTGCCGGTGGAGGCCCAGGCGGCCGGGACGCCGGTGATCGCCTATGGCGCCGGCGGGGCGCTCGAGACCGTGCGCGGCCTCGACCGGCCGGCCGCCACCGGGCTGTTCTTCGAGGCCCAGACCCCGGCCGCGATCGCGGCGGCGGTGCGCCAGTTCGAGCAGGCCGGGCGCGCGATCACGCCGGCTGCCTGCCGGGCCAATGCCGAGCGCTTCACCGCCGCCCGCTTCCGGACGGCCTACCGGGCCGCGATCGAGCGGGCCTGGCTGCAGCAGCAAACGGCGATCGGGGCCGGCCAGGGCGGCGGCGGCTGGAGCGCGCGGCCCAAGGCAGCCCTTTCGTGAATAAAGTTTCATCGGCCGGCAAGGTCATCTTCACCTCGCCCCGCTACATCAACTCCTGTCAAACCCCCGCTTCCATCGGACCTCGCCGCGCCTTCGGGCGCGGCTTTTTCCGGGGAGCCCTGGAGACCGCTACCATGAACGAGACCTCTGTATCGAGCCGCCAGAGCACGCCCCGCAGGCGGGCCGGTTTGGCACTCGCCTTGTCGTCGGCCGCGGCGATCGGCCTGATGGTCGGCGCCAACGCGGTGCCGCCGCTCCATGCCGCCGATCCGGCGCCAGTCGCAGCCGCACCCTGGGCGGGCTATGCCGATCTGGTCGAGCACGTGATGCCGGCGGTGGTGACCGTGGTCGCGACCCACTCGGCCAAGGCCGATCGGATCGCGACACCTGGCCAGCGCGAGTTTCAGGGCCCCGGCGGCCAGCAGTTCCACTTCTTCGGCGAAGGCCAAGGTCAAGGTCCAGGCAGCGACGAGATGGAGCGCTTCATGGAGCGCTTCTTCGGTGGCCGCGTGCCGCCCGGCTTCGGCGGCCCACAGGGTCCAGGTGGCCCCGGCGGTCCCGGTGACCGTGGCGAGCCCGGGCCGGCGATTGCGGCTGGCTCCGGCTTCGTCATCGAGTCCGATGGCACGATCGTGACCAACAATCACGTCATCGACGGCGCCACCGACGTCAAGATCACGCTCAATGACGGCCGCGAGCTGCCGGCCAAGATCATCGGCACCGATCCGGACACCGACCTCGCCTTGCTCAAGGTCGAGGCCGACGGCCCCTTGCCGACCGTGCGCTGGGCGGATTCGGACAAGCTGCGGGTCGGCGATCCGGTGGTCGCGATCGGCAATCCCTTCGGCCTGGGCGGCACCGTGACCGCCGGCATCGTCTCGGCCAAGGCGCGCGAGATCGGCGCTGGCCGGTATGACGACTTCCTGCAGATCGACGCGCCGATCAACCACGGCAATTCCGGCGGCCCGACCTTCAATCTGCAAGGCGAGGTGGTCGGCGTGAACTCGGCGATCCAGAGCCCGACCGGCGGCAATGTCGGCATCGGCTTCGCGATCCCCGCCAATCTCGCCAAGCACATCGTGGCCGATCTGGAGGAGGACGGCGTGGTCGAGCGCGGCTGGCTCGGCGTCCAGATCCAGACCCTGGACAAGGACCTGGCCGAAAGCCTGGGCCTGCAGGACGACAAGGGCGCCTTGGTGGCCCAGGTCATGCCGGACAGCCCGGCGCTGGCGGCCGGCGTCGAGCGTGGCGACGTCATCCTGCGCTATGACGGCAAGCCGATCTCGTCGCTGCGCGATCTGACCCGCGCGGTCGCCGACACCAAGGCGGGCGAGGACGCCAAGCTCGACCTCTGGCGCGAAGGCAAGGAGCTGAGCCTGCCGGTCGAGATCGCGGCGATGCCCAATCAGGACAAGGTGGTCGCGGCCAACGCGCCGGCCGAGCCCAGCGAGGACCAGGGCATGCCGAAGCTGGGCCTGGCGCTGGCGACCTTGACCGACGAGGCGCGCCAGTCGCTCGACCTGCCGGCCGAGCTCCAGGGCGTGGTCGTGACCGAGGTGATGCCCGGCAGCCCGGCCGCCGAGAAGGGCCTCCAGCAGGGCGACGTGATCATCGAGGCGGACCATCAAAAGGTCAGCGATCCCAAGTCGGTCTCGGCCGCCGTCGCGGCCGCGGCCAAGCGCGGCCAGGACGCGGTGCTGCTCCTGGTCAAGCGGGCCGGCCAGGATCGCTTCGTGGCGCTGAAGCTGGAGCGGGCATGATGCCCGGCGGGCGGTCGCACCAGCCGCACCAGCTGCACGGGGACCGGCGGCTTGCCGCCGGTCCCGCGCCGGCTAAGATGGTGCCCATGCACATCTTGGTGATCGAGGACGACGCCGAGGCAGCCGACTATCTGGTCAAGGGGCTGAAGGAAAGCGGCCACGGCGTCGCCTGGGCGAAGGATGGTCGGGACGGCCTGATCCAGGCCGCACAGGGCGGCTTCGACGTGCTGATCGTCGATCGCATGCTGCCGGGCCTGGACGGCCTCAGCCTGGTCCAGCATCTGCGCGCCACCGGCGACGCCACGCCCGTCCTGTTCCTGTCCGCGCTCGGCGAGGTCGATGACCGGGTGCGCGGCTTGCGCGCCGGCGGCGACGACTATCTGGTCAAGCCGTTCGCCTTTGCCGAGCTTTTGGCGCGGATCGAGGCGGTGGCGCGCCGGCCAAAGGGCGCGCCGGTCACCACCACCTTGAAGGTCGCCGATCTCGAGCTCGACCTGCTGCGCCGGACCGCGAGCCGGGGCGGCAAGCAGATCGATCTGCAATCCAAGGAGTTCCAGCTCCTGGAAGCGCTGATGCGCCATCCAGGCCAGGTGATGACCCGGACGATGCTGCTGGAAAAGGTCTGGGACTACCATTTCGACCCGCAGACCAACGTGATCGACGTGCACATCAGCCGCCTGCGCCAGAAGATCGACCGCGGCTTCGACGAGCCTTTGATCCATACGGTTCGGGGTGCCGGATATTGCCTACGTGCGTCTGAGACGGCTGCTTGATACCTCGACCTTCCGGCTGGCGCTGATCTATCTGGCGCTGTTCGCCGCCTCGGCGTTCGCGCTGCTGGGCTATCTGTACTACGCGACCACCGGATTCATGGACCGGCAGACCGCGGAGACCATCCAGGCCGAGATCAGCGGCATCGCCGAGCAGTACCGCACCCAGGGCCTGCTGCGGGTCAAGGAAGTCATCGAGCAGCGCAGCGCTGCCCATCCCTATCGCGCCAGCATCTATCTGCTGACCGATCCGTTCGGCCACTGGCTGGCCGGCAACATCGACCGCTGGCCGGAAGTGCAGCCGGACGCGGATGGCTGGCTGGTCTTCCCGGTCAGCGTCGAGCAGGAGGACCAGCCGGCCCAGTCGCGCCGGGCGATCGCGCGCAGCTTCACCCTGTCCGGCGGTTTCAGCCTGCTGGTCGGGCGCGAGGTCGAGGACCGCCTCGTGCTGCAGAGCCGGATCAAGCAGGCGCTGCTGGCAGGCCTCGCCTTGACCCTGGTCCTGGGCCTGGCCGGCGGCTTCCTGCTGAGCCGCGGCCTGCTCCGCCGGGTCGATGCGATCAACCGCACGACCCGCCACATCATGGCCGGCGATCTCAGCCGGCGGATCCCGATCACCGGCTCGCGCGACGAGTTCGATCAGCTGGCCGCCAATCTGAACGCCATGCTCGACCAGATCGAGCGGCTGCTCTGCGGCATGCGCGAGGTCACCGACAACATCGCGCACGATCTGCGCACGCCGCTCAACCGCCTGCGCTCGCGGATCGAGGTGGCCCTGATGCGCGAGCCCGAGGCGGCCGAGACCCGAGCCCTGCTCGAGCAGTCGCTGGCCGATGCCGAGGTCATGATCGGCACCTTCAACGCGCTTTTGGACATCGCGCGCGCCGAGGCCGGCAGCGAGCGCGCCTCGTTCGAGCCGTTGGCGCTGCCGGCTCTGGTCGCCGACCTGATCGATCTCTACGAGCCGCTGGCCGAGGAGAAGGGGCTGATGCTGGAGCACCATGGGCCCAGCCAGCTGACCATGGTCGCCAACCGCCATCTGCTGGCCCAGGCGCTCGCCAATCTGCTCGACAATGCGATCAAGTACACGCCCGCCGGCGGCCGGATCAGCCTGACCGTCGAGCCCGGGCCGGTGATCTCGGTCAGCGACAACGGCCCCGGCATCCCGGAGGCGGAGCGCGAGCATGTGCTGGAGCGCTTCGTCCGGCTGGAGGAGCATCGCGGCACACCCGGCAACGGCCTGGGGCTCAGCCTGGTCCAGGCGGTCGCCAGGCTGCATGGCGGCCAGATGACGCTCGCCGACAATCAGCCGGGCCTCAAGGTCAGCCTCGACTTCCGCCAGATCAGCGGGCGCCGGGCCGCCTGATCCGCGGAGCGCGGCGTCAGGCCGCCGGCGGCGCGCTGTCCGCCAGCAGCCGGCCTGCGCCGAGGGTCAAGACGCGGGCCATGCGCTCGATCAGGAGCTGGTCGTGGGTGACCACGATCAGGGTGCTGCCGGCGGCACGGGCGGCGTCGATCAGCAGCTCGACGATCACCGCGCCGGTCGCGCGATCGAGGCTGGCGGTCGGCTCGTCGGCGATCAGGATCGGCGGCCGATGCCAAAGCGCCCGGGCCAGGGCGACCCGCTGCTGCTCGCCGCGCGACAGCGCGCGAATATCGCGGCGCGCCGCCGGCACGCCCATGGCGGCCAGCTCGGCGCGCGCCCGCTCGCGCTCCGCCTGGCTCGGCCGGAGGCGCTCGAAGTAGCAGCTGACCAGGACATTGTCCTCGAGCGAGAGCTGCGGCACGAGGTGGAAATCCTGGAATACCAGGCCGACCTGGCGCCGCCGCCAGCGGTCGCGCGCGGTCTCGCCCAGCTGGTCCAGGGCCACCTCGCCCCAAGTGACGCTGCCAGCGCTCGGCCGCTCGATGCCGCAGAGCAGATAGGCCAGCGAGGTCTTGCCAGCACCCGACGCGCCGGTGATCGCCAGCTGGGTGCCGGCGGCCACGTGGAGCGCCGGCAGATCGACCACCGGCGGGGCAGCCGGCTCGTAGCGCAGCTCAAGGTCGCGGACGGTCAAGGCGGGGCCGGAAGGCATGGCTCATGATGCGAAACCGGCCACGCCAAGTCCATCGGCCTAAAGAGCGAGCCCCGCATGCAATTCCTTGACGAAGGGGTCAACTCAGCCGTTCAATCAACGGGAAAATCGCCCCAAGGGAAGGCAACAATGACCAAGCGACATGCAGGGATTTGGGGAGGCGCTGCGGTGCTCGGCCTGCTCAGCGGCTGTGCCACGAGCGTCGACAGCAGCAAGACGGCGGCGGTTCAGGCCCAGGATTCGTACTATGCCGCGGCCCAGGCGACGCTGCAGCGAATCGCGGCGCAGCGGCCGAACACCGGTCGGGCCAAGAACGTGATCCTGTTCGTCGGCGACGGCATGGGCGTCTCGACCGTGACCGCGGCCCGGATGTTCGAGGGCCAGATGCGCGGCGTGGATGGCGAGTCCAACGTCCTGGCCTACGAGGCCTTCCCGTATCTCGCCTTGAGCAAGACCTACGCCCATGACGCCCAGGTCGCGGATTCGGCGCCGACGGCGGTCGCCATGACCACCGGCGTCAAGACCAGCAACGACCTGATCGGGCTCGACCAGCGGGGCAAGCTGGAGGATTGCGAGACCTCCAAGACCACCCATGTCACGACGCTCTGGCAGATGGCCGAGCAGGCTGGCCTGGCAACCGGCGTGATCACGACCGCCAGGCTGACCCATGCCACGCCGTCGGCGACCTATGCCCATTCCGCCAGCCGCGACTGGGAATCCGATGCCGACATGCCGCCGGAAGCCCTGAGCCAGGGCTGCCCGGACATCGCGCGCCAGCTGATCGAAAGCAACTATGGCGACGGCTTCGAGCTGGCCTGGGGTGGCGGCCGCGAGCGCTTCCTGCCGGCCGAGACGGCCGATCCCGAGGATCCCAGCAAGACCGGCAAGCGCAAGGATGGCCGCGATCTGACCAAGGAGTGGCTGGAACGCTTCGGCGATGGCGGCGCCTACATCTGGAATGCCGAGCAGTTCAAGGCGCTCGATCCGGCCAAGGCGAAGCATGTGCTGGGCCTGTTCAACCAGTCGCACATGCAATACGAGACCGACCGCGCCAAGGATAGCGCCGGCGAGCCGTCCTTGGCCGAGATGACCACGGCGGCGATCGACATGCTGAGCAGCGATGCCGATGGCTACCTGCTGATGGTCGAGGGCGGCCGGGTCGACCATGCCAGCCACGAGAGCAACGCGTACCGCACCCTGACCGATGCGGTGGCGCTGAACGAGGCGGTCAAGGCGGCAGTCGCCAAGGTCAGCACCGACGACACCTTGATCATCGTCACCGCCGACCACAGCCACACCCTCACGATCAGCGGCTACCCCAAGCGCGGCAACCCGCTGCTCGGCCTGGCGCGCGGCGTCGATGGCGAGCTTTTGATGGGCGATGACGGCAAGCCCTACACCACGATCGGCTTCGCCAACGGGCCGGGCGGCCTGAAGGAGGGTGCCCGGGCGGATCTGACCGATGTCGACACGACCGATCCGGACTTCATCCAGCAATCGCTGGTGCCGCTGGCCAGCGAGACCCATGGCGGCGAGGATCTCGGCATCTACGCGATCGGTCCCTGGGCGCATCTGTTCCAGGGCACGGTCGAGCAGAACTATATCTTCCACGTGATGGATCACGCCTCCAAGATCGGCGCCCGCGCGGCGGCGGCGACCGCGGCGGCGCCCAAGACCAACTGACCGGCGGGCCGGCGGATGGGCCGCGCGCCCGTCCGCCGGCGGCCGACGCGAGCGAGGACGAGGCTGGCATGGCTGCAGCGAGCACGCGGCGGGCGCTGCTTGGGACGACCCTGGCCGCGGTCGCCCTGATCGGTCGCCGGCGGCGCGCGGCGGCGACCGAGCAGATCAAGATCCGCGATCTTTACCGGACCAATACCGAGTTCAGCGAGCGCGCCGTGGCGCTGCAGGGGCAGCGGATCGAGATCCCGGGCTTCATGGCGCCGCCGCTCAAGCCGGATGCCGCGTTCTTCGTGCTGACCAAGCGGCCGATGGCGGTCTGCCCGTTTTGCGACAATGCGGTCGACTGGCCGGCCGACATCGTCCTGGTGCTGATGCGCGAGCAGCAGGAATGGGTCTACTTCAATCGCCCGATCCTGGTGAGCGGCGTCCTGGAGCTGGGCGTCGCGGTCGACCAGTCGACCGGCTTTGTCAGCAAGGTCCGCCTGGTCGACGCCCGCTACGAGCTGGTCGGCTGAGCCAGGCATGAACCCGCTGCCGCTGGTGGCCGCGGAGATGCGCGCCGGCCGCGCCCGGCATGCCGCGATCGTCCTGCTGGTGGCGCTGGCCGTGGCGCTCGGCGTCGCGATCTCGGCGCAGGATCGCGCGCTGCGCGCCGGCAGCGCCCGTGCCGCCGACCCGTTCGATCTGGTGATCGGGGCGGCCGGCAGCGAGACCCAGCTGGTGCTCAGCACGGTCTATCTGCAGCCGGGCGATCTCGAGCTGCTGCCGGCCCGGATCCTGGGCGAGCTGCAGGGCCGGGACGATGTCGGCCTGGTCTCGCCGATCGGCTTCGGCGACAGCTTCCAGGGCTGGCCGCTGGTCGGCGTGGCGCCGGCCCTGGCCGGCCATCTGGCGGCTGGCCGGCTGGCCGAGGGCGCGCTCTTTGCCCGGCTCGACCAGGCGGTGGTCGGCGCCAAGGTGGCGCTTGGCACCGGCGCCAGCTTCACGCCGCTGCACGGCATGAGCGAGCTGGTCGACGACGAGATCCACCATGAGGGCTTTTCGTTCACCGTCACCGGTCGGCTGCCGCCGCTCGGCAGCCCCTGGGACCAAGCGATCCTGGTGCCGATCGAGGCGGTCTGGTGGCTGCATGCCCTGCCGCTCGGCCACAAGGTCGACCAGGCTCGGCTGTTCCCGTCCGGCGCGGCGGGCGAGCCGGATTTCGCGGCGGTGCCGATCGGCCCGCCCTTCGAGCCGGCCGAGCTGGCTGGCGTGCCGGCGATCGTGGTGGCGCCCAAGTCGATCAACGCCGCCTACGGCCTGCGCCAGGCTTATCGGACCGATCCGGCCACGACCGCGGTGTTCCCGGCCGAGGTCCTGGTCCAGCTCTACAGCCTGTTGGGCGATGTCCGCCGCCTGCTCGGGCTGATCTCGATCATGACCCAGATCCTGGTGATCGCGGCGATCATGCTGGCGGTCCTGGGCAGCCTCGATCGCCAGCAAAGGCAGCTGGCCGTGCTCCGGGCGCTCGGCGCGCCGCGCCAGTTCGTGTTCCTGACGATCTGGCTGGACGTCGCCCTGACGCTCAGCCTCGGTGCCGGCCTCGGCCTGCTGCTGGGCTACGGCGCGGCCTGGCTGCTGGCGCAGGTGTTCGGCCAGCAGACCGCGCTGGCGCTGCCCGTGACGCTCGGCTGGAACGAGCTCCGGTTGGTCGCGGCGGTGATCATCGCCGGCCTGGTCCTGGCCGCGCTGCCGGCCGCCCTCACCTACCGCCGCTCGGTCGCGCACGCCCTGCGCCAGGGCTGAGCACCGGGCGGCAGGGGCTGGCCCTTGACCAGCCGGCAGCGACGCCGGAAGACTGCTGCAAGGGCGCAAGCACGCGGGAGGGCGGGTGGCAAACGAGGCCTATGTGCGGTTCGTCGACGTCCAAAAGACGTATGACGGCGAGAGCCTGGTGGTGCGCAAGCTCAACCTCGAGGTCGCGCGCAGCGAGTTTCTGACCCTGCTCGGGCCGTCCGGCTCGGGCAAGACCACGGCCTTGATGATGCTGGCCGGCTTCGAGACCGTGACCGAGGGCCAGATCATCCTGGACGGCCGGCCGATCAACAACGTACCGCCGCACAAGCGCGATATCGGCGTGGTGTTCCAGAACTACGCCCTGTTCCCGCACATGACGGTCGCCGAGAACCTCGCCTTCCCGCTGGAGATGCGCAAGATCCCGCGCGCCGAGATCGAAACGCGGGTCAAGCGGGCGCTCGACATGGTCCAGCTGGCCGAGTTCGGCCAGCGCCGGCCGGCGCAGCTCTCGGGCGGCCAGCAGCAGCGGGTCGCGGTCGCGCGCGCGCTGGTGTTCGAGCCCAAGCTGGTCCTGATGGACGAGCCGCTCGGCGCCCTCGACCGCCAGCTGCGCGAGCAGATGCAATATGAGGTCAAGCACATCCACGACCGGCTGGGCGTCACCGTGGTCTACGTGACCCACGACCAGTCGGAAGCGCTCACCATGTCCGATCGGGTCGCGGTCATGCACCAGGGCCGGATCCAGCAGATCGCGACGCCGCAGGAGCTGTACGAGCGGCCGGACAACGCCTTCGTGGCGAAGTTCATCGGCGAGAACAACCGCCTGTTCGGCACGGTCCGGGCGGTCGACGGCCAGAGCTGCACGGTCGCGGTCGATGGCGGCGAGGTCCAGGCGCTGGCGGTCAATGTGGCGGGCGTCGGCAGCGCCTCCTCGCTGTCGCTCCGGCCCGAGCGGGTGCTGATCAATCCGCCGCCCGGGTCCTGCGCCAACATCTTCGACGCGGCGGTCGAGGAGCTGATCTACCACGGTGATCATACTCGCACCCGGGTGCGCACCTGTGGCTGCGACGACTTCATCATCAAGGTGCCGAACGCCACCGGCCGGCTGCAGCTGGCCGCCGGCGAGCGGATCAGGATCGGCTGGCAGATCGAGGATTGCCGGGCGCTCGACATGCCGTGAGCGCTGCGCGGCGAAGGCCTTGGCCGCACCCTTTCCCCTGGCAAGGCAAGCTCTTGCGCCCGGCCCTGGATTTCGCGACGCTATGGACCGCCACCGGGGCGGCCGGTGCACGAAACACGAAGGGAGACAAGGATGCGGGCGAAGCCCTGGCAAATCGGCATGCTCACGGCGGTCTGCGGCGCGCTTTTGGCGCTCGGACCCGTCCGGAGCCCGGCCGCTGCGGATCTGACGGTGACCTCCTGGGGCGGCAGCTACCAGGACGCCCAGCGCAGCATCTATTTCGAGCCGTTCAAGCAGGCGAGCGGCCTCGATCTGATCGAGGACAACTGGAACGGCGGCGTGGGTGCCATCCGGGCCAAGGTCGAGGGTGGCGGCCAGGAATGGGACGTCGTCCAGGTCGAGGCCGAGGAGCTGGTCCTGGGCTGCGAGGAGGGCCTGTACGAGCCGATCGACTGGAGCGCGCTCGGCGGCAAGGAGAAGTTCATCGAGGCGGCGGTGAACGACTGCGGCGTGGGTGCCATCGTCTGGTCGACCGCCGTGTCCTATGACGCCGACAAGATCCCGGGCGACGGGCCGAAAAGCTGGGCCGACTTTTGGGACGTGACCAAATTTCCGGGCAAGCGGGGGCTGCGCCGCGGGCCGAAATACACGCTCGAGTTCGCGCTTATGGCCGATGGCGCCAAGCCGTCCGAGGTCTATGACCTGCTGCGCACGCCCGCCGGCGTCGATCGGGCGTTTGCCAAGCTCGACCAGATCAAGGACGACGTGATCTGGTGGGAGGCGGGCGCCCAGCCGATCCAGCTCCTGGGCTCGGGCGAGGTGATCATGACATCCGCCTATAACGGCCGCATCTCGGCTGCCAACCGGGAGGAGAAGCGCAACTTCAAGGTGGTCTGGCCCGAGAGCATCTATGCGGTCGACAGCTGGGTGATCCTCAAGAACTCGCCGCACAAGGAGTCGGCGCTGAAGTTCATCGAGTTCGCCAGCCGGCCGGAGAACCAGAGCAAGCTGCCGAACTCGATCGCCTATGGCGTGACCAACAAGGATGCGGCTGGCCAGATCGACAAGGCGCTGCTGCAGGACCTGCCGACCGCGCCGGAAAATCTCGAGCAGTCGCTGCAGCTGGATACCGAGTTCTGGGTCGAGAACACAGATGCCCTGACCGAGCGCTTCGCGGCCTGGTCGGCGCAATAGGCCAGGCTGAGCTTCGGCGATGGCGGCACCGGCGGTCGGGTCTGGCGGCGCGGCCCTGACCGGCCGGTCGCTGCAACGGCAGCTGCAGCGCAGCAACCGGCTGCGCCGCCTGCAGGCGGCCGCCCTGGTGGCGCCGCTGCTGCTCTATCTGCTGCTGTTCTTCCTGTGGCCGATCGCCGGCATGCTCTGGCGCAGCATCGACAATCCCGAGCTGCGCCAGGTCATGCCGCAGACCGCCAGCCTGATCCAGGGCTGGGAGGGCCAGGATCTGCCGGACGAGGCGGTGCTGGCGAGCTTCGCCGCCGAGCTGCGGCAAAGCTACCAGGACAAGACCCTGGCGGTCGCGGCCAAGCGCCTGGCGTATGAATCGCCGGGCTTTCGCAGCCTGATGTTCGCGGCCGCCCGCGCCTTGCCGGAGACGCCCGAAGGCAGCTGGCGGGCGACGCTGACCGGCCTCGATCCGAAATGGGGGGAGCCGCTGACCTGGGCGATCATCCAGCGCGCGGCTGCACCCTGGACGCCGATCTATCTTTTGGCGGCGATCGACCATCGGCTGGATGCCAACGGCGGGATCGTGGCGGCGCCGGCCGACCAGGCGATCTATCTGGGCATCTTCCTGCGCACCTTCTGGATCGCCCTCGTGGTCACGGTGCTCTGCCTGCTGCTGGGCTATCCGGTCGCCTACCAGCTGGCCGCCCTGCCGCCCCGGCAGAGCAACCTGCTCCTGATCCTGGTGCTGCTGCCGTTTTGGACCTCGCTCCTGGTGCGCACCGCGGCCTGGGTCGTGCTGCTGCAGCGGGAAGGCGTGATCAACGATCTCCTGATCAAGCTCGGCCTGATCGGCGAGCCTCTGCAGCTGGTCTACAATCGCTTCGGCGTCTACGTCGCCATGACCCATATCCTGCTGCCGTTCATGATCCTGCCGCTCTACAGCGTGATGCGCGGCCTGCCGCCCCACTACATGCGCGCGGCCGCCTCGCTGGGCGCCGGGCCGGTCCGGGCGTTCTGGCGGGTCTACCTGCCGCAGACCGTGCCCGGCATCGGGGCTGGCTGCCTGCTCGTGTTCATCCTGGCGATCGGCTACTACATCACGCCGGCGCTGATCGGCGGCGCCAACGACCAGATGGTCAGCTATTTCGTCGCCTTCTTCACCAATCAGACGATCAACTGGGGCATGGCCTCGGCCCTGGGCGCGGTCCTGCTGCTGGCGACCTTGCTGCTGTTCGCCCTCTACGCCCGGCTGGTCGGCATCGACCGGCTGAAGCTCGGCTGACCATGGCCCGCCCGGCCGGCCATGCCAGCTTCGCGATGCGGCTGGGCCATTACGGCCTCTGGGCGGTGACGCTCCTGATCCTGTTCTTCCTGATCCTGCCGATCTTGATCATCGTGCCGCTCTCGTTCAGCGCCGGCACCTTCCTGACCTTCCCGCTGCCCGGGCTGTCGCTGCGCTGGTACCAGGAGTTCTTCAGCTCGGGCCCCTGGCAGCTGGCGCTGCGCAACAGCCTGATCGTGGCCAGCGCCACCACCGTGCTGGCGACCGTGCTGGGCACGCTGGCGGCGCTCGGCATGACCCGCGCGCGCCTGCCGGCGCCCACCTTGCTGATGGGCCTGATCGTCTCGCCCATGGTCGTGCCGCTGGTGATCGTGGCGGTCGGCGTGTATTTCGCCTACGCGCCCTTCGGGCTGACCGGCAGCCTGCTCGGCCTGACCCTGGCCCACACCGTGCTGGCGGTGCCGTTCGTGGTGATCACGGTCAGCGCCACGCTGCAGGGCTTCGATCCCAACCAGATCCGCGCCGGCGCCAGCCTGGGCGCACCACCCGCGACCGTGTTCTTCCGGATCGTCCTGCCCCTGATCCTGCCGGGCGTGATCTCGGGCGCCTTGTTCGCGTTCGTGACCTCGTTCGACGAGGTCGTGGTGGCGCTGTTCCTGACCGGCCCGGCCGAGCGCACCTTGCCGCGCCAGATGTTCAACGGCATCCGCGAGAACATCAGCCCGATCATCGCCGCCGCCGCCAGCATGCTGATTCTGCTCTCGGTGCTGCTGCTCACCGTCCTCGAGCTCCTGCGCCGCCGCAACGAGCGCCTGCGCGGCATCAAGGCCTGAGGCGGCTGGCCCATCGCCTTGGCGCTGCGGCGTTTCGGACGCGGGTCGCGGCGGGCGGCGCTCTTGTCGCGCCGCAGCGCGATTGCCATAGTGCAGACATGAGTCAACGACGGACACGCGCAGCCGAGCGCGAGCTGGATCTGGCGGGCGCGAAGCGGTCGCGTGGCCGCTTGTGCGAATGGCCGGATTGCAGCCATCTCGGCGAGTATCGCGCACCCCGGGCCCGTGATCAGCTGCGCTGCTTCCGCTATTTCTGCCTCGACCATGTGCGCGAGTACAATCGTGCCTGGGACTTCTTCTCGGGCATGAGCCAGGCCGAGATCGAGGCCTACATGCGCGAGGACGTGACCTGGCATCGGCCGACCTGGCAGCTCGGCGTTGGCCAGCAGGAGGCCGGCCGGAACTGGCGCTGGCAGGATCCGTTCGAGATCCTGTTCCAGGGCCCGAACACCGATGGCCGGACCAGCGCTGCCGAGTGGGACCAGCCCAATCAGCCGCTGACCAAGACCGAGCGCATGCTGGCGGTGCTCGAGCTTGGGCCGGAAGCGACCAAGCAGGAGGTCCGCTCACGCTACAAGGAGCTGGCCAAGCGCCATCATCCGGACCTTAATGGCGGCGACAAAGCCGCTGAGGAGCGGTTGAAGTTGATCATCGAGGCCTATACTTACTTGCGGGAAAGCGACCGATTCGCTTGAGCGACCTCTCCGACCAGCCGTGGAGCCAACGACGGTGCAGACCGATTCTGCGATGACCGAACCCAGGCGTCTGGCCGCGCTGGACGAGCTGCCGGCGGAGCCGGACATCAAGCTCTCGGTGCGCCAGACCTTCGGCATCGATTCCGACCTGCAGGTGCCGGCCTTCGCCCAGAGCACCGAGTACGTGCCCGACCTCGACCATGCCTATCGGTTCGATCGGGACACGACCTTGGCGATCCTGGCGGGCTTTGCCTACAATCGGCGGGTGATGATCCAGGGCTATCACGGCACTGGCAAGTCGACCCATATCGAGCAGATCGCGGCGCGCCTGAACTGGCCGTGCTTGCGGATCAACCTGGACAGCCACATCTCGCGGATCGATCTGGTCGGCAAGGACGCGATCGTGCTGCGCGACGGCAAGCAGGTGACCGAGTATCGGGAAGGCATCCTGCCCTGGGCGCTGCAGCATCCGGTGGCCCTGGTGTTCGACGAGTACGACGCCGGCCGGCCGGACGTGATGTTCGTGATCCAGCGCATCCTGGAGGTCGAGGGCCGGCTGACCTTGCTCGACCAGAACCGGGTCTTGCGGCCGCACCGCTCGTTCCGGCTGTTCGCGACCGCCAACACCGTGGGCCTGGGCGACACCAGCGGGCTCTACCACGGCACCCAGCAGATCAACCAGGGCCAGCTCGACCGCTGGAACATCGTGGCCCAGCTGAACTATCTGGAGCATGACGCCGAGGTCGAGATCGTCCTGGCGCGCTGTCCGGACTTCCAGAACGACACCGGCCGTCGGCTCCTGTCGCAGATGGTGAGCCTGGCCGATCTGTCGCGCTCGGGCTTCGTCGCCGGCGACATCTCGACCGTGATGTCGCCGCGCACGGTGCTGACCTGGGCCGAGAACGCGCGCATCTTCGACGATGTCGCGTTTGCCTTCCGGCTCACCTTCCTCAACAAATGCGACGAGGCGGAACGGCCGATCCTGGCCGAATACTATCAGCGCTGCTTCGGCAGCGAGCTGCCCGAGAGCACCGCGCGCGCCACCCTGACCTGAGCAGCCGGCGCCGGGATCCGGAGCGATGACCAGCAGCACGGGCGACAAGGAACGTCTCGACCAGTTCCAGCGGGCGGTCGCCGCGGCCTGCCGCGCGGTCGCCGATCGCGCCGATCTCGCGGTCACCTTCCGGGCCAATGACGGCAAGCGGGCGGCCCCGAGCGAGCCGAGCGGACCGACCGTCCGCCTGCCGCTGCCGCGGCGCGGCATGGCCGGGCACGATATCGCCCGGGTGCGCGGCATCGGCGACAGCATCGCGCTCAAGCTGCGCCACCACGACGCCAAGCTGCATCAGCGCTTGTGTCCCGAGGGCGAGCTGGCAGGGCTGGTGTTCGAGGCGCTGGAGCAGGTCCGGGTCGAGGCGCTCGGCGCCAGCCGGATGGTCGGCGTCGCCAGCAATCTCGCCAGCGCCCATGCCGAGCGCCAGAATCGGGCCATGCCGACCTCGGCGCCGGGCGCGTCCGATGCCGGCTTGGCCGAGGCGGTCGAGCTGCTGGCGCGCGAGAACCTGGTGGGCTTCACCTTGCCCAAGGCGGACCGGGCCTATCTCGACAATTGGCGCAGCTGGCTGGAGGCCCGGACTGGCCGCGACTGGAGCGAGCTCAAGGGCCAGCTCGGCGACCAGGCAGCCTTCGCCCAGCGGGTGCGCGAGCTGCTGGTGCATCTGGGCCTGGCCGAGGATCTGGGCGAGGCGGATGCGGACGACGCCAGCGACGACGAGGCCGAGGCCGAGGAGGAGCAGAGCGAGGAAGGTGGTGGCGAGGGCGAGGCCGAGGAGTCCGAGCCGGCCAGCGCCCGCGACACCGAGACCGCCGCGAGCCTGGACGACTCGGCCGAGGCCGGCGCCAGCGAGGACCAGCAGGATCCGGCCAACGCCAAGCAGGGCAGCGAGGATCCCGAGGGTGCGGAGCTGCCGTTCGAGACGCCCAATTTCCTGCCGCCGGGCGGCGAGGCGCTGGCCTACCGGGTGTTCACCACCGCCTTCGACGAGACGATCGAGGCGCATGAGCTGTGCAGCCCGGTCGAGCTGGGCCGGCTGCGCAGCCAGCTGGATCAGCAGCTGGCGCGCTTCCAGGGCATGATCGGCCGGCTGGCCAACCGGCTGCAGCGCCGCCTGCTCGCCCAGCAGACGCGCTCCTGGGAGTTCGATCTCGACGAAGGCATCCTGGATACCGCCCGGCTGACCCGGGTCGTGGTCAATCCCGAGCAGCCCTTGACCTACAAGTTCGAGAAGGACACCGACTTCCGGGATACCGTGGTCAGCCTCCTGATCGACAATTCCGGCTCGATGCGCGGCCGGCCGATCGCGGTCGCCGCGATGTGCGCCGACATCCTGGCCCGGACCCTCGAGCGCTGCGGCGTCAAGGTCGAAATCCTGGGCTTCACGACCCGCAGCTGGAAGGGCGGCCAGAGCCGCGAGCAGTGGCTGCGCCAGGGCAAGCGCGCCAATCCCGGCCGGCTGAACGATCTGCGCCACATCATCTACAAGGCCGCCGACACGCCCTGGCGGCGCGCCCGGCGCAATCTCGGCCTGATGCTGCGCGAAGGGCTGCTCAAGGAGAACATCGACGGCGAGGCCATCCTCTGGGCGCATCAGCGGATCCTCGGCCGGATGGAGCAGCGCCGGATCCTGATGGTCATCTCGGATGGCGCCCCGGTCGACGACAGCACGCTCTCGGCCAATCCCGGCAACTATCTGGAGCAGCATCTGCGCCAGGTGATCGACTGGATCGAGCAGCGCTCGCCGATCGAGCTTCTGGCGATCGGCATCGGCCACGACGTCACCCGCTACTATCGGCGCGCCGTGACCATCTCCGATCCCGAGCAGCTGGGGGGCGCCATGCTGGCCGAGCTTTCCACCCTGTTCGATCCGAAGGCCGCGGCTCCGGTCCGCCGCCGATCGGCAGGATGACCGGGCGGCCAGGCCAGCGCCCTGGCCGCGCAGGCCTTGCCGACCCAATGTTCCGCAGCTGAGTGACTGTTCAATTGAAAGTAGATTATCCCTCAAACTTTAAGTTTCTCTGTACTTTGCTGCGCCGCCATTATAGCGATTAGGCTCGTCAAGCTAGGAGCTTCACGCATTGCGGCTACCGATCAACGATCGAATCCTGCTTCCGATCGTGGCGTTGGTCGGGTTCTCGCTGACCCTGGTCGGCGGCTCGGTGTGGTACAGCGCCCGGCAGCAGGACGAGGTCGCGATCCAGCAGTCGCTGGAAGCGGCCGACTTCGCCATGCGCGACCGGCTGCGCCAGATCGGCCGGGCCGCCAAGGAGTTCGCCTGGTCGAGCGAGGCAGTCCGCAATCTGGACCTGCGCTTCACGCCGAGCTGGGCGCAATCCAACATCCGCCGCTTCCTGTTCGAGCAGCAAGGCTACGACATGGCCTTCGTGATCGACCGGAGCGGGCGCACGCTCTACGCCCAGCTTGATGGCGAGCCGGTCGGCCACAAGGTCGAGCAGCATCTGGCGCAAGGGCTCGACCTGCTGATCGAGCAGGCCCAGTGGGCGCCCTGGCAGGAGCCGCAGCCGACCATGGGCTTCCTCAAGCTCGATGGCGGGGTCGGGCTGGTCGCGGTCTGCGCGGTGTCGCTGGACCCCAAGAGCCAGGTGGCGCTGCCGCGTGGCCGGCGCATGATCATGGTCGTGGCCCAGCGGCTCACCGACGATCTGCTGCGCTCGATCGGCGACGGCTTGAGCCTGCAGAACCTGTCGCTCCTGATCGAGCCGCCGCCGCAGAGCGAGATCGCCCTGCCGCTGCGAGCACCGGATGGCACCAAGCTCGGCGCGCTGGTCTGGCAGCTGCACAAGCCCGGCCAGCGCTTCCTCTTGTCGGTGGCGCCAGTGCTGTCGATGGCCGGCCTGGTGTTCATCGGCTTCAGCCTCCTGGTGATCCACAAGGTCCGGCACAACACCCGGACCATTGCCGCCAACGAGGCGCGCTTTCGCGATGTCGCCAATGCCAGCTCGGACTGGATCTGGGAAACCGACAGCAAGGGCCGGCTCACCTACCTGTCGGACCAGTTCACGCAGTCGACCGGCCGGCCGAGCGAGGCGATGCTGGGCCAGCCCTTGCGCCGCTTCCTGCGCTATGCCGACGATTCCCTGGGCCGGCCGGGCGGCCCGGTGGAGTTCCTGAAGGAAGGCAAGCAGTTCCGCGATGCACTGTGCGAATACCGTTCGGCCGATGGCCCGATCCGCACGCTGCGCGTGGCCGGCGCGCCGATGCTCGACAACCGCGGCCGCCTGCTCGGCGTGCGCGGCACGGCGACCGACATCACGGCCGAGATCGCGGCCGAGCGGCGGATCCGGCAGCTCGCCTTGCATGACGCCCTGACCGGCCTGCCGAATCGCGAGCAGTGGCGCACCAAGGTGGTCGAGGCGCTCGAGCGCATGCGCCGGCAAGGCGGCGCGATCGGCGTGCTCTGCCTCGATCTCGACCGTTTCAAGCATGTCAACGACACCCTCGGCCATTCGGCAGGCGACCTCTTGATCAAGGGCTGCGCCCAGCGCCTCCAGGCGCAGGTGCGCGCGACCGACACCGTGGCCCGGCTGGGCGGCGACGAGTTCGTGATCCTGCAGACCGGTGCGGCCCAGCCGGAGGGCGCGATCCAGCTCGCCCGGCGGGTGGTCGACGCGCTCTCCCGGCCGCATGCGCTGGATGGCAACGAGGTCCTGGCGACCGCCAGCGTCGGGGTGGCAACCACCGACAACGCTGACATGCCGGCCGGCCGCCTGCTTCAGGAGGCGGACATCGCGCTCTATCGCGCCAAGGATGAAGGCCGCAACGTGTATCGGGTCTACGAGCCCGGCATGGACTCGTTCCTGCGCGATCGCAAGCAGCTCGAGCGTGATCTGCGCCAGGCCCTGGAGAGCGACGAGTTCGAGCTGTTCTACCAGCCCAAGATGGAGCTCCTGACCGGCAGCGTGGTCGGCGCCGAGGCGCTGATGCGCTGGCGCCATCCCAAGCGCAAGCTGATCATGCCCGGCGAGTTCATTGGCCTTGCCGAAACCACCGGCTTGATCCTGGCGCTGGGTGAATGGGTGGTCCGCTCGGCCTGCCAGCGGGCGGCGCTATGGCCGGAGATCCGGGTGGCGCTCAACATCTCGCCGGTCCAGTTCCAGTACCGGGACCTGGTCGGCCTGATGGAGCGGACCCTGATCGATACCGGGATCGGGCCAGAGCAGATCGAGCTGGAGATCACCGAGGGCGTCCTGCTGCGCAATACCGAGGCAGCGATGGACACGCTGCGGCAGCTCAAGGCCATGGGCCTGTGCATCGTGATGGATGATTTCGGCAAGCGCTATTCGGGCATGGATTATCTGCTGCGCTTCCAGTTCGACAAGCTCAAGATCGATCGCGGCTTCGTCGCCGGCCTCGGCCGCAAGCCCAATGCCGATGCCATTGTCCGCGCCATCCTGGGCCTGAGCCGCGACCTCGCCGTCCGGGTTTGCGCGGAAGGCGTCGAGACCGAGGAGCAGCTCGAGTTCCTGCGGCATGAAGGTTGCGACGAGGTGCAAGGGCTGCTGATCGGCGAGGCCGTGCCGGCGATCGATTTTGAGCGGCATTTTCGCTTTGATCGGCGAACTTCTGCGCGGCGCCAGCGTTATGCAGCGGTGGTCAGCTGAGTAGCGCGACATAGTTGCATCATTGGCATATAAATCTACCTCTAAGGGAATTTTGTCTTGGGAATCTCATCGAAGTCGCCTACTTTGAGGCCGTCAACCCAGCTGCGAGGTTTAGCGTGAAGGTAAGGGTGGAGAGAATACGGCCCGGTCGTCGGACGGCCGAGGTCGAATATGTCGAGGCGAACACGCCACGCCGGCGTGGGCCGAACCGGGGCGAGGCGCCGACCGCCTTTTGGGACCAGTCGTCGATCTCGGACGAGCAAGGCCGCCAGCGGCTGCGTCTGCCCTGGCAGATCCACAACGATCGCAGCTAAAAGGCGCAGCTCGGCCGCTGGGCCGACCTGATCAGGTGGATCGTAGGCTGCCGGCCCCGGCAGCCAAGCGACCGTGTCCGCCTCCATGACCGAGCTGGAGCAGCCCTAGCGCCACGCACGAACGTGCTGCATTGGCATGGGCACGCTTGACGCAAGCGTCATCCCATCGAACGCCAGGCATCCAGGCGATCCTTGGCTAGCCGGTCGAGGCAAGCCTGGGCACCGGGCGCCAATGCTGCTCGATGGCCGCCAGGCAACCCGCGAGGAGGGTGCTCGGTGCCGACGGACGATCCGCCAGAGTGTAGCCATCCAAGGCCGTCCGCCACTCCAGAACCAGCCGCGCCAGCTCCAGGAGCAAGGTCCGTGGCGTCTGGTCCGCCAGCCAGTGCTCGAACTCGACCGGATCGAAGGTGACAAGCGGCAGCGCATGCACCTCGCGCCGCATGAAACGGCCCAGATCGAGCGCCCCCGGTGCCAGCACCGGCGCCGCCACACCAGCCAACGGCATGCGGCTGAGGAACAAGAACTCGGCCAGCGCCCGCTCGCCAGCGCTCAGCCGCGCCCGCCGGCCGTCGCCGCTCAGCCGGACGCGGCTCTGGCCGATCAGGGACAGCAGCGCCGCGCACAGCCCGACCGAGCGCTCCATGCAGCCCGTGCTGCCGGCCCCTGCCGCGCGCTCGAGCATCTCCTGGGCGAACGCCCAGGCGGCCGCTTCGAGCTCGGCATAGGCTTCCTTGGTCCGCACCAGGACGTCGATCAGCTTGCGGCCCGCCTCCAGCCCGAAGGCGGTCGGCCGGACCTCGTCGAGGGTGCCCTGGCGCGGCCCGTTCGGGGTCAGGCGGTCGACCGCTGCCAACGCCGCCAGCCCGGCCATCACCTCCGGCTCGATCAGCAGCTGCAGCAGCAGCGGCTGGAATTCCTCATGGATCATGCGCAGGCTCGCCACCCGGCGCAGCAGCTCCCGCCGCGCGGCCGGATCGAGCGCCGGCAGCTCCTCGGCCAGCAGCGTCGCGACCCAGCCATCATGCGCGCCCACCTGATGCTCGACCGGCCGGCCGAACAGCCGGTGGCTGCCGGCCAGCGCTTGGCGGGCCGCGGGATCGTCCAGAACCAGTGCTGCCAGGCGCGCCATGGCGGCGGCATAGTCGATCTTGCCCAGCAGCTCGGCAAAGCCGTTGGCCTGCGCCTCGCCCAGCTCGGTCAGCCGGGCGGCAAGCAGGCCGGCCAGCGGGCCCCGCACGGGCTCGTCGGCGACGATGTGGAACAGATCGTCCCAGGCGGCCGCATCGAGGAAGGCGCCTTGGAACTTGTCATCCAGCTCGCCGCCGGCAAAGGCCAGAGCCAGGCCGCTCCCAAACAGCTGGCGCAGTGCTGTGGCAGTGGCCTGGGCGCGCTTGCGCTCGAGCGCCGAAGCCCGCGCGGTGGCGTCGGACGGTCCGTCCAGGGCGCTGATCTCGTCGAGCAGCCGGGCGCTGCCGCTCGGCCCCAGCTCGAGCAGCAAGGTCGACCAGAAGGCCAGATCGTCGGCATGACGGCGCAGCACCACCAGTGCTGCCTCGGCATCGGCGGTGTGATGCACCGCGGTCAGCAGGCTCGCGGCCTGCTCGCGGGCGGCTCGCTCAGCCGGTGCCCGGATCAAGGAGCGGCGCCACGCTGCCAGCCCGCGCCCCGCAAGCTGGCCTTCGACCAGGAGGGCCTCGCCGGGCGCGCCGCCCCATGCACCTGGAGAATCCGGCGCAGGCGCACGACAAGCCGGCCTGCCCATGGTCTCCCCGATAACCATTCGATCCCCCAAGCGAGCTTTTCAGGTTGTGAACGAGCCGGTCCCCGGCGCCTCGAACGAGCGCGCTCGTCTACGTTATAGAACACGTGACGCCACGGTTTAATCCCATTCCCGAACAACTTGCGTGCGCGTTCTGCACTGCAAGATCAAGGCCAGTCCGAGCGCTGCCAGGCTAGCCGGGCTGGCCGTCCCTGTCAGGCCGCAGCTTGCCTGCCCGCGACATAGCCAGGTAGGGCCATCGACTGCCTGTAGGCGATCGCCGGCACGGCCGCAAGCCACATGGGCGAGCATCGCAAACCCAACTTAGGATCGTTTTTCATAAGGTTAAATCTATTCAAAGCTGCTGCGACGCCTCCTATAACTAGCCGCAGCGTAATGCAGAAGGATGACAACGCTGTCGACGCGCCTGGCCCTGCCCCCAGAAGTCGTCGGCCTGGCCGCCCATGGCTGGCGGCTGGCGGCTGCCTACGGCGCGGTGGCGCTCGCCTTGCTGCTGCCGTTGGCGCTGGTCGAGCTGCCTTTGCTGGCGGATCTGCCAAACCATCTGGCGCGCGCCTTCGTCATCGGCGCGATCGACCATGACCCGCTGCTTGCGCGCTACTATGAGGTCGGCTTCGCGGTCATCCCTAACCTCGCCTTCGATCTGGCGGTGCCAGCGCTCGCCAAGCTGATGCCGCTGACCCTGGCCGCCCGCCTGTTCGTGGCGCTGGTGGTGCTAGTGACGCTTGCCGGGGTCGCCTGCCTGCAGCGCACGCTGTTCGGCCGCTGGAGCGCCTGGCCGCTGGTGGCGGCCTTCGGCCTGCTGCACACGCCCTTGATGGCCGGCCTGGTCAATTTCTCGCTCGGCGTCGGCCTGCTGCTGCTGGCGGTGGCGGCCTGGGTCAGGCTCCGGCCCAGGCAGCCAGGCGAGGCCCTGGCGCTCGGCACCGCGCTGGCGCTGCTGCTGTTCTTTTGCCATCTCGTGGCCCTGGCTGCCTATGGCCTGATCATCCTGGGCTATGAGCTGCAGCGCGCCCACGCCGCGCGCGCGCCGGGCCGCGCCTGGCTGCCCGCCTTCGGCCGCCAGCTGGTGGCCGGCGGCGGCTGGCGCGCCGCCTTGCCCTTCCTGCCCCCGCTTGCCCTGTTCCTCTGGGCCACGCCAGGCAGCGACCAGCCGGCCGAGGTCGTCTACGGCGCCTGGCAGTGGAAGGCGAAGGCGCTGCTCGGGCCGCTCGGGCAGCATGCGCCCATGCTCGATGCCGCCAGCGCCGCCCTGCTCGCGGGCCTGGCCGTGCTCGGGCTGCACCGCGGCTATCTCGTGCTCAAGCCCGAGCTGCAGCCGGCGCTGGCACTGCTGGCACTGGCCTTCCTGCTGGCGCCGAAGGGCTTGCTGGGCGGCGGCCTGTTCGATCTGCGCTTCGTCACCGTGCTAGCGCTGCTGCTGGTGGCGGCGAGCGATCTGCGCATGCCCGATGCGCGCGCCGGCTGGCTCCTGGCCCTGGGCCTGGCGGCGCTGTTCGGGGTCCGGCAGGCGGTGCTGCTCGAGGCCTGGCTCGGCCAGCAGCAGGATCTGGCCGAGCTCCGCGCCGCCGTGGCCCCGATCGAGCCGGGCCGCCGCGTGCTGGCCGCCTTCGCGCAGGCGCCGCCGCACGGTGGCCCGCGCCGCCACTACTTCTTCTACAACGGCCCGCAGCTGGGCAATCTGGCGGCGCTGGCGGTGATCGAGAAGTCGGCGCTGGTCTCGGCGCTCTACGCCGTCCCGGGCCAGCAGCCGCTGCGCCTGACGCCGGCCTTTCGCCATCTGCTGGCGGCCGAGCCGACCGGCCTGCCCGACTTCGCCCAGCTGCAAGCGGCGCTGGCCCAGGCGGGCCAGCCGGCCATGCCCGCCAATCTCGATCATTGGTGGCGGCAATTCGACTATCTCCTCGTCCTGTACGCCGATCAGGGAGCGCCGCCGTCGTCGCTGCCCCTCGACCGCCTGGTCGATGGCCAGCTGGTCGATCTCTATGCGATCGGCCGGATCGGCGCGGATGCGGCCGGCCAGGCGCCCCGTGGCGCGCCGATCGCGGGTCCAGGACGCACGCCCAGCGGGCTCGCGCGCAGGCAGCATTGAGCCGGCCGACCAAAGTCTTGGCCTCTTAAGAGAACAAGAAAATACACAATCAACCCAAGACATTTATTCGTCGATCATCTTGCCCTGCCGCCGCCTTGATTGCGCCGCTTGACTGCGCTCAAAAGTTGCATGTTGATCGCGTTTCGTGCAATCTCCGCCGCGCTCACTTGCGGCCAGCAGCTCTTGCCTAAGCGACCTATGACTTGCCCCTTATGCTTTCGATACCGGCAGATCAGCAAATAATTGAACATCCCGTGCGGAGGGGAATCGCGCCATGCTAAGACCGGTCGCTTCGCTGCTTGCCGCAGCCTTGCTGCTCTTCGGCCACATCGATGCGCAGGCGGCGGAAATCAATGGCCAGCGTGATATCGTCAACAACGGTGTAGTTGGCGTTATGGGTGGCAGCTTCGGCGGTACCAACATCGAGCTTGCCGCCAACTTGGCTCAGGTGCTCGATGATGGCTACGACATGCGAGTCTTGCCGATTGTTGGCAAGGGATCGGTAAGGGCGGTCGAAGACCTACTGTTGCTCCGTGGCATTGACATCGCCATCGTGCAGTCGGATGTCCTGGAATTTTACAAGAAGACCAAGATCTATCCAAATATCGAAGACAATCTCCGCTACATCACCCGCCTTCTTAATGAAGAAGTACATATTGTGGCCCGCAATGACATCAAGTCGATCAATGATCTGACCGGCAAGAAGGTCAACTTCGGTCCAGACTCTTCGGGCACATTCATGACCGCCAGCATCATCTTCGACCGACTTCAGGTCCCTGTCGAAATCGTTAGCGAAGATTTCTCCAAAGCACTCGATTCTTTGAAGCAAGGCAAGATCGATGCATGGGTGCGCCTGTCAGGCAAGCCAATGAAGGTGCTGGGCGACATCAAGAAAGAGGACAATCTACACCTCCTGCCGATCCCGATCGATGTTATTGGCAAGCCTTATGTAGCTGCTGACTTTACGAACGATGACTATCCGGATCTCATCGCGGCCGGCCCGGAAGTCGCAACCGTGGCGGTGCCTTCGGTTATGGCGGTCTATAATTGGCAGGAGTCCAACACGCGCTACGGCAAGGTAGTCAATTTCGTGGATCGGTTCGCGCAGAATTTTTCCGAACTGATGGAAGAACCGTATCACCCGAAATGGAAGCAGGTCGACTTGAATAGCGATGTACCTGGCTG
>CADEGR010000037.1:26063-34872 GCA_902826935.1 uncultured Alphaproteobacteria bacterium | reverse complement strand
TATTCGTCCGCCATCGTCCGTGATCTTCTGAAATGGCGACCAGTTGAATCATGAACTAACAACTAAATCAATAGATTGATTGGGTTTTAAGCCTAGCTAGAGGAACGTTGGCATCGTCGGTGCACCAGTAGCCATTGATTGAGCCAAGCAGGCGGAATGCTCTTTTCACGCCTCTGGCTGGCCGACCCGGATCTCGATAGTCAAACTCCCGGCCGCGCCGGAAGACCGCCATATCGGGCGCGAAGGTCTCGATCGCCGTGGAGCCGAAATGTCGGCGATCACGGCTCGCCAGCAGCAGGACACGACGGATCGATTTCGCCCTGTTCATGGTGGCGGTGCTGGAGAGTGATGCTCCAATCCATGAATCGCCCGCGATGGTCGATCATCAGACCCGGTCTGCGCGCACCGGCGCCGCCGCGTGACGGCCTCGATGCCAAGAGGGCCGATGCCGGACAGGACGGCGATCGCAACGGCCGAGAGCGGAATCCAGGCGTCGGATGCGGCCATGGCCAGCAGCGTCACCGCGCTCAGGAGGCACCAGACGATGGGGATCGGCAGGAGCAGCCAGATCAGCCGCGTGGTCGATGCCATCAGCAGAAGGCCGAGGGTCGCGATCGCCGTCGGATCGGGAGCGATGCCGACAACCTCGGCTGCCGCGAAGGGCCGGCCGAACAGCAGAGCAGCCAAAGGATGAAGCAGGAGCGCGTAGAGGAAAAGGGCAAGGCCGGTCATTTCCGGTGCTCGGCGCGCCGCATGAAAGCGGAGATCGCGGGTCAGAGTGCCGAAGACGAGCAGTAGCAGGGCCTGAACCATGAAGGCGGGCACCACGTAGATGACGGCCCAGTTGATCGTCGCATAGCGCTGCCAGAGAAACGCCCAGCCGACCGCGACCCAGGCGGCAACCAGAAACGCCGCGATCGCCTGGTCGGACCCTGGACGCGGACGCAGGATGAGCCGCACGATCAAAAGGCCGAGCATCAGGGCCATGATCTGGATAGGCCAGAGCTCGGCATTCTGCAGCTCGAACAGACGCCAATAGGCCCGCGGCGAGAACAGCAGGAAGTCGTCGAGGCGATAGGTCGACCACTCCGCCATCAAAGATCCGCGACGTAGGCTGCCATCTGCCTGCGCATCGCCTCGTCCGGCATCGGCCCGCCAGCGGCGGCGAGATTTTCCCGCACGTGATCGATGCGCGTGGTCGCAGGAATGGCGACCGTGACCGCCGGATGGGAGAGGATGAATTTCAGGATGATCTGTGCCCAGCTTGATGCGCCGATCTCGGCCGCCCAGTCCGGCACGGGCTCGCTTGCCAGCCGCCGGATCAGATAGCCCTGCTGGAACGGCCGGTTGACGATCACGCCGATGCCGCGCTCCTGGGCGAGCGGCAGGATGCGCGCCTCAGCCTCGCGATCAACGATGTTGTAGCTGACCTGGATGAAGTCGAGCGGCTCGTTGCGCATGACCTCCTCGAACAGATCGTGGCGCCTGCCCTCCGAGGTGGTGATCCCCAAATAGCGAAGGCTGCCCGCAGCCTTCATGTCGTGAAGCGTCTTCAGATGCGGCTCCCAGGCGACGAGGTTGTGCACCTGCAGCAGATCGAAGCGCTCCACGCCCCAATGGCGGCGTGACTGCTCGATCTGCACCGGCCCTTCGGCACCGGACGAGATCCAGACCTTGTCGGTGGCAAACACGTCCTCCTTGCGGCCCAGCTTTTCCAGGCCGTAGCCGACGACCGGCTGGGCCGAGCCGTACATCGGCGAGGAGTCGATCATGGCACCACCGCCCGCGAAGAAGGCCGCCATCACGTCGGCGCATTCGTCGCGCAGCACGGGATCGTCACCAACATTGAAGGTGATCCAGGTGCCGAGCCCGACCGCCGGAATCGCTGCGCCAGAGGACGGAATCACCCGCGTCGGCATCTCGCCTTGCTGCGCATGGCCGCCAGCTGTTGGCAGCAGGGTCGCCGCCGTGGCCGCGAGGCTCTGCTCGAGGACCGTTCGCCGCGTCATCGCCATGTCGTGCTCCTTTGCCACAATTGGCGCTCGCTGACCGACACCGACATCAGCCACAAGACGCTTTGCCACAGGCTCCAGACCTGGGGTCGAAGTGACCGGCTGGCAACTGCAATGCGATCCTGGAGCGATTAGGTCGACGAAGCGATGCGGTACTTTGAGGCCCAAACGGCGAATTCAGCGGGTCAATGTCAAATAGTCGATCAATATAATCTGCAGGTCGGGATAGAAGGCATGGCCGACCTCACGGTCGCAAACAAGCATACTGCACCCCATGTCGGCAACGGCCGCGTGCTGGTCATTTCTGTGCTGATCAATCTCATGGAAGCGTCAGCACTCGCTGCAGCCGAAGATCACCTGCCCAAGTCTGCGTCCGGATCTGCCGCCCCTCGGCCCGTGCCGGGCTCGACCAGAAATGCCAGACATCCACCGGAACGAACTGATCCGCAAGCCTCCGGCGCAAGATTGCCGGGCCAGCTTAGTGAGATCGGCATTGATATCACCATGGACGGACGGCAGCGCACGGACGAACGACCATGCATGAGCCATCTGCAGCGGAGACGTTCGAAATCATCAAGCCGGCCGAGCCATCCCATCTGCCGATCTGGCAAGCGCTGCGCCGCCACCACCTCCCCACCAGATTCAGCTATAGCCTGGCAAATTGAATTCGCTATTTGAAGATCATTGTCATTTTTATCTGTCGACTAGGCTCGACGATTTTATGCGCGACGTCACTGCAGTGCTGAATCCGGCGCTCGAGGCTTCGGGCTGCGACCATGCTAAGGTCGTCCACCGCCCAAGGTTGCCCTTGGACATGCTGTGGTGTGCAGGCGCACGGAGCCGCATGGCGCTCCCGGCGAATTGAGACGTTGAAGTAGAATATTTACCAAGGCGTCAGATGCCTTTGGCGGATCTCCGGGATCGTCAATGAACTCGAGCCGGGCGGCGCGGCTTGTTGGGGTTCTGCTAACGAAATCGCGCCATACTGACGACCGGACAGCTGCGCAGTCAGCAGGCGAATTGTCAATTTGTCGCCTGCGGCAGCTGCGTCAGCTGCGGCGAATTCCAGAACGGTGATCTGGAGCCGGCGGCAGGTTCGGTGAACAGACGCGACGGGAAGATCGATGAACCCAGCGTGGGAGCCGAGTATGATCAGCATTCGCGTCGCCATCGGTCCGATCGATCACGGAGCCATCTTGATGCACGCCCGGCGGGCTGACCTCCATGCCCGGCCTTGCGGCAACCCAGCGCGGTGGCGCTGACCAATTGAGACCTTGGTCCAATGATCAGCGGTGCTCGCGTCCGCCCGTTGGCTGGTGGATGTGCCGGCCCTTTGCGATCGTCCGCGAGCGCATCGCCTGCGGCCATGCGCTCGCGGAGGATCCAAGCCTGATCGGTCTGACCATGGATCCTCCGCTCGGCCTGCGGCCAGGCTGGCGCGGGCGGCACATGCATGATGGCGCCAGCCTAGAGCGGCGTGGCGTGGCAGCTATCGCCCTGGCTGGTCAGCTTCTCGCAAAGCGCCTGAGCACTGGCCTCGTCGCGAAGCGGTCCGGCCAGCAGCGGCTGGCGCGCCTGTGCGGTGCCGGCCAGACGGGTCAACCCCCGCAAGGCTTCGCCATGCGCGCCACGCAAGCGGCGCCAGGCGGCATTCGCGGCCGCCTCATCCGGATAGCTGCCGAGTTCGACGAACCAGCGGCCGGCCGGCAGCTTGAAGCCCAGCTCGATGCCGTCGCCGTCCAGGGCAAAGGCGGCCAAGCGTCGCTGTGGCTCAGGCTCCTTGGCGCTGCCGGCATCGGCCCGCTGGACGCCAAGCGCGGTCGCCCGCTTGCGGCGATCATCCAACCCAGCCAGCATCGAGAAATAGCTGAGGTTCTTGCGGACCGCGTCGTCGTCGAGATCCAGGCGAGCGATCCTTTCGGCCGCGGCAAGGTCCCCTGCCAAGCCATAGGCAAGCGCCAGATTCTGCCGATTGCGCGGCCCGGCGCCGGGCTCGTCGACCACCTTGCGCAGCAGCTCGATCGCCTCCTGTTGCCGGCCAGCAAGGGCGAGCGACAGACCCAGATTGTTGCGCAGCAGCGTGCTGTCGGGGGCCAGCTTCAGACCATTGCGATAGGCCGTCTCGGCCTCCTCGGGCCGGCCGGCGAGATCGAGCGCGACCGCCAGGCCGTTATGCGCCTGCAGGTCCTCGGGCGCCAGCTGCAGCACCTTGCGGTAGTGCAAGATGGCAGGCTCCGGCCGATTCAGGCTGACCATGACCCGCGCATAGCCCTTGTGCGCCGCGAGATTGTTGTCATCGCGCTGCAACCAGGACTCGAAGATCCGTGCAGCCTCATCGTAGGCCTGCAGGTCCAAGAGCGCATCGCCCAGCAGCAGATAGGCCTCCGGCCGGTCGCCATCCAAAGCGATGGCCTGCTGATAGATGCGGGCCGCCGCCCCCGGATCGCCACCGGAGCGCGTCGCCGACGCCAGGCGCAGCAAGGTGCCGTAGCGGCCGGTTTCCTTCTCGGCCGCCGTGACCCCGGGATCGCCCCCCGGCGCCATCGGCGTCTTGACGGAATTCGATGCGCAGGCGGCCAGGGCCAGCATGAGGCTGCCGGCCAGGGTGGTCGACCAGCGACGATTGACGACTATCGACATAAGAAAACCTCCAGCTCAACCAACGAGCGACGCAATTCTGACGCGGTAACCTTAAGGAAGCGTAAATGCCGATGAGCCTCGCATGCCTATCGTGGCGCCGATGGCGCAGCCGCTCGAGCGGGCCTGGGATCGTTCGCGCTGAGCAAGGCCAAGCCATGGTCGAGTTCGGCCTGGTCGGTCCGGCCGCGATCGCCATGATCTGCGCGATCCTGGAGTTCTCGGGCATCATGTTCGTGCAGACGATCCTGGAAGGCGGCGCGCGCGAAGCGTCACGCTACGCCATTACCGGGGCGGTGCCTGAAGGCCTGACCCGCGAAGAAATGATCCAGCTGATCATCGAGGACAATTCGTTCGGCGTGATCAATCCGGACGATGTCGAGATGACGACCTTGGTCTACGACAATTTCAGCGATGTCGGCCAGCCAGAGCCGTTCACCGACCAGAACGGCAATGGCAGCCACGATCAGGGTGAACCGTTCACGGATGCCAACGGCAATGGCGCCTGGGACGCCGACATGGGCGCCGCCGGCCTGGGCGGCCCGGGCGACGTCGTCGTTTATCAATTGACTTACGATTGGTCGATTATGATCCCGCTGTTTCAACCATTCTTCGGCGATAAGATCACCCTAGAGGCGCATGTCGCCGTGCGCAATGAGCCGTTCGAAGAGTAAAGCTGGGCCGGGAGGCTAACAGGCATGAACCGCCAATTGTCAATCGCGGCGAGCGGGCGCGCGCCGCAGCGCCTGTGGACCTGGCACGCAAGGTTGAGACGCCTGGCAGCCCGGCCACTCGGCAGCAGCGGCGCCAGCGCGGTCGAGTTCGGCCTGACGGTGCCGATCATCTTCATGCTGATGCTGGCCAGCGCCGAGCTTGGCCGGTACATCCTGCTGCATCAGAAGGTCGACCGGGTCGCGGTCACGATGTCCGATTTGGTCTCGCGCGCCGAAACCATCAGCGAGACCGACCTCGACGACATGTTCCTCGCCGCCGATCAGGTTGCGCTGCCGTTCGATCTGACCGGCAGCGGCGTGGTCATCGTCACCTCGGTGACCAACGTGGACGGCGACGGCGCCACGGTCGCCTGGCAGCGCGCGGGCGCCGGCGATCTGGTATCGACCAGCCGAATTGGCGCGCCCGGCGATCCGGCCGACCTGCCCGACGACTTCGAGCTGCGCGAGGGCGAGACCGCGATCATCGCCGAAGTTTTCTTCGATTTCGCGCCCTTCCTGACCGACCTGATCGTGGCGCCGGAGATCGTGTACCGGCGCGCCCAGCACCGGCCACGGCTCGGCACGCTAGAACAGATCGAAGCAGGCTGATGTTACTTAAGGTTGAAATTTAACAGTTTACCTAACCTATTGCGGCATGTAAGACAGGCACCTGGTGAGGAGGAAACGTCGCGTCGATCGCCAACGCCAAGAGATGGGATCGTCCGTGTCATTGAACGACTATGCTGAAACGATCAGCTTGATCGAGCGCCTCCACCGACGCTTCTTGGACGTGCTGCGCGCCGAGTTGGAACGGCTTGGCATCAGCGACATCAACAATGTGCAAGGCCTCCTGCTCGCGAATATCGGCGAGGAGGAGATGAGCGTCGGCGAGCTGATGAGCCGGGGCTACTATCTTGGCTCCAACGTGACCTACAATCTGAAGAAGCTGATCGAAGCCGGCTATGTCGAGCAGCAGCGCTCGCAGCGCGACCGCCGCGTGGTGCGGATCAAGCTGTCCGGCAAGGGGCTGGATCTGTGCGCCAGCATCGCAGCGATGCTGCGCCGACACCGCTCGAGCCTGGACACGCATCCCGAGCTCAATCCGATCGGGCGGCTCAATAGCCAGCTGCGCCAGCTCGAGACGTTCTGGGCGGATGAGCTGGTCGGACCTAAGCCGGTTCGCGGCAACGCCACCTTCGTGGAACATGCCGAACGGCGGATCCCGGTCGGTGCAGCCGACTGAAAGAATCGAGTGGCGCTAGCCACGAGCCGTCGGTTCAGAGGTGCGTGGCCCAACCGGCGGCCAGACCGGGGAACTCCGCTGCGCTCCGGTTTTTGGAGCCGACCTGCACAGCAACGCAGCTTAGCGACGAACGATTGGGCCGCGCGATGATCGGGTGATGGCCCAGCGCAGCAGCGGTGGCGTCGCGCTGACGGTATGGCGCGCAGGAACCGTGTGCCGCTGTTGGCGAGCCGGCAAGGTGACCAGCTGGCTGGTTCAGCGACCACGGCCTGGAGCCGCTCGATCAGCTGATCGGGATTGTGGCTGCGGCCCCCCAAGCCGGCTTTGGCCGATGCCGCGGCGGAAGTCCGAGCTAGGCTCGATGGGGCGCCAAGGCCTCGACGGGCCGAGCCAGGCATGGCAGATCATGGCCATGGGCTGGATCAGGCGCACCGCCCTGACGATGCCAAGCGCGGGGACGGTTGCCCATCAAGCGGGGCTTGTGGCACGGCAATCTGCCCTGCCTTGCCGTGCGGCCTTTGCGCCAGGCTAGAACTATTCTATTTCTTGTGCCGCTCGTTGGCTGGGCCTGAGCAGCCCTGATCTTGGAGATCGAGCGCTGCATCAGCTCAAGTCAGGTGGCACCGCCACCTTTGTCGAGACCCGCCGAGCCGACGGCATCAGCCGCAACCGGGCACCAGCGCAGGCGCGCCAGATGGCGGGATCCGGCCGATGATCCCCGGCTTCTCGTCGAAGCGCCGCTTTGGCGATCTGAGCGAGCAGGAGATCCTGGCGCTCGCGATTTCGGCCGAGGAAGACGACGCGCGCATCTATCTGACCTATGCCCAGCATCTCCGCGTCGAGTTTCCGGGCTCGGCCAAGGTATTCGAGGCCATGGCGGCGGAGGAAGAAGGCCACCGGCAACGGCTCATCGAGCTCCACAAGCGGCGCTTTGGCGACATCATCCCGCTGATCCGGCGCGAGCATGTCGCCGGCTTCTATCACCGCAGCCCGACCTGGCTGATCAAGAACCTGGGCATCGAGCGGATCCGCGACGAGGCGGCGTCGATGGAGGCGAGCGCTCAGCAATTCTACCTCAAGGCGGCCCAGCATGCGCGTGACGCCGACACCCGCAAGCTGCTGGGCGAGCTGGCGCTGGCCGAGGCCGGCCATGAGCGCACCGCCGACCGGCTGGAGCAGGAGCACCTGCCGGCCGCGGCGCGCGCCGAGGAGGACCGCCAGGCGCACCGCCAGTTCGTCCTGACCTGGGTGCAGCCGGGCCTGGCCGGCCTGATGGACGGCTCGGTCTCGACCCTGGCGCCGATCTTCGCCGCCGCCTTCGCGACCGGCGACACCTGGCAGACCTTCCTGGTCGGCCTCGCCGCCTCGCTCGGTGCCGGCATCTCGATGGGCTTCACCGAAGCCGCCTCGGATGATGGCGAATTGTCGGGCCGCGGCTCGCCCTTCAAGCGCGGTGTCGCCTCGGGCGTGATGACCGCGATCGGCGGGCTTGGCCATGCCCTGCCCTACCTGATCCCGCATTTCTGGACCGCGACCTCGATCGCCTTCACGATCGTGTTCTTCGAGCTCTGGGCGATCGCCTGGATCCAGAACCGTTACATGGAGACGCCGTTCTTCCGCGCGGCCTTCCAGGTGGTTCTGGGCGGCGCTTTGGTGTTCGCCACCGGCATCCTGATCGGCAGCGCCTAGCTGGAATCGGCTAATCCAGCGATTGTTGAGGCCCGCCTTGCCGCCGTTGGTGGGCCTGAATGGGTAGGGTTGCAGCTGAATTACGGGTGCGGCCAACCAGGCGGAGGAATGAGGGTTGCGACTCAGAAGGCGCTAGGCGTCGATCTTTGGGTGCTTGTACCTGATGCCCAGGCGGCCGCCATACATCGCAGCCAGCTCAGGCGTCTAAAGTTGAAGACGACTGGCGTGAAGCCTATGGCGCTGGCACGGCAGAACCTTGAGCTCGGGGCACAATTCTCAGATCGAGGACGGCGGTTTCGGCCTCAAGCTGATCGCCAAGATCGCTCAGGCGACGCGTGGTCGGCCTAAGCAAGTTGATGATTTTGAAAACGCATGACTATCTTCGGGTTGCGTCACCTATGTGCCAGAGCCCGCTGATAAGGTCGACCTCCCATGACCGATCAACGTCATCCCTGGATCTTTGGCGATCCTATTGGCGCTGTTCGCGCTCAGTTGCGCGGGGCAGAACATATGCT
>CADEGR010000037.1:17672-25963 GCA_902826935.1 uncultured Alphaproteobacteria bacterium | reverse complement strand
AAAAAAAGCTGCAGGCGCAACCTGAGTTCATCTTACCCAAATGTTCCTTGCAGTTGCCACCGATGCTCAGGGCACCGGTGGCATAGCAAAAATATACTATCGGATGCCGGCATCGATCAGCGGCACCAGCTCGCCAATGGTTTCGGAAGTCACGACGCCAGCGCCGGTGTTCAGGTTCAGGCCCGGCATCTTGTACTTGGCGGTCATGACGCATTGCAGGACCGGCATGAAGCCCTGCAGATAGAGCAGCTGGTCCAAGGTCAAATTGACATAGCCGGACTGCAGCCCGTCGATGGTCGCGGGCGCCAGGTCGATGCCGCCGACGGTGATCTCGCCGGGCTTCTTGCCGGCCTTCTTCAGGACCTCGGCGAGCACGCTGGTGATGCCGCCATGCTGCGTGCCGATCGCCTTAAGGTCCGGGTTGTTCTGGACATAGGCGGCCAGGACCGGCACGGCGAGCGAGGCATCCGAATTGGCTTCCTGGGTGATCTCCAGGCGATCGACGCTCAGGCCGGCCTGTTCCAGCGTGTCGGCCAGGCCCTTCTCGGACAGGCCGCGCTCGGCCTGGCTGAACACGCCATAGACCATGGCCCTGTCGCCGGACTTGAGGCCGCCAACCTTGATCATCTCCTGGGCGGTCAGCGCCCCGCCGGCATAAAGATCGACGCCGGCATAGCCGAAGCCCCGCGGCCCGAACTCCTGCATCAGCGGCGTGAGCGGCGAGTTGCCGTGGGTCACGACGACGCCCTTGCCGACCGCCTCGGCGACCAGATCCTTGAAGGCGTCGGCGCCGGGATGGCCCATGATCACGATGCAGGACGGGTTGGCCGCCAGCGCCTGCTTGAACTGCTCGATCATCTTCTCGGGCGCCCAGGCGGAGAACTGCTCGTTCAGCTGATCCACGCCCAAGGCCTCGGCGGCGGCCGCGGCCCCGGTCTGGCGGGCGAGCGTGGCGCCGTCGCCCGGATTGCCGCCCATCTGCATATAGATCGTGACCCCCGCGCCCGGCTTCTCGGCCGCGGCGGCGGTCCCGCCCAGCAGACCGATCGCGGCGACGCCGGCTAGGAGCAATCTGGCAAGCTGCATGGTCCTCTCCTGATCCTTGGGGCCTCGGCCCGGTTGGCGCCCCCTTGGCCGGGGCTTGGCTGCGGTCATGGCTGCGGGCGGGCGCTGCCGCCGATGGCCAGCTTCTGCCACAAGGCAGCCCGCCGCTGCGGCTCGTCGACGAACAGATAGAAGATGATCGCGACCAGGAACACCAGGCCCTGAACGGTCCTGACCCAGGAGCCCTCCAAGCCGGAGGCGACCAGGCCGGTCTCGATCACCATCACGATGAAGCAGCCGAACAGCGAGCCCAGGATGGTCGCCCGGCCGCCGAAGATCGAGGTGCCGCCGATCAGGACCGCGGCGATCGCCAGCAAGAGGTAGCCCTGGCCCTGATTGCCGAAATAGTTCTTGTTCTCGAGCGTCAGGAGGATCGCGGCCAGGGCGGCCAAGCCGCCCATCAGGGTGAACAGCCGGATCTTCTCCTTGGCGACGTCGATCCCAACGACCTGGGCCACGTCGTTGGAATCGCCGATGAACAGGACGTGCTCGCCGAAGCGGTGCCGGTTCAGGATCAGCCAGAGGGTCGCAACGATCAGGGCGGTCCAGAGGGCCTGGATCGAGATCTGGTTGAACCAGGCATAGTCGTCGCCGCCGAACTGGAAGCGGCCGACCAGCCAGCCCCAGACCGAGCTGTCCTCGGCGCCGCGCAAGGCATAGGACTTGCCGCCCGAGAGCACCGTCGCCATGCCCGCCCAGAAGAACTGGGTGCCGAGCGTCGCGATGAAGGATGGGATGCCGAGCCGCGCCACCAGCAGGCCGTTGATCCAGCCGACCAGGACGCCCGACAGCAGGCCGATCAGGAAGGCCAGCCAGCCCAGCTGGTACTCCTTGAACAGGATCGCGAACACGAAGCCGGAAAACGCTAGGACCGAGGGGAAGGACAGATCGATCTCGCCGGCGCCGATCACGAAGGTCAGGCCCATGGCCAGGAGGATCAAAGGCGGCAGGGTCGAGAGGAAGGTCGTGTAGATGTTGGGCGCCAGGAACACGTTCGGCGCCGTCGCCATGAACAGCAGCAGCAAGAGACCGAACACCAGGATGATCGGCAGGGCGTCCAGGCGGCGGATGGCGGCGGGTGCGGCCATGGCGGGCTCAGTGGCTCTGCTGCAGATCGATGAGATATTCGGTCAGCTCGGGCACGGTCATGTCCTCCGGCCTGACCTCGGCCACGATCTCGCCCCGATCCAGGACCACCAGCCGATCGGCGACCTCATGCACATGGGCGAGATTGTGCTCGATATAGATGCAGGCATGGCCTTGCGTCTTGATCCGCCGGACGAAGTCCAGGACCTTCCTCACCTCCTTGACCGCCAGCGCCACGGTCGGCTCGTCCAGGATGATCAGATCCGCCTTGAAATGCATTGCCCGGCCGATCGCGATGCCCTGGCGCTCGCCGCCCGAGAGCTGCTTGACGGTGCTCTCGACCGTGATCCCGGCCCCGCGAAAGCCGATCGCCTTCTTCAGGATCTCCTCGGCGATCGCCTTTTCCTGCTTGATGTCGATGAAGCCTAAGCGGTTGGTGATCTGCCGGCCGACGAAGAAATTGCGCCAGAGCGGCTGCTTCTCGCCCAGGCTCTTGTCCTGGAACACGGTCTGGATCGCCAGCTTGTGCGCCATGTGGACCGAGTAGTCATCTAGATCGACCTCCTCCTCGCGGATGAAGATCCGGCCGGCGCTCGGCTTCAGCACACCGGTCAGGGTCTTGATCAGGGTCGACTTGCCGGCCCCGTTGTCGCCGATCAGCCCGACGATCTCGTTGCGGCCGATCGCCAGGTTGATGTTCTTCAGCGCCTGGACCGCGCCGAAATATTTCTGGACATCGGCCAGCCGGACGATGTGCTGGTAGCCAGCGGCGCCGGAGCCGGCGACGACATCGCCCGTGCTCATGGCTGGTGGCAGAGGCGCTTGGCGGCGGCCAGCGCGCTGCCCCAGGCCGGTTCTCGGGTCGATCGCACGCAAGCCCCCCACCTCGCCCCGGGTCACGCCGTGGCGCCCCTGCTTAACTCATAGGATACGATGTAAGGGTCGCAGATCAAGCCGATCCCGGCTGCGCCACGGGCTAGCAGCCGAGTGCGGACGGTCAGGTGTCGTCTTGATTCGCTCGACGCCCCTGCCCCACAGTCGAGCAAGCTGGACCAAGCGCGACGACCAAGCGCGATGGCGATGCCAAGCTGGGGAGGAAGCATGAACAAGACCCGGGCCGGCCGGTTCGCGGCGGCATTGATCCTTGGCCTCGCCGAGCTCACGCGCGCTGCCCTGGCAACGGATGCGCCGCCGGTCGCGGTCCGGCTGCTCGCCGAGGGTTTCAGCGCGCCGATCTTCCTGGTGGCGCCCGACGACGGCAGCCGGCGCCGCTTCGTCGGCGAGCAGGCGGGCGAGGTCTATGTCATCGATGCCGCCGGCAAGCGGCTGGCGACGCCGTTCCTCGATCTGCGCGCGCGCATGGTGACCTTGCTCCAGGCCTTCGACGAGCGCGGCCTGCTCGGCATGGCGTTCCATCCGAAGTTCGCCGACAACGGCCTGGTCTATGTGACCTACAGCGCCAAGCTGCGCCAAGGCTCGCCGTTCACCGGCGCCACCGCCTACACCCGCCGGCTATCGGAGTTCCGCGTGTCGGCGACCGATCCGAACCGGGCCGATGCCAGCTCGGAGCGCGTGCTGCTGGAGCTGGATTGGGTCAATCGCAAACACAATGGCGGCGGGCTCGCCTTCGGCCCGGATGGCTATCTCTATGTCGGCCTGGGCGACGGCGGCGGGGTGCATGGCGTGCCGGACGTCTATGTGGCGCCGCCGGCGGCGGCCGGCGATCCGAACGAGCGGGTCGACGTGATCCCGGAAGACCCCTTCACGATCCCGAAACGCTTCCACCACTATGACAGCTATGCCCAGGATCTGAGCCTGCTCTACGGCAAGATCCTGCGCCTCGACGTCGATCGCGGCCAGCCCGGCTATGCCATCCCGCCGACCAACCCCTTCTCCGACGGCAGGCTCGGCCGGCCCGAGATCTACGCCTGGGGCTTTCGCAACCCGTTCCGCATCGCCTTCGACCGGAGCGGCGACCACGCCATGTTCGTGAGCGGTGTCGCGGAATCCTTCTGGGAGACGATCTACCGGGTCGAAGGCCCTGGCAACTTTGGCTGGGCCATTCGGGAGGGCAGCCACTGCTATGATCGGGCGCGTGCCTTCGCGCCGCCCGCGACCTGCCCCGACCATGGGGCGCAGGGCGAGCCGATTGCGGCTCCGATCGTCGAATATCCCAACTGGTCGGTGCAGCGCCGCGAGGCCAAGGTCGAAGCCGAGCCCCTGGGCACCGCCACCATCGGCGGGTTCCTCTATCGCGGCGCTGCCTTGCCGGCGCTCCAGGGCAAGCTGGTGATCGGCGACTTCAGCACGACCTTGGCCGAGCCATCGGGCCAGCTGTTCCTGGCCACGCCGCCGGCCGCCCAGGGAGCGCTCTGGCCGATGGTCCGTCTGATCCAGATCGACCAGCGGCTGCACAGCCTCGGCGAGGACGCCGCCGGCGAGCTCTATCTGCTGACCACCGCGCAGGGCATTCCGGTCGGCCAGACCGGCAAGGTGTGGCAGCTGGTGCCGGCCAAGGCGGGCTGAGCCGCGGCCCGCTGGATCTTTTGCTGCCACCGCCGCATTGTTGGACCATGGAGCCTTCGGGCCGGCATTCGGGAGCGGGCGATGCGGTGGCAGTTGGGCAGGCGAAGCCAGAATATCGAGGACCGACGCGGCGGGGGCGGCGGCCTGCCGGGCGGCATGCGCATCCCGATCGGCGGGCGCAGCGTCGGCGGCGGGCTCGGCATCCTTGCGATCGCGCTGATCGCGATGCTGTTCGGCGTCGATCCGAGCTTCCTCCTGAGCGGCCTGAGCGAGGGCCCGATGGCGCCGGCCGACCAGCCGGCGCCGCAATCCGGTGCGCCTGACGACCAGGCAGGGGCCTTCGTCGCGGCCGTGCTGGGCGAGACCGAGGCAGTCTGGCAGCAGCGCTTCGCGGCCGCCGGCCGGCGCTACGAGGAGCCGCAATTGGTGCTGTTCAATGGCGCGGTCCAGTCCGCCTGCGGCTATGCCAGCGCGGCTGCGGGTCCGTTCTACTGCCCGGGCGACCGCAAGGTCTATCTCGACACCAGCTTCTTCGACGAGCTGCATGCCCGCTTCGGCGCCGAGGGCGATTTCGCCCGTGCCTATGTCATCGCCCATGAGATCGGCCACCATGTCCAGAACCTCCTGGGCATCGCCGACCAGGTCAACCAGGCGCGCAGCCAGGCCAGCGAGGTCCAGGGCAATCAGCTCTCGGTCATGCTGGAGCTGCAGGCGGATTGCTTCGCCGGCGTCTGGGCCAATGCGCTGGCCAAGCAGGGCCAGCTGCTCGAGCAGGGCGATCTGGAGGAGGCGCTGGGGGCGGCCAATGCGATCGGCGACGACCGGCTGCAGCGCCAGGCGCAAGGCTATGTCGTGCCCGACAGCTTCACCCATGGCAGCGCCGAGCAGCGCATGCGCTGGTTCACGATCGGCGCCCAGACCGGCTCGATGGACGCCTGCGACACCTTCAACAGCAACCGGCTGTAGGCGCTGGGCCATGGTTAGCGGCGAGCACGCCAGATGACGCTGCAGGCCATCGAAAGCCGGCATTTTCGCATTCCGCTGGCCGCGACCCTGTCGGACTCGACCCATGGCGACATCGCCCATTTCGACCTGGTCACCGTCCGGCTGATCGACCAGGACGGCGCCGAGGGGCTAGGCTACGCCTATACGGTCCATGCCGGCGCCCAAGCGATCCTGGCGCTGATCGAGCATGATCTGAAGCCGCTGCTGCTGGGCCAGGACGCCAGCCGCATCGAGGCGCTCTGGCAGCGCATGTGGTGGCGCCTGCATTTCGTCGGCCGTGGCGGCCTGGCGGCCTTCGCCATCGCCGCGCTCGACGTGGCGCTTTGGGATCTGGCGGCGCGCCGGCAGAACCTGCCGCTCTGGCGCCTGCTCGGCGGCCATGATCCGGCCGTCAAGGCCTATGCCGGCGGCATCGATCTGCAGTTCTCGACCGAGCAGCTGCTGCGCCAGACCGAGGCCAATCTCGCCAAGGGCTTCCAGGCGATCAAGATGAAGGTCGGCCGCGACCGGCTGGCCCAGGATGTCGAGCGGGTCGCGGCGATGCGCCAGCTGCTGGGCGACCGGCCGCTCCTGGTCGACGCCAACATGCGCTGGAGCGTCGCCGAGGCGATCCGGGCGGCGCGCGCCCTGGCACCCTACGATCTGGTCTGGCTGGAGGAGCCCACGATCCCGGACGATGTCGCCGGCCATGTCCGGATCATGACCGAAGGCGGCCTGCCGGTCGCGGCCGGCGAGAACCTGCACAGCATCTACGAGTTCAAGGCGCTGATCGAGGCGGGCGGCGTCGCCTATCCGGAGCCCGATCTGGTGACCTGCGGCGGCATCACGCCCTGGCTCAAGATCGCGCGCCTGGCGGAGGCCGCCAATCTGCCGGTCACCTCCCATGGCGTGCATGATCTGCATGTCCATCTGCTCGCGGCCGTGCCCAACGCCTCCTATCTGGAGGTGCATGGCTTCGGCCTCGACGCCTTCATGGCCGAGCCGTTGGTCCTGCAGGACGGCCGCGCGATCGCGCCGGAGCGAGCGGGCCATGGCATCACCGTCGATTGGGCCGCGCTGAACGCCGCCGCCACCTGACGCTGCACAGCTGAACCGCGCACGTGATGCTATTCAGCTTCGCGTTAAGGTTATATTAACCATATCGTGAATATCTAATGGCGCCTTCGACGTTGAATTGAGCCGCATGACCAAAATGCCAATCCGACTCGTTATCCTGCAGCGCCCCGACCACGCCCTCGCATCGCTTTGGGAGCGCCTGCAGCGCTGGGGCTGCGAGCTGCAGCCTTGCGCCAGCGCCGAGGCCGCGTTCGGGAGCCTGATCGGCCGGCCGGCGGATCTGGTCGTGGCCGATGCCGCGGCTGACGGCGCTCTGGCCCTGCTGCGGCGTTTGCGCAGCGAGCCCCGCTTCGCGCCCCTGCCCGTCATCGCGGCGATCGATTCGGCCAGTGCCGCCCAAGGCCGTCAGGCGATCGAGCAGGGCGCCGACGATCTCTGGGCCGAACCGCTGACTGAGCTCGAGCTCGATGCCCGGCTGCGGGCCTGGGCGCGCTCGGCGCGGATGGAGCTGGAGCTGCGCCGGCGGACGGCGTTGCTCGCCAGCTTCGGCGTGACCCCGGCGCCACCGGCGTTCGGTCTGGCGAGCCAGGTCCGGACCGGGGTGCTGCTGGTCGGGCCGCCGTCCGGCGAGCAGGTCCAGGTCATGACCGCGCTCGCCGGCGGCACCACCGCCAGCTATGCCGAGACCGTGCCGGCAGCCCTCGAATGTCTGCGGCACGGCGGGATCGAGGTGGTGCTGATCACCGCCCGCCACGACGATCCGACCGTTCAGGAGCTGTGCCGCGCGATCCGCTGCGAGCCGGCGCTGTTCGACCTGCCGGTGCTGCTGGTGACGCCGGCGGCCGTGCTCGAGCCGTCGCTCGCCTTCCGCTGGGGTGTCTCGGACATCCTGACGACCCCGTTCGAGCCAGCGCTCTTGCGCCTGCGGGTCCAGGGCTGCGTGCGCCAGCAGCGCCTGCGCCGCCAGCTGCGGGCGCGCGGCGAGCCCGCCGCCTGCCCGCCCACCAGCGACCGGCTGACCGGCCTGCACGCCCATGGCTTCCTGCACGCCTATATCGCCGCTGCCGGCGATCAGGCCTGGCCGCTGGCGGTCGCCTGCTTCGACGTGCGCGGCATGCAGGCGGTCAACCAGGCCTATGGCTATGCCGCCGGGGACCGGCTGTTGGCCCAGATCGGCGGGCTGCTCGCCCAGAACTGCCGGGCCGAGGACCTGCCGGCCCGTTTCGGCGGCGATCGGTTCTGCGTGGTGCTGCACGGCACCGGCCTCGCCGACGGCCGCGTCGCCAGCCAGCGCCTGGCCACCCTGCTCGGCCAGACCCTGTTCGAGCCTGGCCCCCAGGCCCGGCTGCAGATCGAGCTCAAGATCGGCACCGCCGAACTCCGCCCGGCCGAGCCACCCGGCCAATTCCTCGGCCGCGCCTTTGCCGAGCTGCAACCCTTCGAGCTCCGCCGCGCCTCATGACCCGCGCCCACCAACGTTGCCGCTCGCTCGCTCGGCCGGCGACCTGAGTGGT
>CADEGR010000037.1:7855-17572 GCA_902826935.1 uncultured Alphaproteobacteria bacterium | reverse complement strand
AGCGGTTGCTCAGGCCATGTACTGGCCGCCATTGGCGCTCAAGGTGGCGCCGGTGATGAAGCCGGCGTCGTCGCTTGCGAGGAACACCACGCAGCGACCGATCTCCTCGGGCTCGCCGAGGCGGCCGACCGGGATCAGCGGCAGGATCTTGGCCTTGAGCACGTCCTCGGGCACGGCCTTGACCATTTCGGTCGCGATGTAGCCGGGCGCCACGACATTGACCGTGATGCCCTTGGCCGCGTTCTCTTGCGCCACCGCCTTGGTGAAGCCGATCAGGCCGGCCTTGGCGGCTGCATAGTTGGCCTGGCCGAACTGGCCCTTCTGGCCATTGACCGAGCTGATCGAGATGATCCGGCCAAAGCTGCGCTCGCGCATGCCGTCGATCACGTTGCGGGTCATGTTGAACACGGAATCGAGGTTGGTGCTGATCACCTCGCGCCACTGCTCGGGCTTCATGCGGTGCAGGGTCGTGTCACGGGTGATGCCGGCATTGTTGACCAGGATGTCGATCGGTCCCAGCGCTTGCTCGACCTGGGCGATCCCCGCCTTGCAAGCCTCGAAATCGGCGACATCCCACTTGAAGGTCCGCACGCCGTGCTGGTCACTGAATGCCTTGGCCGCCTCGTCATTGCCGCCATAGGTCGCCGCCACCTGGCAGCCGGCCGCCTTGAGCGCCACCGAGATCGCCTCGCCGATGCCGCGCGTGCCGCCCGTGACCAATGCAACTCGTGCCATGCCCCACCTCCCTGCGCACGTTCCGTGCTGAGCTTGATCCGGAGAGCTTAGCCACAAGCCCGCCAGCCATGCCACCCTATTTGCGTGTCGATCGCCGGCTGCGGCCAAGGGTCGCCGGACCGCATGCTCCGGCGCGCTGGCGTAGCCGCAGCCGCTGGCCTAGCCGCTCGCCAGGGTGCGCCGGTCCTCGACCAGGACGGTCATGGGGTCGATCGGCTTGGTGCCACGGCGCAGCTCGAAATGCAGCTGGCTGCGCGCGACGTCGCCGCTGTCGCCGACCCGCGCGATCACCTCGCCGCGCCGGACCACCTGGCCTTCCGCGGCGAGCAAGGCCGAGTTGTGAGCATAGGCGCTGACATAGCCGTCGGCGTGGCGGATCAGCATCATCTGGCCATAGCCGCGCAGCGCCTCGCCGGCATAGACCACGACGCCATTGTCGGCGGCGCGCACCGGGGTGCCGGTGCTGGCGGCGATCGCGATGCCGTCCTGGCGGCGGCCGGCGGCGCTGGTGCCGAACGCCTCGATCACCTCGCCCCGCACCGGCCACAAGAAGCCGCGCTGGCTGCGCGGCGGCGGCAGCGGCGAGGCGACGTCCTGCGCGGCACTCTGGTCCGCCCGGCTCAAGGCAGCCTTGGCCAGCTGCTGGCGCTCGCTCGCCGGCAGGGTCAGAACCTGGCCTTCATAGACTCGGTAGGGCGGCTCGATCTCGTTGGCGGCGATCAAGGCGCCCAGCGACTGGTGATGACGCGCCGCGATCGAGGCCAGACTGTCGCCCTGACCCACCACATAGCGCTCGCCCGCCGGCTTCGCCGGGGCGTCACGGCCGGCCGGGGCGCTCAGATCCTGGGCGAGGATGCCACCAGCACCCACGGACCCGGCCGGCGGCCCCTGGCTGGCGGTCGCCAGATCGATGCCTGGGCGCGCCCCGGGCAGGCGCAGGACCTCGCCGGGATAGATCACGTAGGGCGGCGGGATGTTGTTGGCTTCGGCCAGCGATTCAGGGCTCATGCCCTGGCGCAAGGCGATCCGGGCCAGGCTGTCGCCCGCCTCCACCCGGTAGCGATCGGCGCCGACCGGCCCGCCGCGCCCGCCCGCCAGGGCCTGCGCCCAGGGCACCCGGGCCCCCTCATTCAGCGGCAGGTAGGTCGAGCAGGCCGGCAGCCAGAGCACCGTCGCCAGGGCGGCCAGCAGCCGGAGACGAAGGCCCGGAAATATAGCCATAGCGTCGGCTTATGCAGCATCGCCGCACAAATCAAGTAAAATCCCCGGTTTCTCCGCCAGGTGCCTGCAATCGCGTGGTGAACTAGGCGTCCACCGGACTAGCTTCAGCCGTCCGGCACCCGCCAGCCGCCACCGGTCAGGCGCAAATAGGCCATGGCCGCCAGCAGAGCGTCGTTGAACGGGTCGTGGGCCGGCAGCTCGGGCAGATCGAGATCGCGGCTGAGGCTCGCGAAGCTGAGATCGACATGCCGATCCGGCAAACGGTGGGTCTTGGCGTCGTAATAGAGCTCCGAGACCTCGATGGCCCGGTTGATCAGGCCGGTGCCGAGCTTGGGCCGGAGAAACTTGTTCAGCATGCGCAGATCGAACGACAGGTAGTAGCCGACCAGCGGCCGGGCGCCGATGAAGGCGAGCAGCTGCTCCAGCGCCTCATCCAGCTCGATCCCGCCGGCGCTGTCGACCGCGCGCAGATGGTGGACCAGCACGGTCGCGCGGTGGGTCGGCGCCGAACGGCGGATCAGGAGGCTCAGCCGCTGGCTGGTCAGGATGCGGCGCGCGCGGATCTTGATCGCGGCGATCGAGAGGATCTCGGCGCTGGCGACGTCGAGGCCGGTCGTCTCGCAGTCCAGGCTGACCAGATCGTCATCCGGCGGCGGCTCGAACAGATAGGCGAACCGGGGCTCCTTGAGGCGCCACCTGGCGAGCGGGCGGGCCAGCGCTCGGGGCAGCATCACAGCATCTTGAGATTGAAGTGGTAGCGGATCCGCTCCTTGAACTTGTTGACGATCACCAGCGAGTCCTTGAGCAGATCGCGCTCGAAGCGGTTCAGGTCCTGCGGCCGGATCAGATTGTCCGGCGGCTGCTCGAGGCGCATCTGGTCGAGCCGGGTCTGCAGGCGTAGGCCCAGCATGAAGCTGTAGGCCTCGGTCAAGTCGGTGGCAAAGGCCGGCTCGATGAGCCGCTGCTCGGTCAGCTGCTTGATCCGCTCGACCGTGTTGGTCTCGCTCAAGCCCTGCTCGAAGGCCAAGGCGCGCACGCCATGCACGATCGGAAAGATGCCGCCGCGCTTGAGATCGAGCGCATCCCGATCGGCGCCCTGGCTGGCGATCAGGTGGGAGAAGATGCCAAGCGGCGTGTCGAAGCTGTCGATGGGCCGGGCGAATCGGGCAAAGCAGGCGCGATTGCCGCTCGCCAGCGCCGCCAGATGCGCTTTCGCGGCCTGCAGGAGCGACGCATCGCCGGCGACCGGGGCCGCATCGAGGAAGATCGCGAGATTCATCAGGGCCGTCTCGTCAGGCTGGGTCAGCCACCGCAGCAGATCGGCCTGGTAGGCGGCCAGCGGCTTGGCCCAGACCGGGTTGCTGACCATGATGTTGCCAGGGCAGCGCGGATAGCCAAAGCTGATCAGCGCTTCGGTGAAGGCGGCGCCGAATTGCTCGACCTCGGGCAGATCGACGCCGTCACGCAGGATCAGGCCGTTGTCCTGGTCGGTCTTGAGGATCTGATCGCCGCGGCCTTCGCTGCCCATGACCATCAGGCAGGCATTGGCCTGGAGCGCCGGCGAGGCCAGGAGCTGGAACAGCTTGGCGGCGATCCGCCGGGTCAGCTCGCCGACCAGCCGGGTGATGTAGCTGATCTTGGTGCCATGGCCGTGGAGCACCTCGACCAGGACCAGGAGCTGCTCGCTCGCCCGGCGCAGCTCGGCGATGCTGCCGGCACGCTCGGCCTGGATCAGCACGATATGCGACTGGGTCGACAGGAAGCTCAACAGATCGATCTGGTCGAGCACGCCCTGGATCGCGCCGTCCTGATAGACCACCAGCCGGTGCAGGCCGTGCCGGGTGAGGCGCAGCAAGGCCTCGACCAGAAGGTCGCCCGCCTCGATCCCGATCAGCTCATAGGTCGCGATCGGGCCGATCGGCTGGTCGAGATCGCGCCGCTCGAGGATCACCTTCTCGCGCAGATCATGGTCGGTGACGATGCCGGTGCGCTCGCCATCCTGGACCAGGATTGAGCTGGCCTGCTCGGCGCGCATCCGGCTGGCGGCTGCGAAGATCGAGGTGGCCGCCGGCACCAGCGGCGGCCGGCGTACATAGGCGTCGCGCACGGTCGCCATGGTCACCGGCTGGAGCGCGCGGACCTCCTGGCGCGCGACCAGCGCGTCCAGCTTGATCGAGATGTCGCGGTAGAAGAACTCGGCGAAGGTCTTGTTGTTGGCGATCAGATCGACGATGTCGTCGATCGGCGCCACGTAGCAGATCACCTCCTCCTGGACCACGAAGGCATGGCGGGTGCCGCGCTCGATCAGAAAGCCGGAATCGAAGCAGTCGTTCGGTCCGAGGATCGCGATCACCTGGTCGCCGGCCAGCTCCTGCACGGCCCCCTTGATCAGGACGTAGAACGCGCTCGGCTGGTCGCCCGGGCGCAGGATGGTCTCGCCTTTCTGGAAGAAGGCGACGTCCAGGCAGGCCGCGAAACGCTCCAGCTCGGGCGCGGTCAGCCGGTCGAAGGGCGGGTTGGCGAAATCGAAGGCCTTGGGCATCAGGCGGGTTCCGGACAAGGCAACGCCCCGGGGCGGATGACACCCCGGGGCGCGCCGTCTGACGTGCGCTTGCGGCGCTGTCTAGTGGGCCGACGCCGTGGTGGCGCCAAGGCCAGTCTGCGAGCGGATGTACTGCGCCTCGAAGGCCGCCGCCTCGCGCCGCGCCGTCTCGCTGCGATCGAGCACCGAGAACAGCCAGATGCCGAAGAAGGCCACCGCCATCGAGAACAGCGCCGGATCCTTGTAGGGGAAGATCGCCGCTTCGTTGCCGAGCACCGTAACCCAGACCGTGGGGCTGAGGATCACGAGCACGACCGCGGTGATCAGGCCGAGCAGGCCGCCGATGAAAGCGCCCCGGGTGGTCAGGCCCTTCCAGTACATCGAGAGCAGCAGGATCGGGAAGTTGCAGCTGGCCGCGATGGCGAAGGCGAGGCCGACCATGAAGGCGATGTTCTGCTGCTCGAACAGGATGCCAAGCGCGATCGCGACCACGCCCAGGACGATCGTGGCGACCTTCGAGACCCGGATCTCGTCGGCTTCCGTGGTCCGGCCGCGGGCGATCACCGAGGCGTAGAGGTCGTGGCTGACGGCCGAGGCGCCGGCCAGGGTCAGCCCGGCGACCACCGCCAGGATCGTGGCGAAGGCGACGGCCGAGATGAAGCCCAGGAACAGGTTGCCGCCGACCGCGTTCGCGAGGTGGATGGCCGCCATGTTGCTGCCGCCGAGGACCTCGCCGGCCGCGGTCATGAAGGCCGGATTGGTCATCACCAGGGTGATCGCGCCGAAGCCGATGATGAAGGTCAGGATGTAGAAGTAGCCGATGAAGCCAGTGGCGTAGAACACCGAGCGGCGCGCCTGCTTGGCATCGGGCACGGTGAAGAAGCGCATCAGGATGTGCGGCAGGCCGGCCGTGCCGAACATCAGCGCGAGGCCCAGCGAGATTGCCGAGATCGGGTCGGTCACGAGCGCGCCCGGCGCCATGATCGCCACACCCTTGGGATGCACCCGGACCGCGTCGGCGAACATCGCCTCGAAGCTGAAGCTGTAATGCCAGAGCACCGCCAGCGCCATGAAGGTGGCGCCCGAGAGCAGGAGCACCGCCTTGATGATCTGCACCCAGGTGGTCGCCAGCATGCCGCCGAAGGTGACGTAGAGGATCATCAGGCAGCCGACCAGGATGACCGCGATCATGTAGTCGAGGCCGAACAGGAGCTCGATCAGCTTGCCGGCGCCGACCATCTGGGCGATCAGGTAGAAGGCGACGACGGTCAGCGTGCCCAGCGCCGCGAGCGAGCGGATCGGGGTCTGCTGCAGCCGGTAGGAGGCGACGTCGGCAAAGGTGTACTTGCCGAGGTTGCGCAGCCGCTCGGCCATCATGAACAGGATGATCGGCCAGCCGACCAGAAAGCCGATCGAATAGATCAGGCCGTCGAAGCCGGAGGTGAACACCAGGCCCGAGATGCCGAGGAACGAAGCCGCCGACATGTAGTCGCCGGCGATCGCGAGACCGTTCTGGAAGCCGGTGACGCCGCCGCCGGCGGCATAGAAATCGGCGGCCGAGCGGGTCCGCTTGGCGGCCCAGTAGGTGATGCCCAAGGTCGCCAGCACGAAGGCGAAGAACATCACGATGGCGGGAATGTTGAGCGGCTGGCGCTGGACCTCGCCGCTGACCGCGTCGGCGGCCAAGCCAAGCGAGGGGTGGAGCAGCAGCGTCACCAGCAGCGCGAACGCGCCGCTTAGACAGATCCGGCCGATCATTTCGTGTCCTCCAGGATCTGCTGGTTGAGCGCGTCGAACTCGGTATTGGCCCGGTTGACATAGAGCCCGGTCAGCACGAAGGCCGCCAGGATGATCACGACCCCGACCGGAATGCCGACCGTGGTGACGCCGCCGGCAACGAGCGGCGTGCCGAGGATGCCGGGCGCGAAGGCGACCAGCAGGATGAAGCCGTAGTAGATGACCAGCATCACGATCGAGAGCACGGTCGCGTAGCGACCCCGCCGCGCCGTCAGCTCGGCGAACTTGGGATGGGCCCGAATTCGGGCCGCCGGTGACTGTTCCATTGATGAACTCCCCCAGGCGCCGGCCATTGACCGCCGCGGCACTGCAGATAATCGAGCGGTCGCTGGCGACTATTCCAGCTGCCCTCTCCTGCTATTCTTGTCTGTGAAGACAAAGACACGGTAACCTATTCGGCGTGCGGCCAAGTCATCCAAATTGTCGCAGCTATGAATACTGTGACAATATGGCGCTTGAATGCGCCGTGCAAACGCCAAAAAGGCTGCGGTCGCGGGCAGTTACCGGAGAATGGCGGCTTCGGGCTAGCTTAGCGCCCCGCGCAATGGTGCAAAGCTCGGCTGATGGGTCAGATCGAGGTGAATCGGGGTCACCGAGATCTTGTGCTCGGCAATCGCGTGCAGGTCGGTGCCGTTCTGATAGGTCGCCTCGACCCTGAGGCCGCCGATCCAGATATAGGGCCGGCCGCGCGGGTCGATCCGCTCGTGCAGCTCGTCGCCGAGCTTGCGCTTGCCCTGGGTCGTGACCTCGACGCCGGCCACCGCCGCGGCGACGCAGTCCGGGAAGTTGACGTTGAGCAGGGTGCCCGCCGCCCAGCGGTGCTGGTACAGCCGGGCGATCAGCGCCGGCGCATGGCGCTTGGCGGTCATCCACTTGACCGGGCTGCCGTTCTGGCAGACCTGGCTGAGCGCGATCGCGCGCACGTTGAAGAGGGTCGCCTCCATCGCGGCGGCGATGGTCCCTGAATAGGTCACGTCCTCGCCCAGATTGCCGCCGTGGTTGACGCCCGAAAGGACCAGATCGATCGGCTTGTCCTTGATCACCGTCTGCAGCGCCAGCAGCACGCAGTCGGTCGGCGTGCCGTCGATCGCGAAGCGCTGGGCCGAGAGATGGCGGACCCGGAGCGGCCGCTGCAGGGTCAAGGAATGGGAGGCCCCGCTCTGGTTGGTCTCTGGCGCCACCACCCAGACATCGTCGCTCAGGCTGCGCGCGATCGTTTCCAGCGCCTTCAGGCCAGGCGCGTTGATCCCGTCATCATTGGTGACCAGGATCCGGGTGGGCGCCTCGAGCCGGAGCGAGGAGGCCCGCTTAGCCATGCGCGGTCAGGCGCTCCACACCGTCCAGATAGGGCCGCAGCGCCGTCGGCACGGTGACGCTGCCGTCCGCCTCCTGGTAGTTCTCCAGGACCGCAATCAGGGTCCGCCCGACCGCCAGGCCCGAGCCGTTCAAGGTGTGAACGAACTCGGTGCGCCGGTCAGCGCCGCCGGTCCGGTAGCGCGCCCGCATGCGCCGAGCCTGGAAGTCGCCGCAATTGGAGCAGCTGGAAATCTCGCGATAGGCGTTCTGGCCGGGCAGCCAGACCTCGAGATCATAGGTCTTGCGGGCGCCAAAGCCGGTATCGCCGGCCGAGAGGAGCATCACGCGATAGGGCAGCTCCAGGCGCTGCAGGATCGTCTCGGCGGCGCCGGTCATGCGCTCATGCTCGGCCGCCGACTGCTCCGTCAAGGTGATGCTGACCAGCTCGACCTTGGTGAACTGGTGCTGGCGGATCATGCCCTTGGTGTCCTTGCCGGCGGCACCGGCCTCGGAGCGGAAGCAGGGCGTGCAGGCGGTGTAGCGGAGCGGCAGCCGCTCCGCATCCAGGATCTCGCCGGCGACCAGGTTGGTGAGCGCCACCTCGGCGGTCGGAATCAGCCAATAGCCGGTCGTGGTCTGGAACGAATCGTCCCTGAACTTCGGCAGCTGGCCGGTGCCGTACATCGCCTCGTCGCGGACCAGCAGCGGCACGGCCACCTCGGTATAGCCATGCTCCTTGGTCTGGATGTCGAGCATCAGCGCGGCCAGCGCCCGCTCCAGCCGGGCGAGCGGCCCGAACAAGGTCACGAAGCGGGCGCCGGACAGCTTGGCGCCGCGGCCGAAATCCATGCCGAGGCCGGCGCCCAGCTCGTCATGCTCCTTGGGCGCAAAGGCGAAATTGCGCTGGCTGCCCCAGCGGCGCAGCTCCTGATTGGCGGTCTCGTCCCGCCCGTCCGGCACGTCCTCGGCCAGGACGTTCGGCAGGCTGGCCAGCTGCTCGTCAAGCGCCGCCTGGAGGCCCTTCAGGCGCTCCTCCGCCGCCGGCATCGCGATCTTGAGCGCCGCCACCTCGGCCATCAGGGCCTCGGCCGCGCCACCGCTGCCGCGCAGGCGGCCAATCTCCTTGGAGAGCGCGTTGCGCTTCGCCTGCTGCTCCTGCAGCTCGGTCTGCAGCGCCCGGATCGCGCGGTCCTGGGTCAGCAGCTCGGCCGCCACCGGCGCGGCACCGCGGCGCGCCAAAGCCCGGTCGAAGACCTCCGGCTGATCACGTAGCGACTTCAGGTCGTGCACGATGGGTCACACACGTCAGGATTGATGAACGATCCGAGCCCGTTCCTATAGACCGTTCAGGACGTGCGGTCGAGATCCGTGCTGGCCGCATCGGCCGCCGCTTCGGCCTCCTCGGCGGCCTCCTTCTCGGCCCGCTTGCGCTCGGCCATGCGCACCGACCAGATCGAGATCTCGTAGAGCGCCATGAGCGGGATGGCCAAGCCGACCTGGCTGATCACATCGGGCGGCGTCAGGACCGCCGCCACGACGAAGATGCCCACGATCGCGTATTTGCGGTTGCGCGCAAGGCCGGCCGCGGTGACCAGGCCGACCCGGCCCATCAAGGTCAGCCCGACCGGCAGCTGGAAGGCCAGGCCGAAGGCGAAGATCAGCTTCATCACCAGGGCCAGATACTCGCCAACCCTGGCCTCCAGCTCGATCGGCAGCTGGCCGGGCCCGCCCGGCGTCGCGAAGCTGACGAAAAAGCGCCAGGCGAGCGGGAAGATGAAGTAGTAGGCGAGCGCGCCGCCCAGGAAGAACAGGATCGGGGTGGCCGCCAGAAACGGCAGGAAGGCCCGCTTCTCGTCGCGATAGAGCCCAGGTGCGATGAACAGCCAGAGCTGGGCCGCGACGAACGGGAAGGTCAGGAACGCGCCGGCCCAGAACGCCACCTGGACATAGGTGAAGAACGCCTCGGTCAGGCCGGTATAGATCATCCGCTTGCCGGTCTGGCCGTGATAGATGTCGGCCAGGGGCTGGGTCAGGAACGCATAGATGTGGTCGGCAAAGGCGTAGCAGACCGCAAAGCCGATGAAGACCACGATCGCCGAGTACATCAGCCGGTTGCGCAGCTCGAG
>CADEGR010000037.1:0-7755 GCA_902826935.1 uncultured Alphaproteobacteria bacterium | reverse complement strand
CCTGCGGCGGCCGGCGCGCTCGGCGCCATGGCTGCGGCAGCGGCGGTCCCGTCAGCCACCGGCACCGCAGCGTCGGCGGCTGACGGCGGCAGGGCCTCGGCCGGGCTCGGGGCAGGCGCCGCCGGCTTGGCCGCCGGCTTGCGCGGCGTCTCGAGGCTGGTCGGATCGAGCGCCTTGCTGATCTCGCCATGGGGATCGATGCTGCGCTCGATGGCCTTGCCGAGATCGGTCCGGCCGACCCGCTCGATCTCCTTCTTGACGTCCTCGAGCTCGGCCTCGCGCGCCATGTCCTCGATCGAGCGCTGGAACTCGGCCGCCAGCGAGCGGCCCTTGCGGACCCATTGGCCGATCGTCCGCGCCAGGCGCGGCAAGTCCTTCGGGCCGATCACGACCAGCGCCACCGCCATGATCACGGCCATCTCGGACCAGCCGATGTCCAACATCGAGCGCGCCTCAGCTCTTGACTGTCTCGTCCCGCTCGACCTTGGCCGGTCCGGCGGCTGGCGGGATGTCGCTGCGCAGGACCTTGGCCTCGTCCTCGGGCTCGTCCTCCTTGAGCCCGGACTTGAAGTTGCGCACGCCCTTGGCCACGTCCCCCATCACCCGCGGCAGCTTGCCAGCGCCGAAGATGATCAGGACGATCAGCAGGATCAGAACGACCTGCCAGATGCCAATGCTCATGGGATTGCTACCTCCGTCAGCCGACGATGCCGCCAGCAGCTAGGAATTTCGCCGGAGTGTCGCAAAAAAGCTGAGGGGGCGCAACGGCGCCAACGTTAACTCTGGCACCGCCGGAGCCGCCGCCTAGCGCGTCTTGCGGGCACTCGGATAGACATGGACCTGCTTGGGATCGACGTCCACCCGGACCGCGTCGCCGGCCTGGAAGTCGGCGTTGCTGGTCATGCGCACGGTCAGGAGCGGACCATCCGGCAAGCGCAGCTCGAGCACCCGGTTGGTGCCGAGATCGCGGATCCGGTGGACCAGGAGATCCGCCGCCCCGGCCGCCGCCAGACGGGTCAGGCGCAGCGCCTCCGGCCGGATCAGGACATCGACCGCGGTGCCGTCCTCGAGCGCCGCGACCAGGACCGGCCCCAGCGGCGTGCTGACCTGGCCGGCCAGGACCCAGCCCTTGAACCGGTTGAGCGGGCCGAAGAAGCCGGCGACGAAGGGGCTGGCCGGATGGCCGTAGAGCTCGGCCGGCGTGCCGCTCTGGATGATCCGGCCCTCCAGCATGACATGGATGCGATCGGCCACCCGCACGGCTTCGTCGGCATCGTGGGTGACCATCAGGACCGGCGTGCCATGGTCGCGCAGGAGCGCCATGGTATCGTCCCGGACCTGCTCGCGGAGCGTCGCGTCCAGGCTGGAGAACGGCTCGTCCAGGAGCATCAGCCGCGGCCAGGGCGCCATGGCGCGGGCGAGCGCCACGCGCTGCTGCTCGCCGCCCGAGAGCATATGGGGGTAGGCCTCGGCATGGCCCCCGAGCTCGACCTGGACCAGCAGCTCCTGGGCGCGCTGGCGGCGCTGGCCGGCGGTCATGGCGCGCAGGCCGAAGGCGACGTTGTCGCGCACCCGCAGATGCGGGAACAGAGCGTAGTCCTGGAACATCAGGCCGACCCGCCGGATCTCGGGCGGCACCGAGCTGCCGGGTGCTGCGACCGGCTCGCCGTCGATCGTGATGCGGCCGCCCTGGACCGCCTCCAGGCCGGCGATCAGGCGCAAGATCGTGGTCTTGCCGCAGCCCGAGGGGCCGACCAGGCAATGGACCTCGCCGCCCGGCAGGCTCAGGCTGACCGCCTCGACCACCCGGCGGGCGCCATAGGCATGGCTCAGCCCTTCGACCTCGAGGCCGGTGCCGGCGGCGACAGAGGGGGCGCGTGCCTGCGCCATCGAGATCACGTCATCCGGATCGGGTTGAATTCCGCATTCCAGCAGGTATGGCCTCGGTGCCGGCTGGTCAAGCTGCAAGCCGGGCGCGGGCCCATCCTGCCCGTCTCACGGCCGCTGCAGCTCGGCCGGCAGGCCCGGCTCGTCGGCAGCGTCGGCCAGGGCCGTATAGGCGCTCTCGTCATCGTCATCGACGGCTGCAGCCGGCTCGCCGGCCTCGTCCGGCTCGACCGGACGGGCGAGATCGGTCAGGAGGCCCACCTGCATCAGCTCCTCGATCCGCGGCAAATCGTCCAGATTGGCCAGATCGAGATGGTCGAGGAAGGCGTCCGTGGTGACCCAGGTGACCGGCCGGCCGGGCGCATCGCGCCGCCCCTTGGGCCGGACCCAGCCGGTTTCCAGGAGCAGGTCGAGCGTGCCCTTGTTGACGCTGACGCCCCTCAGGGCCTCGATCTCGGCCCGGGTGACCGGCTGGTGGTAGGCGATGATCGCCAGCGTTTCGAGCGCGGCGCGCGACAGCTTGCGCGCCTGGAGCTGCTCCCGTTGCAGATACTGCGCCAGGTCGGGCGCCGTGCGCAGCGCATAATGCGCCCCATGGCGCTCCAGGCGCACGCCGCGACCGCGGAAATCCTCGATCAGCGCATCGACCACGTCGGCGGCATGCAGCCCGCCCGGCAGATGGGCCTGGATGGTCGGCAGATCGAGCGGCTCGGCCGCGGCGAACAGAAGCGCCTCCACGATCCGCTTGCCCAGCTCCAGGCTCATCGGCGCCGCCGCAAATAGATCGGGCCGAAGGTCGCGGCTTGGCGCAGCTCGATCACGCCGTCGCGCGCCAGCTCCAGGCAGGCGCCGACATGGGCCGCCACGACCGAGCGGCGGGCGCGGTCGTCGGCCAGCTCGAGCGGCACCAGCGCCATCAGATTGTGCCAATCCGGCCCGCCCAGCAGCCCGGTCAGCCGCTTCAAGGCATCCTCGACCCGCATGACCACCGGCGGCGCATAGCGCAGATTGGGCTTGGCCGCGCGCACCCGCTGGTCGACATAGGCCTGGAGCAGCTCATGCAGCGACAGCTTGAAGCGCGAGCGGCGCTTGATCCGCAAGCCTTCCGGCTGGCCGCGCTCGAAGCGCTCCAGCCCCAGCCGCGGCCGGGTGAACAGGATGTCGGCGGCACGCCGGATCGCATCCAGCTGCTGCAGCCTGAGGGTCAGAGCCTCGGCCAGCTCCTCGCCGGTGGGCTCGTCGTCGGCATGGGGCGGCGGCAGCAGCAGGCGCGACTTCAGGTAGGTCAGCCAGGCCGCCATCACCAGATAGTCGGCCGCCACCTCGAGGCGCAGATCGCGGGCGCGCCGGACGTAGTCCAGATATTGCTCGGCCAGCGCCAGGACCGAGATCTTGGCAAGATCGACCTTCTGCTGACGGGCCAGGCTCAAGAGCAAATCGATCGGTCCCTCGAAGCCATCCAGATCGACCAGGAAATCAGCCTGGCCCAGCGCTTCGGCCGGCGCCGCCGCCGGGGCGGCAAGCTCAGGCTCCAGGCCAGCGGTCATCGGCTCACCCGAAGCCGGCCAGGGTCATGATGGCGTGGTAGGCGAACTCGATCGGCGGCCCCAGGATCGCCGCGATCGGGCTGAACTCCAGGCCCAGCTGGGCGGCGATCATCGGCACCAGGAACAGCAGGCCGACCAGGATCAGCAAGCCGTAGCGCTCGAGCTGGGCGAATTTCCAGGCGAGCTGGCCGGGCAGCAGCCCGGTCACGACCCGGCCGCCGTCCAAGGGCGGCAAGGGCAGCATGTTGAACACCGCCAGCACCAGGTTGATCAGGATCGCGTTCTGCAGGTTCTCGCTGACCCAGGCCGCCATCGTCGAGAGCGGCGGGAACACCAGGTGCAGGGCCAGGGCCGCGCCGAAGGCCAGGATGAGATTGATGCCCGGGCCAGCCAGCGCCACCCAGATCATGTCGCGCTTGGGATGGTTCAGCCGGCTGAAATTGACCGGCACCGGCTTGGCATAGCCGAACAGAAAGGGCGATTGCAGCAGCAGCAGCAGGCCCGGCAGCAACAGCGTGCCGAACGGGTCGACATGCTTGATCGGGTTGAAGCTGACCCGGCCGAGCAGCCGCGCGGTGTTGTCGCCGCAGCGCTCGGCCATCCAGCCATGGGCCGCCTCGTGCAGCGTGATCGCGATCACGACAGGCAGGAACCAGACGGACAGCGCCTGGCCGATCGACGTCAGATCCATGGCTAGGCGTCCAATCCGGCGGCCCCATCGAGCCGGTCGAGCAGCGCCGCCAGGCGCGCCTCGCCGGCCGCGACATCGAAGGGCAAGGGGGCTGGCCGCCGGGCCAAGGCGCCGGTCAGCCTGGCCGCGGCAGGTCCGGCCAGGGGTGGCGCTGCCTCCAGCACCTCGACCAGCTCGGCGAATACGCCATTGCAATGCAAAGCCACGTCACATCCCGCTGCCAGCGCCGCCGCCGCCCGCTCGCCGAGCCTGCCACCAAGCGCGCCCATGCTAAGATCGTCACTCAGGAGCCCGCCGGCGAATCCGATTTCGCCGCGGATCACCCGATCGATCACCGGCGCCGAGAGGGTCGCCGGGCGCTGCTCGTCCAGTGCCGGATAGAGAACGTGGGCGGTCATGGCAAGGGGGGACAAGGCGCAAGCCCGAAACGGCAGCCAGTCGGCCGCTGCCAGCTCGGCCAGGGTGGCATCAACCACCGGTAGGCCGACATGGCTGTCCACGGTTGCCCGGCCATGGCCCGGCAGATGCTTGATCACCGGCAGGATGCCGCCCGCCAGATAGCCATCGATGGTGGCGAGGCCGAGGGCGGCGACCACCGCCGGATCGCTGCTGAACGCGCGATCGCCGATCGCCGCCGTGGTCGCCGGCTGGCCGAGATCGAGCACCGGCGCGCAATTGACCGTGATGCCGAGCCCATGCAGCTCGGCGGCAATCAGCCGGGCATGCAGCCAGGCGGCCTCACGGCCCAGCGCCAGGTCGCGCTCGGCCAGGCGCCCGAGCGCTCGCGCCGCCGGCCGGGCTGGCCAGGAAGGCGGGCACAGGCGCATGACCCGCCCGCCCTCCTGATCGATCAGGACCGGCGCATCCGGCCGGCCGACCGCGGCGCGCAGCTCGTTGATCAGCTCGGCGACGCCGGCCGGGGTCAGGCAATGGCGGCCGAACAGGATGAAGCCGAGCGGCGGATGGCGGGCGAACAGCGCCCGCTCCTCGGCGCTTACGCCCGCGCCCGCGACGCCGACGATGGCCGCGCGCGGCGCCTGCCCGTCAGCGGCTGATGACGAAGCAGCTGGCATTGCGCTGCTTCAGCTCGGCACAGATCTGGTCCGCCTTGGCCGAATCCGCGAACGGCCCGACCTGGACCCGGAAGAACACGCCGTTGTCGGTGTCCGCCCGCTCGTAGAACGGCGTGAAGCTGCCCAGCACGCCGGCAAAGTCGCGCTGGAACGAGCTCCAGGCCCGCTCGGCATCGGCTTGCTCGCGCACCGCCGCCAGCTGCACCCGGTAGCGACCGGCGCCGGCGGCACTGCTCGCGGGCTTGGCTGCTGCGGCCGGCGGGGTCAGCTTGGCCAGCTGCTGGTCGGCCGGCGCGGGCTTGGCCGGCAGGCCGCCGTCCGCGGTCGCCGCGATCGGCACCGTGCCGATGCCGCCGGCCGAGCGCGCCGCCAGCTCCGGCGCTGCCGGCGCCTCGGGGACCGCGGCGGCAGCGGCTGCCACCGGCTGGCCGGCAGGCGTCGGGGCGGGCGCAGCAGCGTCGGCGCCGATCGCGTCGGGTGCTGCCGCGGCCAGGGCCGGCCGCAAGGGCTCCTCGGGCGGCGGCAGCAGCCGCTCCGGCCCGGGTGCCGGCGGCTGCTCGCCCAGGAGGTTGCCGACCGCGCCCAGATCCTCGACCTGGCGGCCGCCGGGATCGTCGGGCGGCACCTTGAAGGGCGTGGTCGAGGCCCGGATCAGGGGCGGCTCGCCGGTCGTGACCCGCGGGCCACTATCGCCATAGGCGAGCCAGACCACCAGGGCGAACGCGGCGAAGACCGCGGCCATCGACAGCATCACGAGCAGCGAGTTCGAGCGCCTCAGAGCGGGTCTCCCAACGGCGCAGCAGACCAGCCGGCAGAGGCAAATCGCTTGCCAAGCAGCTCAGATCAGCTCTTCGACCGGGGCCACGCCAATCAGCTCGAGGCCGGTCGCGAGCACGATCCGCAAGGCTTCGAGCAGGGCCAACCTGGCCGCGGTCGAGGCCGGCTCATCCGCGCGCAAAAAGCGTAGTTCAGGACGTTCCTTACCCTGATTCCAGAGCGCATGGAAGGCGGCTGCTAGATCGCCCAGGTAGAATGCGATGCGATGTGGTTCGTGCTGTTGCGCCGCCGCCGCGAGGATCCGCGGAAACTGCGCCAGCTGCTTGATCAGGGCCAGCTCGAACGCATCCACCAGCGGGCTCAGATCGGTGCCGGGCAGGTCGGCGTCGGCCAGCGCCAGACCGGCCTCGGCGGCATGGCGCTGGACCGAGCGGATCCGGGCATGGGCGTATTGGACGTAGAACACCGGATTGTCGCGCGACTGCTCGGTGACCTTGACCAGGTCGAAATCGAGCGGCGCGTCGTTGCGCCTGGTCAGCATGATGAAGCGGACCACGTCCTTGCCGACCTCGTCGATCACGTCGCGCAAGGTCACGATCCGCCCGGCGCGGCGCGACATGCGCAAGGGCTGGCCGGCATCCAGCATGTTGACCAGCTGGCAGAGCTTGACGTCGAGGCTCGCCTGGCCGTCGCTGAGCGCGGTCACGGCCGCCCGCATGCGCTTGACATAGCCGCCATGGTCGGCGCCCAGCACGTCGATCATCGCATGGGCGCCGCGCTCGAACTTGTTGAGGTGGCAGGCCAGATCCTTGGCGAAATAGGTCCAGGCCCCGCTCGAGGACTTGAGCGGCCGGTCGACGTCGTCGCCAAAGGCGGTCGAGCGGAACAGGAGCAGCGGCACCGGCTCCCAGTCCTCGTCCGGCTTGCCTTTGGGCGCCGGCAGAACGCCCTCGTAGAGCAGGCCGCGCGCCTCCAGGATGGCCAAGGCGCGCTCCAGCATGCCGCGCTCGACCAGGCCGACCTCGGACACGAAGATGTCGTGCTGCACGCCGAGCGCGGCCAGATCCTCCCGGATCAGCGCCAGCATCGTGTCGATGCCACGCGAGCGGAACACCGGCAGCCAGTCGGCCTCGGCCGCATGCTGCCAGCGATCCCGGTCCTCGGCCGCGATCGCCCGGCCGAGCACGATCAGATCCTCGCTCGGATACCAGTCGCCGGGCGGCAGGGGCGGCGCGGCGCTCAGCGCCTCGAGGTAGCGGTAATGGACCGAACGGGCCAGGCGATCGACCTGGGCGCCGCCGTCATTGACATAGAACTCGCGCACCACGTCCCAGCCCATATGGGCCAGCAGGTTGGCCAGGGCGTCGCCGAACACGGTGCCGCGGCAATGGCCGATATGCAGCCGGCCGGTCGGGTTGGCCGAGCAATATTCGACGTTGATGCGCTGGCCCCGGCCGAGATCGGCGCGGCCGTAGCTGCTGCCGGCCTGCAGCACGCGCTGCAGCTGCGCCCGCCAGAACTGGTCGGTCAGGCTGAGGTTGATGAAGCCGGGCTTGGCGACCGCGACCGCCTGGACGAAGGGCAGGCCGCGCAGCGCCTCGGCCAGGAGCTCGGCCAGGACCAAAGGCGGCTGGCCGGCGGGCTTGGCGAGCAGCAAGGCGGCGTTGGTCGCGGCATCGCCATGGGCAGCCTCGCGCGGCGGCTCGACCAGGATGCGCTCGAGCGGCAGCTCGGCCGGCAGGCTGCCCGCCGCCTGGCAGCCGGCGACGGCTGCCAGAAC
>CADEGR010000036.1:6547-34912 GCA_902826935.1 uncultured Alphaproteobacteria bacterium | reverse complement strand
TGCAACGGCAAATGCTCTAGCTTGCGAGCTGGCTGGCGGCGGCATGGCGCTCGGCCAGGGCGGCGGCGTAGATCGCTTGCAGCTGGACCAGGTTGGCCGCCGCCGTGTAGTCGGCCTCGAACGCTGCGCGGGCGGCGCGGCGCAGGGCCGATTGCCGCTCGGGTGCGGCCAGGAAAGCCTCGAGCTTGGCAATTAGATCGGCCACGTCGCCGGGTCGGAAAAGGTGCCCGGTCCTGCCCTCCTGGACGATGTCCGCGATCGGGCCGATCGCCGAGGCGATCAGCGGCAGGCCACGGGCGTAGCATTCGCAGATGACGCGGGGAAAGCCTTCGTACCAGGTCGAGGCGAGGATGAAGCAGCGCGCCTCGCCCATCGCCGCGATCACCTGCTCGATCGGCTGGCGGCCGAGATAGGTGATCGCGGGATTGCTGGCAGCCGCTTGGCCGACCTCGGCCGCGAGGGGGCCGTCGCCCATGATCCGCAGCGGCAAGCGCGGGCCGATCGTCTGCCACGCGGCCAGGATCTCGCGGACGCCTTTTTCCGGATTGAGCCGGCCGGCATAGAGCGCGAAGTCGCCCGCACCCTGGCCGATGCCCGGGTCCGGATCGACGAAGTTCGGCTTGACCGCGATCCGTGCTGCCGGCAGGCCGCCTTGGATGAATTTCTGCCGGCCGAACTCGGTGAGCGCAATGTAGCGGTCGACCTTGTGGCGCCAGCTGCCGAGCAGCCAGTGCCCGGCCTGCATCGCCGCGACCGCCGCCGAGCCGGCCCGGCTGCCGCGGTAGCAGCCATGCAGGACCGCGGGCCAGGCCACGGCTCGGCCCAGGCAGTCCTCGCACACTCGGCCGGCGCGCTGGAAGATGCCGGCCGGGCAGAGCAGGCGATAGTTGTGCAGGGTCTGGACCACCGCGACGCCCTCGGCCTGGGCGGCGTGATAGATCGCCGGCGAGAGCAGCGGGAAGAAATTATGGACGTGCATCAGATCGTAGGGTTTGGCCCGCAGCCGGGCCCGGATCCCGGCATGGCAGCGGCGCGACCAGACCGTGTCGAGGGCGGTCTGCAGGCGACCCTGCTGATCGACCCGGCGGTTGTCCTCCTCGTGGCTGTCGACCTCGATGCCGGCCTCCTGGAGCAACCGCCGCTCGGCCTCGAACACCTCGTCCTCGCCGCCGCGGATCTGGTAGCGGCCATGGACCATCAGAACCCGCATCGTCTCTCCTCTCGCGATCGTAGCGGCGGCGATATTGTCGCCGGCCGATCCTAGCCGCAGTTGCCGCGCGCTCAAAGCGCGGGCTTGGAGCCGCCATGGCGCCGGGGCAGAATGCCCGTGACGGCTGAGCTAGCAGCCGCACAGGGAGGTCGCCCATGGCCGAGGCTGGACCCGCTGCCGGATTGGTCGCCGCCGCCCAGCAAGCCGGCGCCACCACGGTTGGCGGGCTGTTCCAGGCACGTGCCCGGATCGACCCCCAGGCGGTGGCGCTGGTCGAGGGCGAGCGCCGGCTGACCTATCGCCAGCTCGATCGGCGGGTCAACCAGCTGGCGCAGCTGCTGGCGGCGGAGGGCGTCGGCCGAGGCGAGCGGGTCGCGATCCTCAGCCGCAACTGCGCCGCCTATCTGGAGCTCGAGCTGGCGGCGGCGAAGCTGGGCGCCATGGTGGCCGCACTCAACTGGCGCCTGGCGCCGGCGGAGCTGGCGCATTGCATTGCCCTCGCGGCACCGCGCCTCCTCCTGGTCGCACCCGCGCTGGCGGAGGGCGTGGCGCGGCTGGATCTGCCGCCGCTGCGCATGCTGACGCTGGGCGCGGACTACGAGGCGCGCCTGGCCCGGGCCAGCGCCACGCCGCCGCCGGCCGTGGCAGCGCCCGAGGACGGGCTGCTGCTGCTCTATACCAGCGGCACGACCGGCTTGCCCAAGGCGGCCGTGATCAGCCAGCGCGCGGTGATCGCGCGGGCGCTGGTGTTCGCCGCCGAGCTGCGCCTGGCCGGCGATGCGGGCTTCGTCGCCTGGGCGCCCTTGTTCCACATGGTCTCGACCGACCATGCGCTCGCGACCTTGCTGCGCGGCGGGCCGGTCGTGGTCATCGACGGCTATGACGCCGAGGCGATCCTGGCGGCGACCGAGGCCTGGCGGATCGGCTGGCTGCCGCTGATCCCCGGCATGATCGAGGACCTGATCGGGGCGCTGCGCCGGCGGCCAACGCGGGCCAAAGGCATTGCCGCGATCGGCGCCATGGCGGATCTGGTGCCGCCGCACCAGCTGGCCGAGCTGACCAGCCTGCTCGAAGCACCCTATCTCAACACCTTCGGCGCGACCGAGACCGGCCTGCCGCCGGCGACCGCCGACCTCATCCCGATCGGCGTGGCGCCCACCGACCTCGCCAAGCGGCAGAGCGGCTTTTGCGAGGTCCGCCTGGTCGACCCCGATGATCGCGAGGTGCCGGATGGCGAGCCCGGCGAATGCGCGATCCGCGGGCCCACGCTGTTCAGCGGCTATTGGCGCGCCGCCGAGACCAATGCCAGGGATTTCCGGGGCGGCTGGTTTCATATGGGCGATCTGTTCCGGCGGCGCCCGGACGGCCGCCTCGACTTCGTCGATCGGGCCAAATATCTGATCAAGTCCGGCGGCGAGAACATCTATCCGGCCGAGATCGAGCGCGTCCTCCTGGCCGATCCGCGGGTCGACGACGCCGTGGTCGTGCGCCAGGCCGATGCCCGTTGGGGCGAGGTGCCGGTGGCCGTGGTCGCCCGCAATGATCCAGCGCTCGATGCGGCCGCGCTGCTGGCCCGCTGCCGCGAGGGTCTGGCCGGCTACAAGCAGCCCAAGGCGATCCACTTCGTGGCCTTTGCCGAATTGCCGCGCAGCACGACCGGCAAGATCCAGCGCCACGAGGTCGAGGCCTGGCTACGGGCGCGCGCAGCGGCCACGCCAGCGCTCACCAGCTCTCCGGAAGGCGCAGATAGCGGCGCATGAAGACCGTGCCGGGCACGGCCGAGGCGTAGTAGGGCGGGATCGGCGCGAAGCCGATCTTGCGATAGAGGCCGATCGCGACGGTCATGGACGGCAGGCTGTCCAGCCGCATTTCCCGGTAGCCGATCCGCTCGGCGCTGCGCAGGACGGCCTCGACCAGGCGCATGCCCAGGCCGGTGCCACGGGCCGCCGGGGCAACGTAGAGCCGCTTCATCTCGCAGCAGCCTTGGGGCGGCATCGGCCGGAGTGCGACGCAGCCGATCGGCGCGCCGCCGGGATCGCGCGCCAGCAGCAGCTCGCCCGCGGGCGGCGCATAGCTGCCCGGCATGGTCGCCAGCTCGGTGGCGAAGTCCTGATAGGCGAGATCGACCGGCAAGCCGGCGGCATAGGCGCGAAACAGCGCGATCGTGGCGGCCAGATCAGCCGCCGTGCGGACCGGTTCGATCGAAGCCGGCAGCGCTGCTGTCATGCTGCGGTGCTGGCGGTTTAACTTACCGCTGGGCGTAGCGGGTCTCGGGATAGATGAAGCCCTTGACCGGGTAGCTGGTGGCGCCCAGGCGGTCGCCGGGCTCGTACCAGATGCGCACCGACGACCAGTCGTTCTTGGGTGAGACGTCGACCACCGGCATGCTCTTGTAGATCTTGCCGTCGTTCAGCCAGTTGGCATGGTTGACCACGATGGTGCGCTCATCCAGCATCTCGGTGACCACCGCGACATGGCCGGTGCTGTGGTTCTTCGGACCTAGCACCATGACCCCGCCCGGCATCGGCATGCGGCCGCGGCGGTACTTGCCCTCGGCCTGCTGCCACCAGGTCGACGCGTTGCCCTTGATCTGGATGTTGGACATGTTGCGAGCGTAGGGCACGCATTGCAGCGGCTTGCGCGGCGTGACCACCTTGGGATTGAGGTCGGCCACCGTGCGCTGCTTCAGCGTCGGCTTGATCGCCGGAATCACGGTCTGGACGGGATGCTGCAAGGGCTGCGCCGGTGTCGCTGCGGTCGGCTCATCCGCGGCCGGCGCGAGGCTGACGCGATGGGGCACCAGAAACTGTGGCATCACCTTGTAGTTGCGAGGCAGCGTGGTGCATGCCGCCAGGCTCGAGCCGATCAGGCAGCCGGCAATCAAGCGCGGCAGCCATGGGCCAAATCGGCTGAAATCCTGGGTATTCTTGGCGACAGCCACGATCGGGGGGCCTCCCTTTTCTACGGCAGTTCATCGCTAAAAAGCCGATATAAATTCTGTTAACCATCTGCGACTTTCGCGTCAATCACAGAAACACTGAAGTGTGCAGGTGATTGTTCTGCAACGCCAAGTGGTAACACGGCGACCGCTTGCCCGGTTCCCCCACCGCCAGCTTGGCCGATGGCTGCGGCCGATCGACCAGCTCGACTTGCCTTGCGGGCCTCCGGCGGGCTATCTCACCAGCATGACCACAGGCCGCTGACGATCTTGCGCCCGGGTGCCGAGCCGGGCGCTGCCGCTGCCGCAGCGATGGGGAAAAGCGCGATGCAGATGACTCCGAAGGTCAAGGAGATCCTGGGCTGGTATGAGGGCGAGACCCCGGGCGTCAAGGGCAGCCTGGCGCGGCTCTTGATGCATGGCCGCCTGGCCGGCACTGGCAAGCTGGTGATCCTGCCGGTCGATCAGGGCTATGAGCACGGCCCGGCGCGCAGCTTCGCGGCTAATCCCGCGGCCTACGATCCCCGCTATCTATACGAGCTGGCGATCGAGGCCGGGCTGTCCGGCTACGCCGCGCCGCTCGGCATGCTGGAGGCCGGCGCCGACAGCTTCGCCGGTCAGGTGCCGACCATCCTCAAGGTCAACAGCGCCAACAGCCTGGCCGCCGGCGTCGCCGACCAGGCGGTCCATGGCTCGGTCAAGGACGCTCTGCGGCTCGGTTGCGTCGCGATCGGCTTCACGATCTATCCCGGCTCCGACGCCTGCTACGCCATGATGGAGGAGCTCCGCGAGCTGACGCTCGAGGCCAAGTCGCATGGGCTCGCGGTCGTGACCTGGTCCTATCCGCGCGGCGGCCATGTCAGCAAGGACGGCGAGACCGCGCTCGACATCGTGGCCTATGCCGCGCACATGGCGGCGCTGATGGGCGCCAACATCATCAAGGTCAAGCCGCCCAGCGACGTGCTGGATCTGCCGGCCGCGAAGAAGGTGTACGAGGCGCAGGACATCGATCGCTCGACCCTGGCGGCGCGCATCCGGCATGTCATGCAGGCCTCGTTCGCCGGCCGGCGCCTGGTCGTGTTCTCGGGCGGCGAGGCCAAGGACACGGCAGGCGTGCTGAACGAGATCCGCCAGATCCGGGACGGCGGCGGCTCCGGCTCGATCATCGGCCGCAACAGCTTCCAGCGGCCCAAGGCCGATGCTCTGGCGCTGCTCGACCAGGCGATCAAGATCTACCTCAACGAGGCATGAGCCGGCCGGCCGGCGACCAAGCGGCGGCGCCGGAGATCGACGATCCGGGCTGCCAGCTGCTGCTGCAGGCGGCGATTGGGGACCTGCCCGGCGACGCTCCGGCGCTGCTGGAGCATGCCCTGACGCAGGTCCGGCCAGCGGCGGTCTTGCTGCGTGGCTCCGACACTGGCGACGCTGCCCGGCTGCGCGCGGTGTGCAAGGCCCATGACGTCGCCTGCCTGGTCGCCGACGATCTGCCGGCGGCGGTGACCCTGGGCGCGGATGGGCTGCAGCAGGGTGCCGGCTTGCTCGACGTCGCCGCCGTGCGCGCAAGGCTTGGCCAAGCCGCGATCATCGGTGCGGCTTGTGGTGGCTCGCGCCATGCCGCCATGGAGGCGGGCGAGGCGGGCGCCGACTTTGTCGCGTTCGGGGTGCCGGGCCAGCCGGTCGATGACGATCTGCTGGCGGTGGTCGTCTGGTGGCACGAGATCGCGGTGCTGCCCTGCCTGGCCTCGGCCGCCGATGTGGCCGAGGCAGCCGAGCTGGCGGCGGCGGGCGCCGATTTTATCGGGATCGAGCCCGATCTTTGGACCCAGCCGGAGCGCCTGGCCGAGCTGCAGGCGGCGCTTCGGCCTGCGGCACCTTGAGGCAGCCGCGTTCCGTCCTTTGCGTCCAGCCCCGGTTGCGCTAGAAGTCGGCAGGCATGGCGCGTCCGCGCCGGCATGGGGCCCAAGATGTCGGCCCGGTCAGCGAACAGACGAGTACGGCGATGAAGATCAGCGGCAACGAGATCAGGCCGGGCCATGTGCTCGAACACAAAGACCGGCTCTGGATGGCGGTCCGGGCGGAGCATGTGAAGCCGGGCAAGGGGCCGGCCTATCAGCAGGTCGAGCTGAAGGACCTGGTCGACGGCACCAAGCTCAACGAGCGCTTCCGCGCCGCCGAGACGGTCGAGCGGGTCCGGCTCGACGAGAAGGCCTATCAGTATTTGTACGAGGAAGGCGCGCAGCTGACCTTGATGGACCAGGAGAGCTTCGAGCAAATTCTGCTCGACAAGACGTTGATCGGCGAGCAGCTGCCGTTCCTGCAGGAGGGCATGCTGATCACCGTGCAAAGTTATGACGGCCGCCCGCTGATGGCCCGCTTGCCGGATACGGCGGTGCTCGAGGTGGTCCAGGCTGATCCGGTTGTGAAGGGCCAGACCGCGGCCGCATCCTACAAGCCCGCGATCCTCGACAACGGGGTCCGGATCATGGTGCCGCCCCATATCGAGACCGGGACCCGGGTGGTGGTCAACATCGCCGACCAGACCTACGTCGAGCGCGCCCGGGACTAGCTCCGCGCGGCGCCGGCCTGGCGTGCGGCGTTCCAACCTTCAGCTTTGGCGAGGCCCATGCCGATTCGCTCGGCCAATATCAATGTCATGGTGCAGGCGGTCCAAAAGGCCGCCCGGCATCTCGTGCGCGACTTCGGCGAGGTCGAGCAGCTCCAGGTCTCGATCAAGGGCCCCGGCGACTTCGTCAGCGCCGCCGACCGCAAGGCCGAGGACATCTTGCGGCGCGAGCTGGCCAAGGCGCGGCCCGGCTTCGGCTTCCTCCTGGAGGAAAGCGGCGAGGTCAAGGGCCGGGAATCCCAGCGCTGGCTGGTCGATCCGCTCGATGGCACCAGCAACTTCCTGCACGGCCTGCCGCATTTCGCCATCTCGGTTGCCCTGGAGCAGCTGGGCGAGCTGGTCGCGGGCGTGATCTACGATCCAATAAAGGACGAGCTGTTCACCGCCGAGAAAGGCGCTGGCGCCTATCTCAACGAGCGTCGCCTGCGGGTTTCCGGACGGGGCGATCTACCCCGCTGCATGATCGGCACCGGCATCCCGGTGATGAACTGGCCCGGCCGCGCCAAGGGCTTCGCCCGCCAGCTCGACAAGGTCTCGGATCATGTCGCCGGCATCCGGCGGTTCGGCACCGCCTCGCTCGATCTCGCCTATGTCGCGGCGGGCCGGCTGGATGGCTTTTGGGAGTATGGCCTAAAGCCCTGGGACCTGGCCGCCGGCGTGGTCCTGGTGCGCGAGGCGGGCGGCATGGTGGGCCAGCTCGAAGGCGGCGATCTGCTGGCGCCGGGCACCCTGATCGCCGGCAACGCCCTGGTCTATCCCAAGCTCGAAGCGCTGCTGACCGAAGCGACCTGAGCGGCGTGTGCCAATGGAGGCAGCGTGCGGCTTGCGCCGCACGCTTGACCCTCACCGTCGGTGGTCGTGCGCGCCCGACTAGTTGGCCGGCGCGGCCGCGAAGGTGATCACGTTGCCAAGGTTGGTGCCGGACATCTTGACGTTGGCGGCAGCGCCCGCGGCGGTGGCGGTGTTGGCGACCACTTGGGTGACGTCGCGGGTGACCTGCTCGATCCCGATGTCGCCCTCGCCGGTCTGCGACTTCAGATCGAAGCTCGCGATGTTGATGCCGTTCAGGCCGCTCATCTCGAGGCCCTTGATGTCGTGGCCGGCCTTGGCCGAGTTCTCGGCGAGCTGCGTGGTCCAGCCAGCCTTCTGATCCAGGCGGATGACATTGCCGTAGGTCTGGGCGCCATATTGGTCGGTGATGTCGGCGACGTTGGACAGGTTGGTCACCTCGGCAGCGCTGCCCGCCAGGATGTCGCCATGGTAGCTGGCCTTCAGCTCATTGCTGCCGACCTGCAGATTGCCGAGCACCAGCTGGTCGATCAGGATGTGATCGCCCACCAGCTCGGTGCCGCCCAGCTTGTCCTCGAGCTCGACCAGGTTCTGGACGTTGGTCGCGGACAGCTTGGCGCCGACGTCGCCATATTTCGAGCTGACGCTGTTCAGCACCAGCTGCTCCTCGTCGGTGAACTGATCGAACTTGTAGATGTCGCCCTTGAGGCCGGCATCGGTCGAGGCGTCGCGCCACTGCAGGACATTCTGCAGGTTGGTGCCGTCCATCACGCCGGTGGTGACATCGAGGCCGGCATCGAGCTTGTTGATCACCATCTGCGGGATCCGGCCGAGATCGAAGTCCTGGCGGATCACCACCTCATCAGCGAACGCGGCCGAGCTGCAGATCAGGGCCAGGGCAGTCGATGCAAACAAGCGCTTCATGGGGTAGGCTCCTTGATGTGGAAGCGTGGTTCACCCGGCAGGGGTGGGCTCGTCACGGTGCGTCGTTGCGCAGCACCGTGGCCTTCGACGGCCGTGTCAGCGGCGTCGGAGGTTCTGGGCCGATCAGCGGCGGCGTGATGCGCCCGTTGCTGATCGGTGCTGTCTTGGTCGCTTCGGCCGGCTTGGCCGTGGCTGCGAGCTTGGGCTCGGCGGCCGGTGCCGCAGGCGCCGTCGAAGCGGCTGGAGCGGCTGGGGCCAGCGTCGTGCGCCGCTCGGGTTGTGCTGGCGGCGCATAGGCGGCGGGTGCGGCCTGGATCCGCGGCGGCTGTCCGAGCGCCACGGTGGCGGGCTCGCTCCGGCTGTAGTCCGCGACATATTTCTCGCAGGCCTTGCCGATGCCGTTCAGGTCGCGCAGCAGCTCGTAGGCAGCCAGCTCGATCACCCAGCGGATGCTGGCCTGGATCGGCTCGTTCTTCTGCTCGCCGACCCGGACGTCGAACAGCTCGCGGCCGAATTCGCCGATATTGTCGCCGCCCGAGCCGAGGTCCCAGAAGCGGTACAGGCTGCCTTCGACCTCGCGGCCCCAGACCTGCTTGCGGTAGGAGCGGGCCAGGACGATCTCGGTGGTCCGGGTATCGGCGACCATGACGTCAAGGCCGAGGCTGACATAGTAGCCGCGCGCCTTGGCGCCGATCCCGGCGATCTCGACCTCGGCGCCGCCGCTCGCAATGTCGAAGTCGAGCTCGGTGATGGCGCCGTAGATGGTGTGGGTCGAGCCGAGGAAGGCGCCCATCTGGACCGGCCGGAACGGATAGGCCTGGTTGCCGACCTGGACATTGTGGCCTTCGCCCAGGCGCTGCTCGAGCGCTTGCGCCAGCTCCCACTCGGCGACATTGGTGGCGACCCGGTTGACCTGGCGCGCCTTGGCCTTGCCGAGCGCCGTGACCATCATCAGCTCGGCACCCTGGGTGGCATAGGCGCCAGGACCGTCATAGTCGGCGACGCCGGTCCGGTCGGGAATGTTCTGGACCGCCAGGCGCAGGTCGAGGGCCTTGGGCATGGCCTTGCCCAGGCAGACCAGGGCGTTGCTCATCGGCGTCTGGCTGGTCACCGGCACCGGGCCGCGGGCGAATGGGATCGGCTTGTCGCCGGGCTGCACCGCGGTGCAGCCGGTCAGCGCCGCCGAAGCAAGCAGAGCAAGCAGCAATCGGCGCATCTGGTCATTCCACGTTGGTGTTGACTTCGGCAGTCTGGTTTTCGTTGGTCTGGTTGGTGTCGAGATTGAGGTAACCGTCGATGGTCACCTCATTGTCGTTGCCGTGCAGATTGACCGTGTAGTTGGTCGTGCCGCTGGTCGAGTTGCCGATGGTCGAGCCGCCAGCGAGCACGCCGGTGGCGGGTGCGGCACTGCTCGATCCGCTGTAGCCGGCCATCGTGCGGGAAGCTGGCAGATCCAGCCCGTTGGATTGCAGGCGGCTGGCTTCCTTGTTCTGCTTGACCGATGCCTCGGCGGGGTTGCGGAATTGCCAGGAACCCTGCTCGCGAAAGCCGCCCGCTGCGGCGGCGCTCGCCAAGCCGATCGCGACGGCCGAAGTCGCCAGCCATATCGGCCAAGTCCGGGTAACCATGGCGCCTCCAATTTCTTCGTAAGATCTCGAACTCGTTATTTATTTGATAATATAAACAAATAGTTAATACAAACATTATCAGAATTAATGCAAGTTCAACAATACTGGTTAAATAATCAAGCGGACGTTGCGGCGCTGTGGTGAAGGCAAGCGCAGGCCGTGCAGCCGGCGCATGGGGCGCCGGACCGGCGGGCGGCCGGTCGAGCTGGTGCGCGGTTGGCGCCAGGCCGGTCGGCCGGGCGCTGCTGCCGTTCGTGCGGGCTGGGTGGTGCTGCTAGGCGGCGGAGCTGGGCGACGCTTGATCGTCGGCCAGGACGATCACCGGCTCCATCTGCAGCAGGTCGTCGGGCGCAATATGGCAGGCGATCTCGTGGCCGTCGCCAAAGCGGCGGATCGGCGGCTCCTGCTGCTCGCAGATCGGCCCGAGCTTGCGCGGGCAGCGGGTCTGGAAGGGGCAGCCGGGCGGCGGGTTGACCGCCGATGGAATGTCGCCTTCCAGCACGATGTGCTTCTTGGTGACCGAGGTGTCGGCGATCGGCACGGCCGAGAGCAGGGCTTCCGTGTAGGGATGATAGGGCGGGGCGAAGACCTCTTCGGTGGTGCCCTGCTCGGCGATGGTGCCGAGATACATGACGACCACCCGGTCGGCGAGGTAGCGGACCAGGGACAGATCGTGGCTGATGAACAGCAGCGTGGTCCGGTTCTCGCGCTGGATTTCCATCAGCAGCTGGGTGACCGCCGCCTGGACCGAGACGTCGAGCGCCGAGACCGGCTCGTCGGCGACCACGACGCGCGGATTGCCGGCAAAGGCGCGGGCGATGCCGACTCGCTGCTTCTGGCCGCCCGAGAGCTGGCGCGGCCGGCGGAAATAGAAGTCGCGCGGCAGCTTGACGATGTCGAGCAGCTGCATGACCCGCTCCTTGATCTTGTCCGGGTCGTTCTCGACGCCGAACTTGCGGATCACGCGGGCGATCTGGCCGCCGACCGAGTGGCTCGGATTGAGCGTGTCGAACGGGTTCTGGAAGACCATCTGGAGGTGGCTCACCACCTGCGGATGGCGCTGCTGCACGGGCGTGTGGCCGAGATCCTGGTTGTCGAGCACGGCCCGGCCCTCGGTCGCGGTCTCGAGGCCGAGGAGCACCTTGGCGAAGGTCGACTTGCCGCAGCCGCTTTCGCCCACGATCGCCACCGTCTCCGCCTCGCGCGCCGAGAAATCGAGCTTCTCGTTGGCCTTGACCGTGCGCACCCGCTGGCCCTTGATCATCGCCATCAGCGAGGTGTCGTGGATGTCGTAGTATTTCTTGAGGTTCTCGACCCGCAGCACGGTCGGGCCGAATTCCGCCTTGTCGGCGGTCGTCACGGCCGCGACCTTCGCTCCCCAGTCGATCTCGTCGATCCGCAGGCACCGGCTGTCATGGCCCTGGTGCTCCGGCACCGACAGCATCGGCACCGGCGCCGCATCGCAGCGGCCGGCCTGAAAGTAGTCGCAGCGGGGGCCGAAATAGCAGCCCTTGGGCCGCTGATGCGGCAAGGGCAGCTGGCCGCGGATCGGCACCAGCGGCCGGGCGTGCTTGTCGGCGCCCGGCAGCGGGATCGAGTTGAACAGGCCGCGGGTATAGGGATGGCGCATCCGGTCGAACACGTCCTCGACCTTGCCGACCTCGACCGCCTCGCCCGAATACATCACCGTGATGCGATCACAAGTCTCGAGGATCAGGCCGAGATTGTGCGAGATGTAGATCATCGAGGTGCCGAACTTGGCGCTGATCTCCTTGATCAGCTGCACGATGCCAGCCTCGACCGTGACGTCGAGCGCGGTGGTTGGCTCGTCCAGCAGCAGCAGCGCCGGGTGCGAGAGCAGCGCCATGGCGATCACGACGCGCTGCTGCTGGCCGCCCGAGATCTGATGGGGAAAGCTCTCCATGATGCGCTTGGGATCGGGCAGGCGGACATCGGCCAGCATCTGCACGGCACGTTCATAGGCCTGGGCCTCGCTGCAGCCCGGCTCGTGGTAGAGCGGCACCTCGATCAGCTGGCGGCCGATCTTCATGGCCGGATTGAGCGACGCCATCGGCTCCTGATAGACCATGGCGATCTGCGAGCCGCGCAGGTGGCGCAGCTCCTCCTGGCTCATGGTCGTCATGTCGCGACCCTTGAACCGGATCTGGCCCTTCATGATCCGGCCGTTCTTGCCCATGTACTGCATGATCGCGAGCGCCACGGTCGACTTGCCGCAACCGCTCTCGCCGACGATTCCGACCGCCTCGCCAGGCATGACCTTGAGATTGAAGTCGATCACCGCCGGGATCTCGCCCGCGCGGGTGAAGTAGGAGATGTGCAGGCCCTCGCATTCGAGGACCGGAGTCGGATCGCTCATCGCCGCATCTCCCAGGAGGTCGCCCGGCTAGTCACGCAGGCTCATCTCGCGCAGGCCATCCGCCATCAGATTGAAGCCCAGGATCAGGCTCGAGACCGACAGCGCCGGGATGATCAGCATGTACGAGAACTTGAACAGCATCGCGGTCTTGGCGGCTTCCTTGATCATCAGGCCCCAATCGGGATCGGGCGGCTGCAGGCCCAGGCCCAGGAAGGTCAAGGTGGTGATCGCCACCGTCGTGTAGCCGAGCCGGAGGCAGGCATCGACGATGATCGGCCCGCGCGCGTTCGGCAGCAGCTCGACCAGCATGATGTAGAGCGGGCTCTCGCCGCGGGTCTGGGCGGCGAACACGTAGTCGCGCGTCTTGATGTCCAGGGTCAGGCCGCGGACGATCCGCATGATCGCCGGCGCCGAGGCGAAGGTCACCGCGATCACGATGTTGAAGCCGCTCGGGCCCAGATAGTTCAAGATGACGATGAATAGGACCATCACCGGGAACGACAGGAAGACATTGGCGACGAAGGAGATGATCTCGTCCCACCAGCCGGACAGGTAGCCGGCGAGCAGCCCGAACAGGGTGCCGACCACATAGGCGACCGCGGTCGCGGTGACGCCCCAGACCAGGACCCGCTGGCAGCCCCAGAGCGTACGGGCCAGCATGTCCCGGCCCTTCAGATCGGTGCCGAGCCAGAAGAAGACATCGCGCTTTTCGGTGAAGGGCAGGGTGAAGGGCGCGATCGGCTTGTTCGGGTCGAGCAGCGGCAGGAACGGCGCGCTGAGCGCCACCAGGATCCAGAAGAACACCAGCGTCAGGCCGAGCGTCGCGACCCAGGACTCCCGCCAGGCGCGGAACGCCAGGACGTAGAGAATCACGGCCGCCGGGATGCCCGGCAGCATGATGATGTTGCGCAGCGGCCCGAGATAGTTGCCGGCCATGACCTGGGCCATCAGCGGCAGCCACATCAGCAGCAGCAGAAGGATCAAGGGCCGCGGCTGGCTCAGCCGCTGCAGCAGCGGCGTGCGCGGCGGTGCTGCGGTGGCGACGGCGGTGCTCATGGCCCCTGTCTCCTCAGCTGAACCGGATGCGGGGGTTGAGGAGGGTGTAGCCGATGTCGGAGATGATCTGGGACAGGACCGCCACGATCACCGCGACCAGGGTTGCCGCCTGGACCACATAGACATCGCCGAACAAAGCGGCTTCCAGGAGCAGCTTGCCGAAGCCGTCATATTGGAAGAACACCTCGACCACGACCACGCCCGACAGGAGCCAGTTGAGCTGCAGCACGATCACGGTGAACGGCGCGATCAGCGCGTTGCGCAGCGCGTGCTTCATGATCACCTGGCGATAGGGAATGCCCTTGAGCACCGCCGTCCGGATGTATTGCGAGGTCATGACCTCGGCCATCGACGCCCGGGTCATGCGCGCGACATAGCCGAAATCGTAGGTCACCAGGGTCAGGACCGGCAGGACCAGCTGGCGCCAGTCGAAGCCCTGGGTCATCGCCGATTTCGCCGGCAGCCAGCCGAGCCCGAGCGCGAAGATCACGGTCAGGATGATCGCGGTGGCGATCTCGGGGATCGAGGTCGTGAATACCGAGATGAAGGAGATCGTGCGGTCCTGCGCCGAGCCCTCCTTCATGCCGGCCAGCACGCCCAGGACCAGGGAGATCGGGATCATCAGCGCGAACACCCAGAACGCCAGGATGCCGGTGTTCTTGAGCCGGTCGAGCAGCAATGGCCCGACCGCGGTGTTCTTCTCGAACGACTTGCCGAAATCGCCGGTCGTGATGTTGCCGATCCAGTTGGCATAGCGCTGGAAGAAGGGCACGTTCAGGCCCTTCTGCTCGAGCCAGTTCTGGTAGTCCTCCTCGCTCAGCGCCGAGACCGCGAAGCCGCCCAATTCAGCGATCGCGATCTTCTTCTTGAAGGCCGGCGTGTCGAAGATGACGAACAGGATGAACGACGCGACCACCATGATCAGCGCCATCTGGACGAGGCGGCGAAGGATCAAGCCCAGCATTGCAGGTCGGACCCTCCCGGCGTGGCGCCCGCGCTTGGCGCGCGTTCATTGCTGCTTGCATGACAGCCGCGCCGCGAACGCATCCGCGGCGCGGCCAAACCGACTTCTACGCCTCTTCGAGCCAGACCTTGGTCCACTGGTGGTACTGGGTCGGATGGATCTGGTGGCCCTTGACCTTGGGCGAGACGATCGTGAACACCGGCCGCCACAGCGGCAGGAGCATGATCGCATCGTCCTGCAGGATCTTCTCGACCAGCTCCATCTTGGCCTTGCGCTGCTCGACGTCCAGCACCGCCTCGGCCGCGTCAAGCGCCTTCTCGAACTCAGGATTGGAGTAGCCGGTCTCGTTCCAGGCCACGCCTGTGCGATAGGCCAGCGACAGCACCATGGTGCCAAGCGCGCGATGGGTCCAGGCGGTGGCGCCGAACGGCGTCTCGGTCCAGATCTCCCAGTATTTCGACGCGGGGATCACGTTGATGTTGAGCTTGATCCCGGCTTCCTGCAGCTGGTCGCGCATGATCTCGGCGGCGGTCTGGTGCCAGGGGCCATCGGTGTTGCCGATGTCGATCGTGATCTCGAGTCCGTCAGCATGGCCGGCCTCGGTCAGGAGCGCCTTGGCGGCCTCGACGTCGCGCGCGAGCGGCGGCAGGGCGAAATATTCCGGATGGACCGGCGCCACATGGTGGTTCTCGCCGGTCTGGCCGCGGCCCTGGAACACCAGGTCGTTGAACACCGTTAGATCGACCGCCTTGGCGATCGCCTGGCGGACCTTCAGGTTGTCGAAAGGCGGCTTGGCGACATGCATCCTGAAGCAGGCGGTCTGGGCGGTCTGGATCTCCTGGATCTCGCCCTCCAGGCCGGCCGCCAGCTCATACTGCTCGATGCTGAACTGGTAGATCGTGTCGACCTCGCCCGAGGCGAATGCCGTCAGCTGATTGTCGGTGTCGAAGTTGTAGTAGTGGATCTCGTCCAGATAGACATCGCCACCCCAATACTTGAACGGCTTGCCATCGGTGGTCTCGGTCACCCGCTTCAAGATGCACTTGTCGCCGACCACCATCTCGGTGAGCGTGTAGGGGCCGGTCCCCATCGGATTGTCGGAGAACGGCGGCTTGAACGAAGGATGCAGGATCGCCGCCGGATAGTTGTAGAGATCCTCCGGCACCGACAGCACGGGCTTGCTGAGATTGAACCGCACCGTGTGCTTGTCGACCGCCTCGACGGCGCCCTTGATCATGGTCTTCTGGTCGGTGCCCTCGACCATCGCCGAGCAGGTCGATAGGCTGGCGTTGGATGAGGCCAGCGCCGGGTCGAGCCAGCGCTCGATGTTCCAGACCACATGCTCGGCGGTCAGCTCCTCGCCGTTGTGCCACAGCACGCCCTGACGGAGCTTGAAGGTCCAGGTCTTGAGATCGTCCGACGCTTCCCAGCTCTCGGCCAGGAGCGGCCGGGTCAGGTTGTCGGGCCCGGTGATCGTCAGATACTCGGCGACATGGCGGGTCTGGTTGGACATCTGGGTCCAGGAATAGGTCGCGGGATCCTCCATCTTCTGGATGTCCATGGCGACCTTCAGGATGCCGCCCATCTTAGGCGTGCCTTCCTGGGCCAGAGCGGGGTCGACCAGGTTCTCGCCCAGGATCCGGCCGGCCAGGCCATAGGCTGCGGCCGAGCTCATGCCGAGCAGCGTCACGTTGCGCAGGAACGCCCGCCGGTCGATCTTGCGCTGTTCGAGCTGCTGCACCAGCTGAGGGATATACCGGTGTTGCTTCGGCTGATCTGACTTCGCCACGGTAATCTCCCTGATGCGCAGGCGCCGCCCGCTTCGCCGATGTCCGCAGTGCGGATTTGTTGATGATCGAAGGGTAAACCATCACCCTGTCGTGTCAACCGCGCCACAGCGGCCTGAACTGTCCTGATTTCGCCGATCTCGGCCCGCCCAGATGGCTGTGCTCAGCAAATCCGCTTGCTCCAGCATGCAACCCTTGCTAGAGTATTGGTGCTGGGGATCACTTCTCGTAGCGCGGCTGAATTCCACGAGATCGGTGCTCCCTCCTTCCTTCACGTAGTCGCGAGCGTTTGAAGGAAAGCGTTGTTAACGCTTTCTTTTGGAGGCTGGTGACATGCTCCCCTTCATGTGTGGTGCCGTGGCCGGCAAGGGCCAGTGGGTGCGCAGGGCGTGGCCGTCCTGGCTCGTGGCCGGCATGATCTATATAACCTTCGGGTTGATGACCTGGCATGCCGAGAGCTTGCCCTGGTGGCTGCTCATGCCGCTCGGCGCGGTCCTGCTGGCCTGGCACGGCTCGCTCCAGCATGAGGCGATCCATCAGCAGCTGGCGCCGAGGCGCTGGCTGAACGACCTGATCGCCAGCCCGCCTTTGTCCTTGTGGCTGCCTTTCCCGATCTATCGCCGCAGCCATCGCGCCCATCACAATTTCGAGATCCTGACCGAGCCCTGGCGCGATCCGGAATCCTTTTACGTCGATCAGGCGAGCTGGGCGCGGCTGTCGCGGCCGGTGCGGGCGGTCCTGATCGCGCATAACACCCTGCTCGGCCGCCTGCTGCTCGGGCCGTTCCTGGTGATCGGCCAGTTCTATTGGGCCGAAATGCGCGCCCTGCGGCAAGGTGATCGGCAAAATCTGGCGGCCTGGCTCTGGCATGTGCCGGCGGTGGCGCTGGTTCTGATCTGGATCGTCGGCATCTGCGACATCCCGCTCTGGCGCTATGTCGGCCTGGTCGTGCTGCCGGGCGCCAGCCTGACGCTGGTCCGCTCCTTCGCCGAGCACAAGGCAGCCCACACCCCGTTCGAGCGCACGGCCCTGGTCGAGGCCGGCCGGTTCTTCTCGCTGCTGTTCCTCAACAACAACCTGCACTACGCCCATCACAAGCGGCCCGATCTGCCGTGGCACGCGCTGCCTGGCTACTACCGCGCCGCCCGGGCGCGACTGCTCGCCGAAAATGGCGGCCTGCTCTATGGCGGCGGCTATCTCGAGATCGGTCGCCGCTTCCTGCTGCGCCCGATCGACCAGCCGGCGCATCCGCTGCACTAAGCGGCAAGCGGTGCGCCTCTAGCGCGCCCATTCGCCCGAACGTTGCCCAGGCTCGGTGTCCGGTCTATCAACACCGGCCATGGCCGTAATCACAAACGCTTAACCAGGGTCGGCCGGATGGCGACCCACGAGCCCGACGGTCCGGCGGATTGCCGGCTCTACTTGAGCTATGCTGCGGCCAGCCAGGAGCGCCTGGGCAGTCTCTTGGAGCGGTTGCGGCCAGGCCTGGAGGATGCCCTGCGCGCCCGGCTCGGCCCCGGCGTCGGGGTCTGGCTGGACATGGAGGGCCGGGCCTATCGCGCCCATCTGCGCCGGGCGCCGCGCGAGCTGGCGCTGACCGATTCCTGGCTGCTGCCGGTGCTGACGCCGGAGTATATGACGAGCGAAGGCTGCGTCGGCGAGCTGCGGCGCTTCCTGGCGGATGCCGGCAGCGCCATCATTCCCCGGATCCAGCCGCTTCGCCTGCAAGCGGTGCCGGCGATCGACGATCTGGCGCTGCATGGCAGCAACCAGCTGGCCGCCCGTCTGCACGGCCTGCATCCCTGGCCGCTGCTCGAGCTGCCGGGCCTGCCGCGCAGCGGTGCCCGCTGGCAGGCGACCTTGCAGCGCCTGGCCGACCATCTCGCCCGGCTGATCGCACCTGATCGGGAGCCGCTGGCCCCAGGCGCAGCGCCGCCGCCGCCAACCCCGATGGCCCCGGCGCCCGCACCGGTGGCCCCGGCCGCCCCGGAACCGGCGCCGGAGGCGGCTGCGCCGTCGCTGGAGCCGGAGAGCGAGGCATCCGCGGAGGCCGAGATGCCGCCGCCGGTCGCAGTGCCAGACGCGATCGAGCTGCCGCCTGATCTGGAGCTGCCCGAGGAAACGCCGGACGAGGCTGCGCCGGCGTTCGTCGACACGGCGCCAGAGCCGCCCTTGCCACCACCTTCGGCGCTGCGCGCGAAGGGGCCGCGGCCTGGCCGATCGCGCCCGGCCCCGATGTCGCTCATCAACCCAGCGGTGGCGGAAGATGCCATGCGCGACGCCGCCAATGGCGGGATGCTGCCGGCCGAACCGGCATACGAGCCGCCGGAGGAGCCGCACGAGCAGCCTGCAGCGCCGGCCGAGCCGGCAGCCGAAGGCCCTCGGCTGCTGAGCGGGCCGACCGGCACGCGCGGTGATCGGCGCGCCGACCCGCGGCCACGTTCAGGCGAGGCGGGCATGCCGCCCAATCTGCTTGCGGCGCTGCTCGCCGGGCTTAGTGCGCGCGGCCGGCGGCGGCTGGTGACCGGGGCATCGCTGCTGGTGGCGCTGGCGGCCCTGTTGATCCTGCTGCCCAGCCGGTGCGACAGCGAGCCGGAGGGCGCACTCCAGGATTGCGCAGCCTGCCCGCCGCTGGTCCGGGTGCCGGCCGGCATCTGGCAGCCGGATACGTCCGAGCTCGGGCCCGATCGCCCGCTGCCGCTCGCGCCGACCGAGGTGCCAGCCTTCGCCTTGGGCCGCGCCGAGGTGACCAACGGCGAATGGCAGGCCTGCGTCGCCGAGGGTGCCTGCCCCGCCTTGGCCGACGCGGCTGCCGCCCGGCCAGACCAGCCGGCGAGCGGGATCAGCGCCCATGCCGCGGCGGCCTACATCGCCTGGCTGCGCCAGACGACCGGGCGCGACTACCGCCTGCCGGGCGCGTTGGAATGGGAATATGCCGCGCGTGCCGGCGAGGTCGGCATCAGCTGGTGGCCCGGCCTGACGGCTGGCTCAGGTGCCCCGCCCTATGCCGGACCCTATGCTGCCGATCAGGCCCATTGGCGCGACCATCGCTGGCCGGAGGCGGATGCCGAATTTCCGCCGCTCGAGGCGCTGGCGGTGGGCGATGCCAGGTTCACCCGGCCGCCCAACGCCTTCGAGCTGCAGGACATGGCCGGCAATCTGTGGGAATGGGTCGGAGATTGCGCCCTGCCGGCGGGCGCGCCGGCCGAGGCCTGCCGCTACCAGGCGATCCGCGGCGGCTCGTTCGCCGACCGGAGCAGCGAGCCGCCGGCCATGACCCTGCGCGGCGCGACCGCGCCGATCGCGCGCCTGCCGATCCTCGGCCTGCGCGTGGCGCGGCCGCTTGAGCCGCCAAGCGTCGACTAGCCGACGACCGACGCCGCTCGGCCGTTCATCCTGCCTTCACTCTATCTCGTAATAATTATGGCTTGATATGTGCACGCTCGGGCGGTCGTGATGCCGGCCGTCGCAGAGGCCGGATGGCACCAACTTCGCCGCGAGGTGTTCTTTATTTAACTTGGACTTCAGGTAACGGCGGCGACAATGGCTCGGTCGTACTCGATGGCAGCTCTTGCACTTCTTCGGCCGCCGGCCGCGAATACGTCTTGGCTGGTCACGCAAGTGCGACAAATGATGTGTAGACAGGTCTTGAACTTGGGCCCGCGAAGGTGCGTGGGCTGGCGTTGCCGTCTAGCCTGAGGCGGATGACATGCAGATCGAGAATCTGACGCCTGCCGACTTCAACCCAGCTTTGCCCTGGTGGGGCGGCGACCTGCAAACCATCCGCAACTACGCTTTGAACCTGCGCCACGCGCTGCCGAGCCAAGCGGCTGAGCGGATCGTGGTGCCGCTCGCCGATGGCAGCGGCGATCGCCTGGTCGGCGCGCTGCACCGGCCGGAGCAAGCTTCGGACCGGCCCTTGGTGGCGCTGATCCACGGCATCGCCGGTTCCGAGAACAGCTGCTACATGACCGTCGCGACCGCCTTTTTTCTGATGCGTGGCTATCTGGTGCTGCTAGTCAACCAGCGTGGGGCTGGCCCGTCGCGGCCATTTTGTACGCGCCAGTACCATGCCGGCAGCACGGTCGATTTTGCGCGCTTGCTCGAGGGACTGGCGCCAGAGCTGACCCGCCACGGCGTGCTGCCGATCGGCTTCTCGCTGGGCGGCAACATGCTGCTCAAGTTCCTGGGCACGCACGGCCGGCACAGCCCCGTACGCCGCGCCGCCACGGTCTCGGCGCCGCTCGATCTCGCCGCCAGCTGCCGGTCGCTGCTGCGCTGGCGCAATTTCGGCTATCACCGCTACATCCTGGCCCATATCCGGCGCAACTGCACCGCGCATGGGGCCGATCTGACCGAGCACGAGCGCAAGGCCATTCTGGGCGCGCGCAGCCTGTGGCAGTTCGACGATGGCTTCACGGCGCCGCGCAACGGCTATCCGGACGCCGAGGCCTTCTATGCCGAGAACTCCAGCGGCCGGTTCCTCGATCGCATCCGGCTGCCGACCTTGGTGATCCACGCGAAGGACGATCCCTTCGTGCCGGCCACGCCCTATCTGACCCGCCGCTGGAGCGCCAATCCGCGGCTGGCGGCGCTGCTGCCGGACAGCGGCGGGCATCTGGGTTTCCACGACCCGCTGGGCGTCTGGCATCTGCGCCAGATTGCGACCTTCTTCGAGCAGGCCTGACCCGCGCCAGTGCAAAGCGGCCACAGCTGTGGCAAATCTGCGGCAGGGCCGTCGATGCCGCATCTCCACGAACGCGCGCAATGTAGCGAATTCATCTCAAATGCGATAAATGACGATCAATGAATGGCATTTGTCGGATGATTCCCATGCGCAGACTGACGATTGGTGCGGTGGCTTGCAGCGTCTGGCTGGCAGGCACTGCGGCCACGGCGGCCGAGTGGCAGATCGAGCCGCGGTTGTCGACCGGGGTTGCCTACTACAATCTCGATGTCACCGGCGCCTTCGTGGTCCGCGGCGATCGGGTCGAAGGCGTGGAGTTCTCCGATCTGCTCTATTTGTTCGGCGGCGGCGCCACGATCAGCCGGGGCCGGTTCTTTGTCGATCTGGCCGGGCAATACGCCTTCGGCGGCAATGACAATCTCGATGTGCCAGTGGAGTCGGCCAACCCGGCGGTCGACAGCCTGATCCAGGAGGTCGATTTCGACCGGGTCGAGACCCTGTTCTCGGTCGGCTATCGCCTGACCAACGAGCTGGCCGCGTTCGGCGGCTTCCGCTACGCCAATGTGACCTTCAACGGCGACGGCACGCTTGGCCCGATTCCCGCCGATTTCGATACCCGCTTCCAGCAATACGGCCCATTCATCGGCGCGGGCTACGCCTTCCCCGTGCCGTCCTTGAACAGCTCCCTGGTCTTGAACGGCGCGGTCGCCTATCTGCGCGGCCGGCTGAACAACGAGCTCGACCCGTTGGTGCCGGCCAGCAACATCAAGTTCACGACCGAGGGCGATGCGGTCGGCCTAAATGGCGGCGCCAGCTGGGTCGCCAAGCTCAGCAACCAGATCAACCTCGTGGTCGGCGCCGACGTGTCCCGCTACGACTTCAACGACGATGCGGATCTCACCGACTTCAACGAGACGGTCGCCCGGCTCCGGGCCGAGGTGCGCTACCGCTTCGGCGGCTAAAGCGCCAGCGGCCGGAACCGCTGGCGCCTTTTGCGCCTGGCCTGACGGCCGATCAGCTGCGGTTGGCAGGCTTGCGTCCGCTGCTCGTCGGCATCAGCCAAGCGCCGCTCCAAAACTGGGTCGCCTGACGCATCGCCTCATGCATCATCGCGGTCTGCTGCCGCTGCAGCTCGGCGGCCCACAGGCCACGTCCCGCGCTCATCCAGGCATTGGCGCCGCTCAGCCACAGGCTCAGCCAGGGATTAGCCATGCTGGGTTTCCTCCAGGTGATAGTGATGGGTTGACGGGCCGGCAGGGCGCCGGCCCGCCCTTGGTTACAGGCTGGCGCCGGCATTGACGCCGAGCGGGCCGCGCCGGCCCCGCTGCGGGCGGCGCGACTGGGGGTTGCCGGCCGGCTTGGCGGGGGCAGGCTTCACAGCCGCAGGCTTGGCGGCAACCGGCATGACCGCGACCGGCTGGGTCGATTGCGCTGGCCGGACGCTGACAACCGGGATCCTGGTCTTGATCAGCCCCTCGATATCGCGCAGCAGCCCGCGCTCCTCGCCGTCGCAGAACGAGATCGCGACGCCGCTCTTGCCGGCGCGCGCGGTCCGGCCGATCCGGTGGACATAGCTTTCGGGCACGTTCGGCAGATCGTAGTTGATGACATGGCTGACGCCGTCGACATCGATGCCGCGCGCGGCGATGTCGGTCGCGACCAGCACCCGGCCCTCGCCGCTGCGGAACCGCTCGAGCGAGCGGGTGCGGGCGGTCTGCGACTTGTTGCCGTGGATGGCATCCGCCGGCACGCCATGCCGGCTCAGCTCCTCGGCCACGCGGTTGGCGCCATGCTTGGTCTTGGTGAACACCAAGACGCGGTCGATCGCCGGGTCCTTGAGCAGCTGCAGCAGCAGCGGCCGCTTGTTCGCCTTCTCGACGAACATCACCCGCTGCTCGATCCGCTCCGCGGTCGAGGCGACGGGATGCACGGCGACCTTGGTGGGATTGGTCAGGATCTGATTGGCGAGCGCCACGATCTCGCTCGGCATGGTGGCCGAGAAGAACAGGGTCTGACGCTGCTTTGGCAGCACCCGGATTACCCGGCGCACGTCATGGATGAAGCCCATGTCGAGCATGCGGTCGGCCTCGTCCAGGACGAACACCTCAAGGGTGTCGAGCCGGACGTGGCCCTGATTGAGCAGGTCGAGCAGCCGGCCCGGCGTCGCGACCAGGATGTCGACGCCGCGCGCCAGTGCTTGGACCTGCGGCATCTGCCCGACGCCGCCGAACACGACGGCCTGGCGCAAGCTCGAATGGCGGCCATAGGCGGTGAAGCTGGCGCTGACCTGGGCCGCGAGCTCGCGGGTCGGGGTGAGGACCAGGACCCGGCAGGCCTTGGGGCCGGCGCGCCGCGGCATGGCCGCGAGACGCTGCAGGATCGGCAGCACGAAGGCTGCGGTCTTGCCGGTGCCGGTCTGGGCGCAGCCGATCAGATCGCGGCCTTGCAGGATGACAGGGATCGCCGCCACCTGGATCGGGGTCGGCGTTTCATACTTCTCGTCGCGGACGGCGCGCAGCAGCGGCTCGATCAGCTCGAGATCAGCAAAACTTGCCAAGGGGTAAGGTACTTTCGCAAAGCGGCCTAGCGCCTGCCGTGGCGAGATCGCCGGCCAGGTTCAAGCCATCTCGCACGCAACCGAGCTAGCCCATCCGAAGTGACAGAAGCCCGGGGTTGCGGACGGATCAGCCTTGCTGATTGTCTGCCTTGCGCGCCCCAAAAGGAGAACCTGTCTGAATTTCCTCACTTATATGTGGATAGTCCGGCGCGGATACAAGACCTGACGTTGCTCAAGCGCGCGACGGGCTGCCGTCCAGGGTCTCGACGAAGCGTACCGGCTGGCCGGTCGGCGCGCCCAGCACCTCGCCATCCCGCATCACCACCTGCCCACGCAGCACGGTCGCGACCGGCCAGCCCTGCAGGCTCTGGCCCTCGTAGGGCGACCAGCCGGCCTTGCTGGCGAGCCAGCTCGCATCGACGGTCCGCCTGGCCGCCAGATCGACCAGCACCAGATCGGCATCGTAGCCGGCGGCGATCCGACCCTTGCCGGCGATGCCGTAGATCCGCGCCGGTCCAGCGCCAGTCAGGTCGACCAGCCGCGCCAGGCTGAGCCGGCCAGCGGCGACGTGGTCGAGCATGACCGGCAGCAGGGTCTGCACGCCTGGCATGCCCGATGGGCTCGCCGGGTAGGGCCGCGCCTTCTCCGCCAGCGTATGGGGCGCGTGGTCGGAGCCGAGCACGTCGACCAGGCCGCTCGCGACGGCCGCCCAGAGTGCTCTGCGATGGCGCTCGGCCCGCACCGGCGGGTTCATCTGGGCGTGCGTGCCAAGCCGCTCGTAGCACGCCGGTGCCGCCAATGTCAGATGCTGCGGCGTCACCTCGACCGTGGCGAGGTCGCGGTGCTCCTGCAGCAGCGGCAGCTCCTCGGCGGTGCTGACATGCAGCACATGGACCCGCCGGCCGGCGGCGCGCGCGAGGCGCAACAGGCGTGTGGTCGCCAGCAGGGCCGCCGTCTCGTCGCGCCAGACCGGATGGTCGGCGGCCGTGATTCCCGGTCGGTCGAGCAGCGACTTGCGGGCCTTGAGCCGCGGCTCGTCCTCGGCATGGACCGGCACGCGCCGGGTGCCCTGGCGCAGGACCTCGGCGATGGTCGGATCGTCGCCGACCAGGAGGCTGCCCGTGGACGAGCCCATGAACAGCTTGATGCCGGCCGCGCCCGGCAGCCGCTCCAGCTGCGGCAGGTCGGCCAGATTGGTGGCCGTGGCGCCGACGAAGAAGGCGTGATCGCACCACATTCGGCCCTTGGCTGCCGCCAGCTTCGCCTGCAGCTGAATGGCATCGATGGTCGGCGGATCGGTGTTGGGCATCTCGAACACCGCGGTGACCCCGCCCAGCACCGCGGCCCGGCTGCCGCTCGCCAGGTCCTCCTTGTGGGTGAGGCCCGGCTCGCGGAAATGCACCTGGCTGTCGATCACGCCCGGCAGCACATGCAGGTGGCTGGCGTCCAGCACCGTCGCGGCGCTGGCCTCAGAAAGCTGCCCGAGCGCCATGATCCGGCCGCCCGCGATGCCCAAATCGAGCGTCTCGATGCCGGCCGGCGTCACGCATCGGCCGCCCTTGATCAGCAGATCCCATGCCGGCCCCATGCTGGCTCTCCCGCGCTGGCGAAGGCGCGGCATCAACACCACCATCGGCCGGAAAACGCAATCCGGATGGTGCGGCAGGTAGCGGCAGGACTTGGGGAGGTGGGCTGGAGGGACCGCACGACCGGTCAGGCATGCACCCGACCGGCCGCTTGGATTGCCCAGCGCTTTACTGCGCGATCGGGCGGCCGGGCGCACCTCCCACGTGGGAGGGCCGCGGGCAAAACTTGCATTTTTTTCGAATTGTCGCGATCCGCCATGGCTCAGCCGCCATCGCCATTCTCGCCGAACAGCGCGGCATGCCCGATCAGGAGCCGGATCAGATCGGCCATCCGCCTGGTGTCGGTCTTGGCCTCGATCTGCTTCAGCAGCCAGCGGACATAGTGGAGGGATAGCGCGGACTGCTCGGCATAGTCCTTGAGCGCAACGCCGCCGGCGAGGGCCGCGGCCAGGCGCGCCTCGGCCTGGGTCAAGCCGTAGAGCTGACGGAGCAGCTGGGGCCGGGGCACCGGGCTGGCGGCTGGATCGGTGATGAACAGGCCGACCGCCGGCAGCTTGGGCAGCGGCACGCCGGCGCTCAGCCGGGCCGCCCCCGGCAGGGGGGCCACCAGCAGCCGATAGGCGCGTTTCAAGGAGGGCCGCGTGATCGAGAGCGCACCGCCAGCGCTCGTGCGTGGCGCGCGCGCGACCTGAGCGGCGTTGCGGATCAGCCGGTGCAGCGCCGCGGTCTCGCCTGGCGTGCCGGCGTGCAGCTCGCGCTCGCTGATCTTGAGCCCGTCCGCTTGCCGGAGCAAGGCAGCGGCCTTGCTGTTCAGCCAGACCACCTGGCCTTGCTGGTCGAGCAGGATAAGCGCCTGGGCCAGGCGATCCAGCAGATCCAGCGTCACGCGCTCGCTCGCGCCCGCCTGGCGCAGCTGGCGGCGCCATTGCAGCGCCCGCTGCAGATGGCCGCGCAGCAGCTTGGCCGCCGCCAGTCCGGCCGCGTCGGGCAAGGGCTGGCGCCAGCCGAAATTCCAGACGCACAGGCCGATGCAATCGGCGTCGATGGTCACGAGATTGCCGAGCGCGTAGCGGAGGTCGGCGCGCTTCAGATAGTCCTGATAAAACGGATGGCGCGTGATCAGGGCTTCATCGACCAGGTCGTGGTCGGTCAGGGTGCGGTCGATCCGCGCCGGGATCGAACGCTCCATGCGCACGTCCAGCCGGTGGAAATGATCCTGATATTCCTTGACCAGCTCCAGCGGCAGATTGGCGCTGAACAGCCGATCGACTGGCTGCCGCTTGCGATCGACGAAGTACAAGGCGGCCCCGGCCGCGTGCCATTGCTGCCGCAGCGCTTCGAGCACGGCCGGCCATTGCTCGTCATCGCTCCCAGCGTCGTAAATCTGCAAAATGAGACGTGAAATTGCATCCAGACCAAAATCAGTCAAAGAGATTTCCACTTATAAGTAGTGCGCTTGGGCAATAAATCTAAGGAACGCTCGAATACTACAACGCTGAGTTCAGCTATTCAACCGAACCGGCCGTTGGCAGGCGGCGTGGGCTGGCCTCGGCCGGCGGCATGCGCTAGGACTGGCGCGCCACGCATGGGGAGAGACGATGCGACCTTCCGGACGGCTGCCCGATCAGCTGCGCGAGATCCGGCTGGAGCCGGGCTATGCGCCCTATGCCGAAGGCTCCTGCCTGGTCTGCTTTGGCGATACCCATGTGCTGTGCACGGCCACCGTGCAGGAGAAGGTGCCGCCGTTCCTGCGCAATACCGGCCGCGGCTGGGTGACGGCCGAATATGGCATGCTGCCGCGCGCGACCAACCGGCGGACCGACCGCGAGGCGGCGCGCGGCAAGCAGTCGGGCCGGACCCAGGAGATCCAGCGGTTGATCGGCCGCTCGCTGCGCGCCGTGACCGATCTCGGCGGGCTGGGCGAGCGCCAGGTGATCCTGGATTGCGACGTGCTGCGCGCCGATGGCGGCACACGCACGGCTGCGATCACCGGCGCGTATGTGGCGCTGCATCAGGCCCTGGCCGGCCTGGTGGCGGCGTCGCTGCTGCCGGCGCTGCCGCTGCGCGAGCCCTTGGCGGCGGTGTCCTGCGGCCTGATCGAGGGCGAGGCCCGGCTCGATCTGGACTATGCCGAGGACAGCACGGCCGAAGCCGACGCCAATTTCGTCCTGACCGAGAGCGGCGGCATCGTCGAGATCCAGATCACCGCCGAGCAGGCGCCGCTCACCAGCCGCCAGTTCGGGGCGATGCACGAGCTGGCGCTGCATGGCGTCGGCGAGCTGATCCGCCGGCAGCAGGCGGCGCTGGGCGTTGCCGCCTAGCGTGGCGCGGCGCTTTGCCGGCGATCGTCTGGTGGTCGCGACCAACAATGCAGGCAAGCTCGCCGAGCTGCAGGCGCTGCTGACGCCGCTTGGCGTCCAGCTCATTGCAAGCGGTGAGCTTGGTCTGCCCGAGCCGGTCGAGGACGGGGCAAGCTTTGCCGCCAATGCCGAACTCAAGGCGCGCGCTGCCGCCATAGCGGCTGGCCTGCCGGCTTTGGCCGACGATTCCGGCTTCGTCGTCGAGGGCCTGGACGGCCAGCCCGGCATCCACTCCGCGCGCTGGGCTGGCCCGGAGCGCGATTTTGCCATGGCGATGCAGCGGGTGATCGACGGGCTTGCCGCCCGCTATGGCAGCTTCGCTGCGGCCGATCGCCGGGCGGCCTTCGTCACCGATCTCTGCCTGGCCTGGCCGGATGGCCATGTCGAGCACAGCGAGGGCCGGGTCGAGGGCCAGGTGGTGGCGCCGCCGCGCGGGGCTGGCGGCTTCGGCTACGACCCGATCTTCATGCCAGCCGAGGGCGATGGCCGGACCTTCGCCGAGATGAGCCGCGCCGAGAAGCAGGCGCAAAGCCATCGTGGCCGGGCGATGCAGGCCATGCTCGCGCGCTGCTTCCTGCCAGCCTCCGCCTGATCCGCGCTAGCGCGTCGTGAACGGATCCGGCGCCACCTGGCCGGCCGCGGGTGCGTTCGGCCCATTGGCCGGCGCTGGATAGCCCGGGGTCGAATAGGTCGCCGCCGGCGGCTGCTGGGCATAGGGGTTGTCGTAGACCAGCTGATCGACGAAGCGGGCCGGTGGCGGATCGACCTCGCGGGCGCCGCCGCTGGCGACCTCGAGGATCGCCAGGCCGTGATCCGCCAGACCATCCGGCCGCAGCCGGAACAGGCCGGCAGCGCCGGTGAAGCCCTCGCTCTCGGTCA
>CADEGR010000036.1:0-6447 GCA_902826935.1 uncultured Alphaproteobacteria bacterium | reverse complement strand
GGCGGCGCGCCCAGGGTGTCCAGCGTCTCCAGGCGCTGCAGCGCCTGCTTGGAGCCATCGTCGGTGCGCCCTTCGAGCTGCTTCTTCTCCTTCTCCAGCGCCTGCTGCCGCTCGTCGTAATCGGCGATTTCACGAACGACTGCCGAGGGGTCGGCGAGATCCGGCGGATAGGCCAGCGTCTCGGCCAGCTCGCCGCCGCCCTGGATAACCGCCCGGCGGAACGCCTCCAAGGCGGTCGCCCCGTAGGCGTCGTCGGGCGCCAAGGCGGCGATCCGGCTGTAGCCCTGGCGCAAGGCGTGCTGGACCACCCGCTCCACCTGCTCCTCCGGCCGGAAGCCCAACAGGAAGGTGCCGGGCGCGGCGCCGGTCGCGACATTGGAGAAGGCCAGCACGCGCCGATCAGCCGCTTGGGCGATCGGGGTCACGGCGTTCACCTCCTGGCTGAACAGCGGCCCGATCAGGAGCTCCGCACCCTCGCCCAGCAGCGCGTTCGCCGCTTGCTCGGCGGCGGCGGCGGTGCCCTTGGTGTCGCGCGGCAGCAGCACCACCTGGCTCTCGCCGACGTCGAACAGCGCCATCTGGGCGGCTTTGAGCATGTCCTGGCCGAGGTCGCCGACCGGGCCGGAAAACGGCAGCAGCAGTCCGATCTTGATCTCGTTCGGCAGAGCCAGTGGCGGCAGGCTCTCCACGTTCGGTTGCAAGGGTGGCTGGATCGGCGGTAGGCTGGGACTGGTCGTCTCGCAGGCCACGAGCAACAGCAGCACAGCCGAAACAGAAGCGGCGGACCCGAATCTCACCGATGACCTCTTCCTTGCCGAGGGCTGATCTGGCGCCGGCCGACCCTGCGCCGGCTGGATCGGCCGCGGTGCCCAGCCAAGCTAGCGGCAGCAGGTCGATAAGTAAACTCGCGCAAGGATTGCACTTGGTCGCGACTCCGATCGGCAATCTGGGCGACCTGTCGCCGCGCGCCCTGGCCGCCTTGCAGACCGCAGATCTGGTGGTCTGCGAGGATACCCGGGTCACTGGCAACCTGCTGCGCCACCACGGCATCAGCCGCCGCCTCTTGGCCTATCACGAGCACAATGCCGCCAAGGTCCGGCCGCAGATCCTGGCAGCGCTCGCCGTCGGTCAGGCGGTGGCGCTGGCGAGCGACGCCGGTACGCCCTTGGTGTCCGATCCCGGTTACAAGCTGGTGCGCGCGGCGATCGAGGCGGGTGCTGTGGTCCATGCCGTGCCGGGGCCCTCGGCGGCCCTGGCCGCCCTGGTGGTGTCCGGCCTGCCGACCGATCGCTTCATGGTCGCAGGCTTCCTGCCGAACAAGGCGACGGCCCGGCAGAAGGCGATCGCCGAGCTGCAGGCCGTGCCCGCGACCCTGGTGCTGTTCGAGGCGGCGCCACGCCTGGCAGCTTGCCTGGCCGACCTCGCCCATGTGCTCGGGGCCCGCCCGGCGGCGGTCGCGCGCGAGCTGACCAAGCGTTTCGAGGAGGTCCGGCGCGGCACGCTGGGCGAGCTGGCGGCCGCCTATGCCGCGAGCGGGCCGCCGCGCGGCGAGCTGGTGATCGTGGTCGGACCGCCGGACAAGACCGCCGCTCTGGACCTTGACGAGGCGGCGCTCGACGCGGCGTTGCTGGCGGCTCTCGCCACCGGCTCGCCGGCCGCCGCCGCGGCCGAGCTGGCCGCCGCCACCGGGCGCCCGCGTCGCGAGCTCTACCGGCGGGCACTCGACCTCAAGGCGGCACGGGCCGCCTCGCGCGACCGCGCGTGAACCGCCGCCAGCGCGAGCTTTGGGGCCGGCTCGCCGAGCATCTGGCGGCCTGGAGCCTGCGCCTGCGCGGCTATCGCATCCTGGCTCAGCGCTATCGCACGCCGATCGGCGAGATCGACCTGGTCGCCTGCCGCCGCGGCTGCCTGGTGTTCGTCGAGGTCAAGGCGCGCCGGGATCTGGCGGCCGCCTGGCTGGCGCTGGGCCCAGCCCAGCAGCGCCGTACCGAGCGCGCCGCCAGCTGGTTCCTGCAGCGGCATCCGGCCTATGCGCAGCATGCCTGCCGGTTCGATCTGATCGCAGTCCGGCCCTGGCGGCCGCCCCGCCACCTGGTCGACGCCTGGCGGCCAAGCTGAGCCCAGCGGCTTGACGGGATGCGGCCGAAATGGCCTGTTGCTGACAGCTGCCACGAGGCTGAGGGGCAGCGCCGTCTTGACCAGAAGGGCTGGCCAATGAGCGCCGAAAATCGCCCACGCGCTCTGCTGCGGGCCATGCTGGATGCGGCCATCGAGGCGGCGCGGCCGAGCCATGCGTTGGCCGGCCAGCTGCCCAAGCGGCCGGCCGGCCGAGTGATCGTGCTGGGCGCCGGCAAGGCTGCGGCCGCCATGGCCCAGGTGGTCGAGGAACAGATGGCGGGGCCCGTCGAGGGGCTGGTCGTGACCCGCTACGGCCATGCCGTGCCCTGCCAGCAGATCGAGGTGGTCGAGGCCGCCCATCCGGTGCCGGACGAGGCCGGCCGTCAGGCCGCCGCCCGCATCCTGGAGCTGGCGCGAGGCGCCGGGCCGGAGGATCTGGTGCTCTGCCTGATCTCGGGCGGCGCTTCGGCGCTGCTCAGCCTGCCGGCCGAAGGCCTGAGCCTCGACGACAAGCAGGCGATCAACCGGGCGCTGCTCGCCTCGGGCGCCGACATCACGCAGATGAATACGGTGCGCAAGCATCTGTCCGCGATCAAGGGTGGCCGGCTCGCGGCCGCGGCCCATCCGGCCAAGGTCGTGACCCTGGTGATCTCGGACGTGCCGGGCGACGATCCGGCGGTGATCGGCTCCGGCCCGACCGTGGCCGATCCGACCAGCTTCGCCGACGCGCTCGCCATTCTGGAGCGCTACGGCATCGATCAGCCGGCCGCAGCGCTGGCCCATCTGCGTGCCGCGGCCGAGGAGACGCCCAAGCCCGGCGATCCGCGCTTGGCCGATCAGGAGGTGCGCCTGGTGGCGACGCCGCAGGCCTCGCTCGAGGCGGCCGCTGCGATCGCGCTCGACCACGGCTACCGCCCCGTGGTCCTGGGCGATGCCATCGAGGGCGAAGCGCGCGAGGTCGCCAAGGTGATGGCCGGCATCGCGCTCCAGGTGGCGCGCCATGCCCAGCCGACGCCGGCACCTTGCGTGCTGCTGTCCGGCGGCGAGACCACGGTGACCATGCGCGGCAAGGGGCGGGGCGGCCGCAACAGCGAGTTCCTGTTGGCGCTGGCGGTCCAGCTGGCCGGCACGCCGGGCATCTATGGCCTGGCGGCCGACACCGACGGCATCGACGGCTCCGAAGCCAACGCCGGCGCCCTGGTCACCCCGGACACCCTGGCGCGGGCCGAGGCGGCCGGGCTGAACGCCAAGGCGCGCCTTGCCGACAATGACAGCCACGGCCTGTTCACGGCACTGGACGACCTCGTGGTCACCGGTCCGACCCTGACCAATGTCAACGATTTCAGGGCGATCCTGATCGAGGAGCGGTTCGAGCCAGCGGGCTAGGCGGGCGCTGCAGCACGCCGGGGGGAGGGGACATGCGCAGCTATCAGGTCATCGAGTGGGGCCAACCCTTGCAGCGGCGGGAGCGGCCGACCCCGAGCCCGACCGGCACCGAGGTGCTGCTGCGGATCACCGCGGCCGGGATCTGCCACACCGACCTGCATATCAAGGACGGCTATTTCGATCTCGGCGACGGCAAGCGGGCCGAGCTCGGCAAGCTCGGCGCGCAGCTGCCGCTGACCCTGGGCCATGAGATCGTGGGCGTGGTCGAGGCCGTCGGCCCGGATGCGACCGGCGTCGAGATCGGCGCCGAGCGGATCGCCTTTCCCTGGATCGGCTGTCGCCATTGCGGTATCTGCAAGCATGAGCGCGAGCAGTGGTGCGCTACTCCGAAATTCCTGGGTGCCCGCATCGATGGCGGCTTCAGCGACCACGTGATGGTGCCGGAGCCGCGCTACCTGGTCCCGTTCGACGGCATCCCGGCGCCGCTCGCCTGCACCTATGCCTGCGCCGGCCTGACCGCCTATAGCGCGCTGCAGAAGCTGCCGGAGCTGCGGCCCGAGGACAGCCTGGTCCTGATCGGCGCCGGCGGGGTTGGCCAGAGCGCCTTGCAGATGGCGCCGGCCTTGACCAAGGCCCGGCTGGTGGTGGCGGATATCGATCCGGCCAAGCGGGCGCTGGCGGCAGCGGCCGGCGTGCCGACCATCGACAACGGCGCGCCCGATGCGGTCGCCGAGACGCTGGCGCTGACCGGTGGCGGCGCCCGCGTGACCATCGACTTCGTGGGCGCTCCGCCGACCACCCAGTTCGGCCTGGGCGTGCTGCGCAAGGGCGGCCACCATATCGTGGTCGGCCTCTATGGTGGCCTGCTCAGCTATCCCCTGCCGTTCCTGCCGTCCAAGTCCCTGACCATCCAGGGCTCCTATGTCGGCACGCTGGAGGAGCTGCACGCGGTGGTGGCGCTGGGCCAGGCCGGCCGGATCGCGCCGATCCCGGTCGATCTGCGGCCGCTCGACCAGGCGCCGGCGGCGCTCGACGACCTGCGCGCCGGGCGGGTCACCGGCCGGGTGGTGCTGCAGCCGGCGGCGTAGGCCGGTCAGTTGGCGAGGCCGCGCTCGCGATAGAAGCGCTCGGCACCCGGATGGAGCGGCACCGCCAGGTCATCCAGCGCGGTCGCCAAGGTGATCGAGCGGGCGCGCCGATGGCCATTGTCGAGCAGCTGCCGCGCCGCGTCGCTCCAGAGCGCCTTGGTGATGCCGTAGACCAGCTCCTCGTCCAGATCCGCGCGCACCAGCCACTGGGCGTTGACCGCGATCGTGCGGACCTCGCCGACTCCGCGATAGGCCTCGGCCGGGATGATGTCGCGCGTGAAGAACGGCGAGCGCTGCAGCAGCCGGTCGACCTCCGGCCCGACGATCGGCACCAGCTCGACGCCGACGCTCTCGGCCAGCTCGACCACCGAGCTGTTCGGATAGCCGGCCACCATGAAATAGGCGTCCAGGAGGCCATCCCGGACCTTGCCGACCGCCGGGCTGGGCTTGATGTACTCGGCATGCATGTCGCGCTCGCTCAGGCCGTAGGCCTCGAGCACCAGGCGGGCGTCGATCAGCGTGCCGGAGCCCGGCTCGTCCAGCGCCACCCGCTTGCCGCGCAGATCACGCACCGAGCTGATGCCCGCACCTTTGCGGGCCACGATGTGCATGCTCTCGGGGTACAGATTGGCGATCGCGCGCAGAGCCTGGAATTTGCCGGTCTTGGCGAACACGCCGGCGCCATGGAGGGCCTGATACGCGATATCCGACTGGACGAAGCCGCTCTCCAGCGAGCCGTCCTGCAAACCCTCGACATTGGCGACCGAGCCGTTCGAGCTTTGCGCGACCGCCACCAGGCCGGGCACGCCGCAGCTGCCGCCGCGCTCGCAAGGGCGGGCGCCGGGCGGGCTGCTGATGATGTCGGCGAGCAGGCCGCCGATCGGGTAGTAGGTGCCGGCGATGCCGCCAGTGCCAATCCGGAAGAAGCGGACATCCTGGGCAAGGGCGCCGGCGGTCAGACCGAGCAGCAGTCCGGCGGCCAGCATCAGCTTGCGCACGATCATCGGCTCGATCCCCTCTAGGTTGCATTAGAGGCGGTCAATGCAGCATCTTCGCGCCGCTTCGCAAGCTCGTAAGATGGTTGGTTGCCGGACCGAAGTCGAGTGCAGCCGGCGCGTGTCCGGCGCGCCACAGGGGAGCGGCTAGGGCTCCAGCTCGGTGTCCCAGTACAGGAAGTCCCGCCAGCTCTCATGCAGGAAATTGGGCGGGAAGGCCCGGCCGCGGACCTGCAGCTCGAAGGTCGTGGGCATGAGCGGGGTATGGAGCGGCCGCATGTTGCACTCCCGCGGCAGGCGGCTGCCCTTGGCGAGATTGCAGACCGTGCAGGCGGTGACCACGTTTTCCCAGCTGGTCCGCCCGCCGCGCGAGCGCGGGATCACGTGGTCGAAGGTCAGCTCGTGCGCCGAATACGGCTCGGCGCAATATTGGCAGGTGAACCGGTCGCGCAGAAAGACGTTGAACCGGGTGAATGGCGGACGCCGGTTCTGCGGCACATATTCCTTGAGGGCGACCACGCTCGGCAGCCGGTGCTCGGCATTGGGCGAGCGCACCACCCGGTCGTAGTGGCAAAGGGCCAGGACGCGATCGAGGAAGATCGCCTTGATGGTTTCCTGCCAGCACCAGGTCGAAAGGGGGAAGTAGCTGAGCGGCCGGTAGTCGGCGTTGAGAACCAGGGCGGGGCAGGCGTCGAGCGCGGGGCGGAATGTCGGCTCGACATTGCGCATGTCAGCGAACCCTGCCTGTCGGTATCGGACTTGCCACCAGTCTGGCTCCAAAACCCCATCAAGCGCTCTATCTAGGGCTAGCCGATCAGGATGACAGTTGCAAGACGGCGCGTGGTTGTGTGCGTATCATG
>CADEGR010000035.1:23324-36337 GCA_902826935.1 uncultured Alphaproteobacteria bacterium | reverse complement strand
TGGTCACCGCCGAGCATCTGGCCAAGGTCAAGGGCTATGTCGATCTGGGGGTCGAGGAGGGTGCTGACCTGGTGGTCGATGGCCGCGGCTTCCGGCTCGACGGCTTCCAGGGCTATGAGCGGGGCTACTATCTGGGCGGCTGCCTGTTCGACCAGGTGACGCCCAAGATGCGGATCTATCAGGAGGAGATCTTCGGTCCGGTGCTCTCGGTGGTGCGCGAGCCGGATTTCGAGAGCGCGCTCGAGCTGGTCAACCGGCACGAATATGGCAATGGCGTCGCGATCTTCACCCGCGACGGCGATGCCGCCCGCAGCTTTGCCGCACGGGTCAATGTCGGCATGGTCGGGATCAACGTGCCGATCCCGGTGCCGGTCGCCTATCACAGCTTCGGCGGCTGGAAGCGCTCCCTGTTCGGCGACCACCACATGCATGGGCCGGAGGGCGTGCGCTTCTACACCAAGCAGAAGGCGGTGACCTCGCGCTGGCCGACCGGCATCCGGGCGGGCGCCGAGTTCAAGATGCCGACCATGGGCTGACGCCCGCGCGCGCCCGAGGGCGCCAAGGTGCTGGAGACGCCGGGTGCCGGAGCTGCCGGACCTCACGGTCTATATCGAGGCGCTGGCCAGGCGCCTGATCGGCCAGCAGCTGACGGGCGTGCGCCTCGCGAGCCCGTTCCTGGTGCGCAGCGTCACGCCGCCGCTCAGCGAGCTGGTCGGCCAGCGGGTCACGGCCTTGCGCCGGCTCGGCAAGCGGATCGCGTTCGGCTTCGAGCATGGCCCCTGGCTGGTCCTGCATCTGATGATCGCCGGCCGGCTGCACTGGCGGGAGCCCGGCGCCAAGCTCTCCGGCCGGCACGCTCTGGCCGCCTTCGACTTCGCGCCGGGCACGCTGATCCTGACCGAGTTCGGCCCGAAGAAGCGGGCGTCCTTGCATGTGGTCGCGGGCGAAGCCGGCCTGGCCGACCATGATCCGGGCGGGCTCGAGGTCCTCTGCGCCGACCTGCCCACCTTCCAGGCGGCCTTGCGGCAGGACAACCAGACCTTGAAGCGCGCCTTGACCGATCCGCATCGGTTCAGCGGCATCGGCAATGCCTATTCCGATGAGATCCTGCACCGCGCCCAGCTCTCGCCCATGGCGCTGAGCCAGCAGCTGGACGCCGCCGAGACGGCGCGGCTGTTCGCGGCCACGAGAGCGACGCTCATCGAGTGGACCGAGCGCCTGCGCGCCGAGGCGGGCGACGGCTTTCCCGATAAGGTCACGGCGTTTCATTCGGGCATGGCGGTGCATGGCCGCTACCGCGAGCCCTGCCCGGTCTGCGGCGCCCCGGTCCAGCGGCTGCGTGCCAAGGAGACCGAGAGCAACTATTGCGCCCGCTGCCAGACCGGCGGCCGGATCCTGGCCGATCGCGGCCTCGCCCAGCTCCTGCACGGCCGCCGGCCGCGCACGCTCGACGATCTGGTGGAGCCATGAGGGCGGCCGCGATCGAGCCGGCCCGGCAGGTGCGGCCGCTGACGCCGGAGCGCTGGCCGGACCTCGAGCTGGTGATGGAGCCGACGGGCCGCGCCGGCTGCTGGTGCATGTGGTGGCGCTTGGCGCGCGGGCCGCTCACGGCCGGCGCCGTCAACTGGGGTGGCTTTCCAGGCCATCGTCGCGGCCGTTCTGCCGCCCGGCCCTGCTCGGCTGCCTGGTCGGCCAGCCGGTCGCCTGGGCCAGGCGAGCCTGAGCCCGTTCTGCCGACCCTCGCCCGCTCGCGCGGTCGACGAAGCTCCGGTTTGGCGCTGTCCTGCTTCATGGTCACGCAGGGCCACCGCCGCCAGGGCCTGACCGCGCGCATGATCGCCGCTGCCCAGAACTTCGCCCGGGCCGCCCGTGCCGCGCTCCTGAAGGCCTGGGCTACCGACGAGCCCTAAATCGAGCAGCACCCTTGATACCGGCCGCGCCACCACGTTCGAACGCGCTGGCTGCGCGGCCGTCGCCGCATCGGCCGATCATGCGCTGCCACGAGGGCCAGACGCGGCCCGCTGGCTGGCTGAGGACCGGCCGGCTATGCACCGAGTGCCAGAGGAGGGCGGCGCTGCCTCAGCTGCCAGCGAACCTGTGCTTGCCGCCCGCGCCAAGAACCAAGAGATGGACCGTAGCGGTCGGGCTGGAGCTATGAGCTCTGACGGGCATGGGTTCAAGCTTTTGATGGCGGCATGGGCCGTCAAGCGGATCGATCGATGGGTTGCATCCCTCGCGTATAGGCTCGGTCAGCACCATTGCGAGGACCATGGGCGTGGGGCAACCGAGCATTGGCTTGCCGATGCCGCCATGCGCGGATCGATCCTGGGCGCGAAGCCAGCCAAGGGTCGCAACCCGATCCCCCAGCCCATCAGGCAGTCGCAACCGTCGCTGCTGCTGGCGCCGCGCTCGTCGGTTCTGTGAGCTTTTCCTTAATGTTTTCAGCCGAAGCTGAGGCAGCGTTCCTGGTCCATGCGACCCTGGGAATCCGCCCCTCGGCAATTTGGAGTGATCAGCGCCCGGATTCCCAGGATCGCATGGACCGAGGGCAGGGTCGTCGAACTTGGTGAAGACGGCGTTAACAGGGCAGGTTTTTGGTCGCCAGATCCGCTTGTGACCAGAGACACCTGCAGAACCGCTCGAACGCGCGCCCGAGCGGTTGGACGACCAGGCATGCAGGTCTTGCCGGACAGCTATGCCCGGCTTGTGCCGATGCGCTCGGCTGCCACGACATCGCATGTGCTGGCTATGCGAGGCATCGCCCCATGCTGCCAGCAAGCGCCGACGCCTGCGTCAGCTGGGCGACCGCATGCTCGGCCGGCTCAAGGCGCTGCCGGCGCGCCACTGGGACGACACGAATCCCGCGACTCGCGTCATCCATGGTCTAAGGGGCACTTTCTATCGGCAACAGAAAAGCGGCGCAGGCACATGTCGACGCGGCGCCAGCGCCGCTTTCTCGGGTCAAACGCGCGTCGCCTGACTGCCCCAACGCGCGTCCTCGGACCCCGCCAATTCAGCTGGCAGCAGTCCGCCCGGCCAGGGCGTGATGGCGATCGCCGCATGCCTCGTGGCGGAAGCAGTCCACCACATGGTCGTTGACCATCCCCACCGCCTGCATGAAGGCGTAGCAGATGGTCGGGCCGCAGAACTTGAAGCCTTTGGCCTTGAGTGCTTTGGACATGGCGCCGGATTCCGGCGATTCGGCGGGGATCTCGGCCATGCTGCGCCAATGGTTGACCTTGGGTCGGCCGTCGACGAATTGCCAGAGATACGCCGTGAAGCCGCCCGGTGCTGCCATCAGGTCGAGGGTGGCGCGGGCGGACAACACCGTGCCTTCGATCTTGGCGCGGTTGCGCACGATGCCGGCATCCTGCATCAGGGCCTCGACCTTGGCGGCGTCGTAGCGCGCGATCAGCGCCGGGTCGAAGCCGTCGAAGGCGCGCTGGAAATTCGCGCGCTTGCGCAGGATGGTGATCCAGGCGAGGCCGGCCTGGAAGCCGTCCAGGATCAGCTTCTCGAACAGCTCGCGGTCGCCCTGGACCGGCACGCCCCATTCCTGGTCGTGATAGGCGACATAGAGCGGGTCGCTGCCGCACCAGGCGCAGCGGATGAGCGGCTCAGCCGGCATGGGCGCGCTCCGCCGCCGGCAGCTCGTCCGCGGCCGCGACCGGCGGCAAGGCGGCCTGGGGCGCCGCGACCGGCGGCTGGAGCAGGCGGACCAGCGGGGTCGCGGTCGCGGTGCAGATGATCGCCATCATGACCAGCGCCGAGAACACGACGTCGGTGATGATCCCGGCATCCAGGAGGATGGTCAGCACCAGGACCTCCATCAGGCCCTTGGTCTGGAGCAGGATGCCGAGCGCCAAGGCATGGCGCCAGGGCTGGCCGGCGAGCAGCGCCGGCACCGCGGCGCCCAGCAGCTTGCTCAAGATGGCGACCGCGGTCGCCGCGGCCATCAGCCAGAGCAGGCTCGGCGCCAGCAGATCGGCCTCGGTGCGCAGCCCGGTCGCCATGAAGAAGAACGGCATCAGGAGGAAGGTGGTCGGCCATTCGAGCCGGGCGAGCAGCGGCGGGCGCAGCCTCGCCGGGACGATCAGACCGGCGAGGAAGCCGCCGAAGACGTAGCCGAGCCCGACCCGGTCGGCGAGGAAGGCGGCAGCGAAGGCCAGGGCGCAGATCAGCACCAGCAGGCCCTCCTCGCTGGCCGCGCAGAGCGGCCGCCGGGCGCTGGCCCAGGCGAGCAGGGCGCGCAAGCCCAGCATGCCCAGCAGGAACAGCGGCAGATAGAGGGGGTGCGCGTCCTCGCTGCCGGTGCCGGACAGGAGCAGCAGGACCGAGAGCAGAATCCACAAAGCGGCGTCGTTGAGGGCGGCAAGGCCGACCGCCTGCTGACCGAGGCCGGTATGGAGCAGGCCGATCTCCTTGAGCAGCGCCGCCAGGACCGGCAAGGCGGTGACGGCGGTCAGCGTGCCGATGGCCAGCGCGAACTGCCAAGGCGCTGCCGCCGGGCCGAGCGCTGCTGGATCGAGCTGGAGGAGCGCCAGGCCGAGCAGGCTGCCGAGCGCCAGCGGCACCAGGAACGAGCCCGCCGCCTGCCAGTGCAGGCCACGCATCCGGCGGAGCGCGCCGACATCGAGATGCATCCCGGTGACGCAGGCGTAGAGCACCACCGCGATGCTGGCGACGCTGCCGATCTTGGCGACCACCGGCGGCGGAAACAGGCTGGCATGCAGGTCAGGCGCCAGCTCGCCCAGGATCGAGGGGCCGAGCGCCAGGCCGACCATGATTTGCAGCACGGCGAGCGGCGCCAAGGCATGCAGCCCCGCCCAGCGCCAGAGCGCAAAAGGCAGGCCGATCAGCAAGGCAGCCTCGAGGAGAAACAAGGACGGCACGCCGCAGGGCTCCGGATCGGCTTGGCAGAGCAATCACGCCGGCCATAGCACGAACCGCGCCACGCCGGCCAGCGGCAGCGCCGTGCCGGCACCACCGTTCAAGCTGCGGATGCGATGGGAGGCAGCGTCAGCTGCCGGCAGCCCGTCCGGCCAGCCGGTACCTGCTGGCCGTGGGGCTGGCCGGGTCGAGCGCTGCGGGCGCGACCCAGCCGAGGTTGCGGCTAGTCGCGGTTACGCTTCCAGACCGGGCGGCCGAGATTGACGTCGTCGTCATCGGTAAGAACGCCAGTGGCGGCGCCGGCCGCACCACCCAGCAGCGCGCCGCCGAGCAGATTGCCGCCGGTGGCAGCCCCGGTCGCCGCACCAACGCCGGCGCCAATCGCGCCGCCGCTCAAGCCACGATCAGTCTTGTTCGTGCCGCAGGCGGTAAGCAGCGCCAGCACACCCGCCATCAGGATCACGTGACGCATCGAACCCCTCCTTGGAAATGCTTCACTGGGCCATGAATGCCGGAGGCAGGGGGTCGGTTCCGCCGACGGCGTCAGCCGTCGAGCTGGCCGGCCGCCAGCGCGGTGCCTTCGACCCGGGCGGCGATCTTGGCGAAGGCGACGTCGCGGGCGGTCGAGCCGTCGTCGGCAAAGGGCGCGAAGCCGCAATCGTCGGTCGTGCCGAGGCGCTCCGGGGCCAGATGCTCGGCCGCCTCGAGCAGCCGGTCGCGCACGGTCGCCGCGGTCTCGATGCGGGGATCGAGCGGGTCGATCACGCCGATGAAGATCCGCTGCAGGGGCCGGGCATGGGCGGCGATCAGGCGCAGCACCTCGCCGCGATTCGGCACGCCCGCGAGCTGGAGATAGAAGCAGCCCGCGGGCATCTGCAGCAGATCCGGCAGCAGCGCCGCCAGATCGACCTCGCCGGCCAGGCGGGCTTGCCGATCATGGCCGGCGCAGCTGTGGATGCCGATCCGCGCCTGCTCGGCCGGCGTGAAGCGCTCGAGCAGGCGGGTGTTGAGGGCGATGAAGCTGCGCAGCAGCTGCCGGGACGGATCGAGCGTGAGCGCCAGGCGGGCCTCGGCGAAATCGATCTGGACGACATGGGCGCCCTTGACCAGGCAGCGGCGGATGTCCTTTTCCGCCTCGCCGATCAAATCGGCGAGATAGGTCTCGCCGGGATAGGCCGGGATGCCGGCCTGGGGGTAGAGCAGGCTGAGCGCCGAGGGGGCGACCACCGCCTGCTTGACCGGCCGGGTGGCATAGCGGTGCGCCTTTTGCAGATAGCGATCGGCGTAGAAACGGTAGCGGAACGGCCCGGCCCGCAGGCGCGGCAGCTGGCGTTGATGGCCATCGCGATAGGTCAGGCTGAAGCCGCCCTCGGCGAGGTTGGCCAAGCCGTCGATCGGATAGGTCAGCGCGCTCGGCTTGGCCTGCTCGCCGTCGCTGATCACCGGCGAGCCGGTCGCCTCGAAGCGCTGGATGGTGTCGCGCAAGGCCCGCTCGTACAGGCTGTCGAGCTTGCGCTTGGAGAGCTGGCCGGTCTTGAATAGCGCCAGGCCTTCGAGCAGGGCCGCAGGGCGCGGGATACTACCGATCGGTTCTGTGGGAATTATCATAAATGCAAGCTAGTCGCAGCCGCCAGGGCGATCAAGCAAGGGCGGGCAGTGGCACCGGCTACGGACGGCGCGGATGACGGCCGATGCGCTGCCGCTCCGGCTGATCGGCGCGGGCCCGGTCGCCAGCCTGCTGATCGATCGGGCCGCCAAGCGCAACGCCTTCTCGGCGGCGATGTGGGCGGCCCTGCCGGCCCTGGTTGAGCAGGTCGCGAAGGATCCGGCCTGCAAGGTGCTGGTCCTGCGGGCAGCCGGCGCGGGCGCATTCTCGGCCGGGGCCGACATCGGCGAGTTCGAGACGGTCCACGCCACGCCCGAGAGCGCCGCCCGGTACATGGCGCTGGTGGAGCAGGCCTATGCGGCGCTGGCGGGGCTGGCGAAGCCGACGATCGCCCAGATCCGCGGCGCCTGCTTCGGCGGCGGCTGCGCGCTCGCCTTGTGCTGCGATGTCCGCTACGCCGACCACAGCGCCCGGTTCTCGCTGCCGCCGGCCCGGCTCGGCCTGGTCTATTCGTTCGAGGAGACCAGGCGGCTGGTTGCGCTGGTGGGGCCAGCCAAGGCCAAGGAGATGCTGATGGGGGCGACCGTGGTCGAGGCCGCCGAGGCGCAAGCGATCGGCCTGGTCACCCAGCTGTTCGAGCCCGCGGCGCTCGACACCGGGGTGCAGGCGTTCGCGGACTCGCTCTGCCGCCTGTCCCAGGTCACGATCCGGGCGGCCAAAGCCACGGTCGAGGCGATCATGGCGGGCGCCAGCGCGCCGCCGCCGGCCGTGCGCGACCTCGCCGCGCGGCAGTTCGAGAGCGCCGACTACCAGGAGGGCCGGCGGGCGTTCCTGGCCAAGCGGCCACCGGTGTTCGACACCTAGCCGGTTGCGCGCCGGCCGCAATCTGCACGCCGGACGCGTGGCGGCTGCGTGGCCGGCAAGCTGCCGGTTGTCTTGGAATAGGACGCTGATTAGGCTGTTTAACCTTCTAAAGGCGTGCGCCCATGGCGCATTTAGCCGAGAAGCGATTGTTGCTTGGTGCTGGTAAGCTCCCGATAGAAATGCTAGGGCCAGGGCGCAGTCGGCTTCGGCTGGGCATGCACGCAGCACGCGTTGCGCCGGATGGCCCGGGTCGGCGCTGGCGCCAAAGGCGGGTGCTGCGGCACGGCAGGATGAGCGATCGAACAGATGGCGGCAGCATGACGAGCAAGATGCGCGGTCGCGCCAGCGGCGCTTCGAGCGGGCGGTCCTTGGCGGCCGCAGGAGCGGCTGGTTGATCCGGACGTCGACCGAGACCAGCGGCTTCGGGCCGCTTAGCGCCAGCGACCAAGCCAGCCCATCGCGCGGCCCGCTCGCCATCGCCTGGCTCGACCAGCTGGCCTTCTGGCTGCTGCTCGCGATGCCGTTCATGTTCCTGGTCGGCCGGGCCGCCGCCGACATCGTCTTGAGCGCAACGGCCGTCCTGTTCCTGGTGCATTCGGCCGTGACCGGGCGCTGGCAATGGCTGCGCACGCCCTGGGTGGGCGTCGCCTTGCTGCTCTGGCTGTATCTGATCGCGGTCAGCCCGTTTGCCCAGAATGCCGACAACGCCTTCGGGCGCTCCTTGCCGTTCGGCCGCTTCATCCTGTTCGCCGCCGCCGTGCAGCATTGGGTGCTGACCGACCGGCGGCGCCAGCAGCAGTTCCTGTTGAGCCTGGCGCTGGTGGTCGGCTTCGTGGTGTTCGACACGCTCCTGCAATTCGTGCTCGGCCGCGACCTGTTCGGCCATGAGCCGATCGCCAAGTTCCGCCTGAACGGCCCCTTCGACAGCAACGTGCCCGGCACCTTCATCACCAAGACCAGCCTGCCGCTGGTCGGCGTGTGCTTCGGCTGGGCGATCTTGCGCGGCCGCTGGACGGTGGCGCTCGGCATCGGCGTCTGCGCGCTGCTGTTCACCACGATTCTGCTGAGCGGCGAGCGCACCGCCTTCTTGACCTTTGGCCTGGCCATGGTCCTGTTCCTGATCGCCTTGCCCAAGCTGCGCTGGCCGCTCCTGGTCGCCGGCCTGGTCTGCACCATGGTGCTGGGCGGCACGCTCGCGGTCAGCAAGGCCACGGCGCAGCGGCTGATCGGGCATACCCTGGCCGACGTCGACCACTTCTTCGCCAACCGCTACGGCATCATCGTGATCAAGGGCCTGAAGGTCTGGCAGACCTCGCCCTGGATCGGCGTCGGGTTGAAGAATTTCCGCCTGGACTGCCGCCAGCCCGACTTCAAGCCGCGGGGCCCGGTCGAGACCTGGTGCTTCATGCATCCGCACAATGTCTACATGGAGTGGCTGGTCGAGGCCGGGCTGATCGGGCTGGGCGGCTTCGTGGCGCTGCTGGTGGTCCTGGGCATCGAGCTGTTGCGCCGGCTGCGCGGCCACGATCCGACCTATCCGCTCCAGATCAGCGCGGCCCTGGCGCTGGTGATGTTCCTGTTCCCGTTCATGTCCGGCATGAGCTTCTTCACCAACTGGAACGCAGCGCTGTTCTGGATGATGCTGGGCTTGGCGCTCGCGATCTGCGCGCCGCGGCCGGGCGGGCGGAGCGCCAGCCAGGCAACCGGCACGCCCGCCGCGGCCTAAGGCTGCTTCTCGGCGGCCAGCAGGAAGTTCTGGGCGAGCGGTCCGGCGGCGCGCGCGAGCAGCCGGTCCAGGCCGTTGAAGCCGTTGGCCACCGGCCAGCGATTATGGACCGGCGCCAGCCAGCGGTGCTGCAGGCTGTTGCGCGGCAGGAAGCCGTGGCTCGCCAGCTCGAGCAGGCGAAAGCCGGCGGCCTCCACCAGCTGGCGCAGCTCACGGCCGGTGTAGCGGAATTGGTGGCGATGCCGCTCGGCGGCACCGGCATGGCGCGCCAGGAACTCGATCCAGCTGTGGCGCTTGGGCAGCATGCCGCAGATCAGCCGGCCGCCCGGCTGCAAGACCCGATGCAGCTCGGCCAGGCTGGCGGCCTCGCTGCCGCCGGTCTCGCGGACATGCTCCAGCACGCCGACCGAATAGGCCAGATCGAAGCTCCCATCCGGAAAGGGCAGGGCGACCGGCTCGTCGTCCGCGCCGATGGTCATGCGATAGCGGGGGCCGAAGGTGGCAGCGAGCTCGCGGGCCAGGGGGTTGATCTGGCTGCCGAGGTTGAAGGCCTCGACGGTGACACCCTGGCGCAACAGGAAATAGGAGAAATGGCCGTTGCCCGAGCCCCAGTCGAGGGCGCGCAGGCCCGGCGCCAGATGTCGGCGGGTGAGCGCGTAGATCGGCAGATACTGGCTGCCGGTCATGAGGTTGGCGAATTGCTGCGGCCGGCAGCCGGGATCGAGCTGCTGCAGCTCGGCCACGATCGCCCGGTCGTCGGCTGGCGGGCTCAGATCGTTCATCGCGCCAGATCCTCGGGCAGCCGGCGGTAGGCGCGATTGAACCGGCCGCGCAGGGCGTGGTAGCAGCCGGCCGGCGCCAGGCGGAACAGCAGGCGCTGGCCCAGGCCCTTGGCGACCCGGTAACCGAACCGGGCATGGGCGAGCGGCCAGGCGGCACCATGGGCGAGCGCGATCCGGCGCACCTCGGCCAGGCCCGCGATGAACGCCCGGTCGGAGGTGCCGGCAAGCGTCATATGGCCATGGATGCTGGGCGCATAGGCGCCCTTCAGCCCTGCCCGATGCGCGCGCAGCACCCAGTCGTAGTCCATCGCGACCCGGTAGCGCAGATCGAACCCGCCGACCCGCGCATAGGCGGTCTTGCGCACCAGCATGGTCGGGTGGTTCAAGGCCGGCATCAGCGCCTCGATGGTGCTGGCATAGGCCGGATCGCCCTTGATCACATGGAGCGGCCGGCCGGCGGCATCGTGGTAGGTCAGATCGCCGAACACGAAGTCGGCGCCGCTTTCGGCGAGCGCGGTCACCGCGGCCTGGATCTGGTCGGGCTCGAGCCAGTCATCGGCGTTGAGCAGCCCGATCAGGGCGCCCTTGGCCTGGGCCAGGCCCCGGTTGAAGCCATCGCTGATGCCTTGATCGGGTTCGCTCGACCAGTAGGCGAGCTGGCCGGCGTGCCGCGCCAGGATCGCCGGCGTGCCGTCGCTGGAAGCGCCATCGATCACGATATGCTCGATCGGCCCGTAGCGCTGCGCCCGGACGCTGGCGAGCGCCCGCTCGATCGTGCCCGCTCCGTTGCGCACGGCCGTGATGATGCTGACCAAGGGCCGGTCGTCCGCCGCGCCGGTTGGCCGGTCCGCGGACCCGGTCATGCTGCTTTGCCGGTGGCTGCCGTCATGGCCGCCTGGCTAGCACGGCGCCGGCGGAGCGTCGAGGCGATGTCACACTCAGCTGCCACAAAGGCTCTTATTCACAAACTTCGCCTGACATTGGCCGAATAGGGTCCTAATGTCGGTCCAATCCGGTCGCCTTCGGAATGACCAAGATGAACAGCGAGGCCACCAGCGGGCGAGTGCCCGGCCCTGTCCCAGGGCCACGCGTCGCGGCTGGCAGCCCGCCGCGCCACGAGCGGCGCCTGCTCGAGCTCGATGCGCTGCGCGGCATCGCCGCCCTGCTGGTCGTGCTCTACCACTACACCTCGCGCTACCCCGACATGTATGGCGGCGTGCCGCCGTTCGAGTTCATCTGGGGGATCTACGGCGTCGATCTGTTCTTCATCATCAGCGGCTACGTCATCTTCATGACCCTGGAGCAGGTCCGCCGCCCGCTCGACTTCGTGGTGTCGCGGTTCACGCGGCTGTTTCCAGCCTATTGGGCCTGCATCCTGCTGACCGCGGCCCTGGTCACGTTCCTGCATCTGCCCGGCCGCGAGCCGACGCTGCTGGCGGTCGCCGTCAATTTCTCGATGCTGCAGTTCCTGATCGGCGTGCCGAATGTCGATGGCGTCTACTGGACGCTGGCGGTCGAGCTTTGCTTCTACACGACGCTGCTGGTGATCTTCTGCCTGAAGCTGCACCAGCGCATCATCGCGATCGCGGCGGCCTGGCTGGTGCTGATCGTGGCGGGCGACTACCTGGAGCAGCAGCTCGGCGTCATGCTGCCCAAGGTGCTGGAAACCTTCATCCTCTTGAAGTACGGCCAGCTGTTCTGGATCGGAATCGTCCTCTACCTCTGTGGCCGCAACGGCCTGCAGCCGCGCTATGTCGCGATCCTGCTGCTCAGCCTCGGCATCGAATACGCGTTCTACGGTGCCCGCGAGGCCAGCTTCGTGATGCTCGCGGTGCTCGTCTTCACCCTCGCGGTCCAGGGGCGGCTCGGCTTCCTGCGCCAACCGCTCTGGCTCTATCTCGGCGCGATCTCCTACCCGCTCTATCTGCTCCACCAGAATATCGGCTATGCCGTGGTCAGCCGGCTGCAGGGGCACGGCGTCGCCATGCCGCTCAGCATCCTGGTGGCGCTGGTCCTGGTGCTCAGCCTGGCAACCGCGGTGACCTTCCTGATCGAGCGGCCGGCCATGGCCTATCTCCGACGGCGCTATCAAACCTGGCGCGGCCGTCCTGACCCGGTGCCCGTGGCCTGACCGCCTCAGTTCGAGCGCTGCGCCAGGCTCGCCAGGTAGTAGCCTGGATAGGCCAGGATCGCTGACCATTCGCGGGTCGCGATCTCGCTCGCGCCGGCATAGTGGCTGACCAGATGATCGAACAGATCGTCGGCCGTCTCGGCATAGGCGCCGGACGGCTGCAGATCGGCGCAATAGGCAATGCCGCTCAGCCAAAGCCAGCCGTAGTTCTGCTCCTCGGTCCACTCGGCATCGCCGCCCTCGCGGTCATAGAGGAACTCGTAGCTGAGGCCATTCCAGCGCAGCGACGCCAGCAGGTCGTCGCAGCTGGCCAGCACGGCGCGGCGCAGGGCCGGCTCGGCGGCTGCGTCGATGCGCGCAGCGTGGATCATGGCCAAAGCTTCGAGCCCCTGGCCGGACCAGACCGGCTGGTCGCTCGGGAAATGGCCGGCCTCCTCGATTTTCGGCAGCAGCACGTCGAGCTGCTCGCGCAGCAGCTCGCGATAGGGCGTGCCGACCGGAAAGTCGATGTCCTCGCCGTTCTCGGCGAAATAACGGGTGCTGCCGTCCGGCAAATGCTGGTCGCCCGCCAGGAGGCCGCGCAGGATCCAGGCGGCCGGGCGCGAGCCGATGCCCAAGAGCCAGTCGGTCTGGCTGCGCCGGGTCCCGCCGGAACGGGCCGAGAAATAAGCCAGGGCGTCGATCTCCTGGCGCGCCAGCTCGCCCGCCCAGGCCTCGCCGGTCAGATGCTGCCATAGGAGGAAGCCGCGATAGCCGAAGCCGAAATCCGGCAGCGGCTCGTCGCAGGTGATGATGTTCGGCGTCGGGCACTCGCCCTTGCGGTACAGATGGCCGCTGCGCTTGGGCGCATAGGGCCAGAACTTGGCCATGCCGACATCCATCTGGTGGCGCAGGGCCGCGCGCGCCCGATGCCAGAGCGCCGGCTCGCCGGTGCGCAGCCAGGCGACCAGGAGGCCGCTGCCCAGGTCATATTGCAGGCCGCCCCAGTCCTCGACGGTCTCGCCATCGGCGGCG
>CADEGR010000035.1:21831-23314 GCA_902826935.1 uncultured Alphaproteobacteria bacterium | reverse complement strand
CGGCGTAGCTGGTGCCGATCTGATAGTCGCCATAGCCGCGCCAGCCGTAATTGTCGTCGCCCTGATCGTTGCGCGCGATCTCCGCGGCGGCGCGTGCGACCAGCGCGTCGTAGTCGGCATGCGGCACGAGCGTGCCGTCGAAAGCGCTCCAGCTCGCCGGCAAGGAGCGCGCCGGCGGCGCGGTCGCGGCGGCGAGGCCCGCCTTGGTCGCCGCCGGATCGAGCGCGATCACCAGATCCAGGGTCAAGCCGATGCCGCCGGTCCAGGGCGCCGGGTCGAGAATCGCATTGACCGTGAGCTCCTTGTCAGCGGCGCTCGCTTCGATCGGCCAGTGCTGCCAGAAATCGACCACCCCCAGGCCGTAGCCGGGGACCTCGAGGATGTTGTCGGGCAGCTGCTTGAAGCCGACCTCGAATGGCTCGCCCTGGTCCGGCTCCACCAGCAGCGGGCCGACCCGCACCAGCCGATCGGCATTGCCGCCGGCCTCGGCATAGACCGTGACGGTGGAGTCTTGGGTCAGCTCGTAGCTGCCCAGATCGAGCAGCGGATCGTCCTGGTCGAGGCGCAGGCGCTCGACCCCGTCCCGGTGCTTGATCTCGTAGACCACGTCCTCGGCCTGCAGATAGGCGCGCTCGCCCTCATAGGGGTGCAGCTTGGCCTTGAGATGAGCCCGGCCGACCTGGCGCGGCTGCCAGGTCACGGAGGTGCCAAGGCCGCCCTCGGGCTCGGCCGCCTCGCCGTGGATCAGCTCGATCTCGGCCAGATCCGGATCGCGCCGCCAGCGATAGGGCGCGCCCTCGTTGGCGCGGATGGTGATCGCCGGATCGACGCCGACCGCCTGGCCATCGAAGGAGGTCGTCTGGCGAAAGTGCTGCTTGGGCAGCTCTTCGGTGGTGGTCAGCGCCACCTTGAAGTTCGCAAGCTGGCGCGGCTCCCAGTAGTCGTCCCATTGCGCCTCGGTCGGAAAGCCGTCGTGGCGGTCCATGAGGGACAGCGCCAGATGGACGTAAGGCTGATCGGGGAAGAAGCGGTAGCGGGCGACATACCAGAGCTGCTTCGCCTGATCCGCCCAGCCCCGCAGCTCCAGCCAGTCCGCTCCCTCAAGGACCTCGCTGGGCGGCCCGAAGATCGACGTGCTGCCGAGGAAATCCGCCGAGGCCTGGCCGCCGGTCAGGCGCACCGTGCCGGCTTGCTCGGCCCGCTCGATGACCGTGAAGGCACGCTTGGAGATGGTCCAGCGATAGGCGCCGCTGCTGACCGTGACCTGATCGTCGGCGGCCGTCATGGCGAGCTTTGCCGCCGTGGCCGGAGCGGCCTGGCCGCCTATAAGGGCCAGCCCGAGGGCCAGCAGCCCGAGCCTCAATGGCGCCACGGTGCGCTTGGCAAGAGCGCTGCGATACATCGGATCATCCTCATTGCTGAACGCTTGGCGCTCAGGCCTCGGCCGCCATGGCGATCGGCAGCTCGCTGCCGGTGCTGCGGG
>CADEGR010000035.1:7419-21731 GCA_902826935.1 uncultured Alphaproteobacteria bacterium | reverse complement strand
GGCGCTCAGGCCTCGGCCGCCATGGCGATCGGCAGCTCGCTGCCGGTGCTGCGGGCGTGCCACAAGGCGAGCACCAGCATCTGCCAGAGCTGCTCGCTGCGATCGGCGGTGCCGGCCAGATGCTGGTCCAGCAGGCGCTGGGCCACCCTCTGGTCGAAGAAGCCGCTCTCCTTGAACTTCTGATCCCGCAGCGTGTCGCTGATCAGCGGCCGAAGCTCGCCTTTGAACCATTGCGCCAGGGGAATGGCGAAGCCTTGCTTGCGCTTGTGCAGCGCGGCCTTCGGCAAATAGGACTCGGCCAGCTTGCGGAACAGGTATTTGCCTTCGCCATGGCGCATCTTGAGCCGGGTGGGCAGCCGGGCGGCAAACTGGATCAGCTCGGCGTCGAGCAGCGGGGCGCGCGCCTCGATCGAGTTGGCCATGCTCATGCGATCGACCTTGACCAGGATGTCGTCCAGGAGATAGCTGCCGATATCGCCATGCAGCATGCGGTCGTTCAGGTCGCGATAGCGGTGGCTGAAGCCCTGCTCGACGGCGCCATAGTCTAGCCGGTCCGGCTGCGCCGCCAGCCACTGGTTGACGAAGTCCGGCGGATTGAGCGCCACCGAGGACAGATAGCGGGCCGGGAAGGGCAGGCTGATGCGGCGGCCGAGCCAGGCGACGCGCCGGCCGAGACCGGTCGGCAGCAGGCCGCCCGCCGCCTGCAGCAGCGGTCCGGCGAGACCGCCCGACCAGCGCCGCGCGCGTTCGACCACCTGCTGCTTCAGATAGCGTTGGTAGCCGCCGAACGCCTCGTCGCCGCCGTCGCCAGAGAGGACCATCTTGACCTCCTGGGCGGCCTGCTGGGCGACCAGGAAGGTCGGGATCGCGGAGCTGTCGGCGAACGGCTCGTCGAAATGCCAGACCAGGCGATCGAGCAGCGCCACGGCATCCGGCCGGACCACCAGCTCGTGGTGCTCCGAGCGGATATGCTCCGCGATCAGCCGGGCGTCGGCCAGCTCGTTGAAGCGGTCCTCCTCGAAGCCGATCGAGAAGGTCTTGACCGGCCGGTCGAGGTGGCGGGCCATCAGGGCCACGACCATCGAGGAGTCCAGCCCGCCGCTCAGGAACGCGCCGAACGGCACGTCGCTGCGCAACCGCAGCCGGACCGCGTCATTCAGATGCTGGTCGAGCTCCGCCAGCAGCTGGCCAGTGCTGCCCGTATGCTTGGGCTCGAAGCCGAGCCGCCAGAAGCAGCGCTCCTCGACCGTGTCGCCGGCAATGATCACGCAATGGCCGGGCTGGACCTTGCTGACCTGCTTGAAGATCGAGCGCGGCGTCGGCACGTAGCCGAACAAAGCGAAGTCGCGGAGCGCCTCGGGGTCGACCGTGAACTCCAGGCCGGGCAGCCGCTGCAGCGCCTTCAGCTCCGAAGCAAATGCCCGCAGCCGGCCTTGAGCGGTGTAATAGAGCGGCTTCTTGCCGAGCGGATCGCGCGCCAGGACCAAGGTCTTGCGGGGGGCGTCCCACAAGGCGATCGCGAACATGCCGCGCAGGCGGGCAAAGCCGTCCACGCCCCATTGCTCATAGGCGTGGACGATCACCTCGGTGTCGCTCTGGGTGTAGAAGCTGTGGCCGATCGCGGTCAGCTCGGCGCGCAATTCGACGTAGTTGTAGATCTCGCCGTTGAAGATGGTCCAGACCGTGCCGCCTTCGTTGCGCACCGGCTGATGGCCGGAATTCAGATCGATGATGCTGAGCCGGCGATGGCCGAGCAGGACCTGGGCGTCGCGAAACAGGCCCTGATCGTCCGGGCCGCGATGGGCCAGCGTCAAGCAGGCGGCCGCGAAGGCCTGATCGGCCGGCAGCTCGCCCGCCGGGCCGTGGATCCCTACTATCCCGCACATAGCCGTGCATCCCGCTCTGCTGCCGGGTCATAGAGCGCCGTCAGCCGGCCCAGCACATGGTCGATGCCAACGGTCGTGAGCGCCCGCTGCCGGGCGGCATCGCCGAGCCGGTCGCGCTTGGCCGGGCTCAGCTCAAAGGCGCTCTCGAGGCAGCGGCGCAGTGCCGGGACATCGCGCGGCGGAAACAGCCAGCCCGAGACCCCCGGCTCGACCAGATCGACATTGCCGCTGACCTCGCTCGCGATCATCGGCACCGCCGAGGCCATCGCCTCGAGCAGGGCATTGGACAGACCCTCGAAGGCCGAAGGCAGCACGCCGATATCGCAGCTGCGCCAATAGTCGGCAAGCAGCGGCTTGGCGCTGACGAACCCCGCGAAGCGGACCTGATGCTCGATGCCGAGCGCGGTCGCCTGCTGGCGGAGGTCGGCCTCGAGCGGGCCGATGCCGACGATCACGATCGCGGCCGAAGCCTCGCGCGGGATCGCGGCTGACCAGGCGTCCAGCAGCGTGTCCAGCGCCTTCTCCGGCACCAGGCGGCCGATGAAGCAGGCGACGAACCCGGCCTCGATGCCGAGGCGCTCCCTGATCGCGCCGCGCTCCGCCCGGGCTGGCGCGAAGCGCTCGGTGTCGATCGCGTTGGGGATCAGGTGGACCCGCTCCGGCGCGAAGCCGAAGGCCAGCAAGGCGCGCTCCAGATCGCGGCTGATCGCCTGGATCGCCGTGGCCCGCTTGATCAGCCAGCGCCGCAAGCGGACGGCAAGCGTGCGGTGCTGGCTCAAGATACCCTGCTCCAGCTCCTGCATGCCGGTCAGCTTGACGACCACCGGCAGACCCAGCAGCCAGCCCACGCCACAGCACACCGCCGCCATGTTGTGCGCGATGTGGCAATGGATCGCCGCCACCTCGCGGCGCCGGGCGATCACATGCACCGCCAGCCGGAGCAGCAGGATCAATCCGCCCAGCAGCGGCACATGGGGATACACGATCCGCTCGACCTGGATGCCGTCGACGCGCTCGTGGACGGCCTGCGGGCCATACGGCACGCGGGGTGCGACGATGGTCGGCAGGAACGGGGCGGGCAAGTTGCGCGCCAAGGTCTGCACCTGCGCCTCGGCGCCGCCGCCATCGGCCGAGGGATAATCGCTCTCGATCACCATCAGCACGATGCGAGCGGCGGGCTCAGGCAGCATGCCGGCCGACCGCTTGGGCATCGACATGGCGGCAGTGCCACAGCTCGCACATCAAGAGCAGCCAGAGCTCGTTGCTGAAGTCCCAGGCGCCACGCCGGTGGCGATCGATCAGATCAGCCAGGAAGCTGCGGTTGAAGTAGCCCCGCTCGACCGAGCGCTGCGCCAGGATGGTGTCACCGAGCAGGCTGCTGATCTTGGGATCGGTGCGGAACCAGTGGCCGACCGGCAGGCCGAAGCCGTGCTTCTTCTTCTTGAGGATCGCCTCGGGCAGCAAGTCGCGCACCGCCCGCTTGAACAGATAGCGCTTGTCGGCGCCGCGCACCTTCCACTTGGCCGGCACCCGGCCCATGAACTGGATCAGATCCGGCGCCAGATAGGGATAGACCACCGACACGCCGGCCGCCTTGGCCGAGCGGTTGACCTTGGTCAGGTCGTTGTCGGCGATCGCCATCTGCAGATCGATATACATCAGCTGGTTGAGCTCGCTGCGGGCATCGCAGTCGGCGACATGGCGCTCCAGCAAAGCGAGCGAGGCGCGGCGGTCGAGCTGGCGCCGGAACGGCTCCTGGAGCAGCGGCTCGAACACGTCGGAGGCGAAGGAATCGTCGGTGTAGAAGCGCTCCGGATTGGGCAGGGCGCCGCGCCTGAGGAAGTTCGCGACCTTGTTGGTCAGCCGGCGATCGAGCGGCGCCAGGGCCCGCTCCAGCTGCCGGCCCAGCATCTTGGCGGGACCCGGCAGGCGAAAGTACCAGTCGAAATAGTAATTCTTGGCGTAGCGCTCATTGCCGCCGAAGATCTCGTCGCCGCCATCGCCGGCCAGCAAGGCGGGCTGGCCGTCGGCCGCAGCCAGCTCGGCGCAGGCGAAGGTCGGGATGGCCGAGGAATTGCCGAACGGCTCGTCGAAGCTGTCGGCCAGGCGCTCGATCATGCCGAGCGCATCCTCGGCGCCGATCCGGCGGATGTGATGGTGGACGCCGAGTGCTTGGGCCGCGGTCTCGGCGTAGTCGAGCTCGTCGAAGGCCCGCTCGAAGAAGCCGATGGAGTAGGCGTGGATCCGCTCGGGTCCTGCCGTCTTGCTCAGCACGCTCGCGACCGTCGAGCTGTCGGTGCCGCCGCTCAAGAAGCAGGCCTGGCCCTGGCCGGGGCTGACGAAGGCGCCGATTGCGGTCTCGATCCGCTCGGTCAGCGCCCGGGTCAGGGTCGGCTCGTCGGCGGTCAGGTCCTCGGGATAGCTGGGCTGCCAGAGCCGCTCGATCGTGACGCCGCCGGTGGTGAGCGTGGCGCGGCTGCCGGGCGGAATCTTCTGGACCTGCTGGTAGATTGTGAAGGGCGTCGGGATGTAGCCGAAATTGAGATAGTGGTAGATCGCCTCGGCCGAGACCAGCAAATCGCAGCCGGGCAGCTGCGCCAGCAGCCGGAGATCGGTCGCGACCGCCACCGCCTGGGGCGTCGCCATCGCGACCAGCCCGATCTGCCGCATCGGATCGGTGAAGGCCTGGAGACGGCCGCTCGCGCGCTCGATGGCGACGGCGGCGTACTTGCCGTGATAGCCGGCGAGGTCCGGCGGCGCGCCGGCGGTGCAGCGCGCGCCGCCAAGGGCCTGCTCGAGCACCAGCCAGGCTTCCCCGGCGCTTTGCTGCTGGCGGACATCGCCCTGCCAGGCCAGCGCGACCTGGTCACCGAGCTCGCAATGCCGGATCGGCGCCGGCCGGTCGCCGAGCGCCGGCCAGCGCCAGCGCTTGACCATGCCGGCCCAATCGCTCGGCCGCTGCCGGAACCGGATCGCGATGAAGTCGCCCAGGCCCGGGATCGGCGCGGCGGGCGAATCTGCGGGCTCAGGCGGCATCGGTGAAGGTCCGCTCGGCGGCCGGCACTCTGGCGCGGCGTGGCCCCGACGACACCGGCTTCTCTCGGACCGAGGACATGCGCTCCTCCTTAATTCTTATTCGCAGCCCGACTGAGAGCGGCCTGGTACTGGGCCAGGCCCCAGGCTCTGTCAAGCAAGCGCCGCGCGCAAGCGGCCGCCGGCATACTCGGCGGTGCGGATCGTGCGAGCCATGTGGTCCGGCCACCACATCTCACCGGACCTCGCCGCGACGGGCCTGCCATTGGGTGCGCAGCGGCCCGAGCAGGCGGCCGGCCATGACCCGCAGCTCCGGATCGATCGCCAGCACGATCGCGCCGTAGATCACCGCACCCAGAACCACCTTGGTGAGCAGCGCCAGGCCGGGATGGGCGATCGTCACCAGATCGAGCGCTGCATACATGACCAGCGAGGCGCTGACATAGAGCGCGCAGCGCAGCCAGTCGAGCCGGAGGGTCAGGACCGAACGGCCGTAGTGCCAGCAGGCGATCGTGAAGAACAAATAGGACAGCAACGTCGCGAGCGCCGCGCCGCTGATGCCGAACCAGGGGATCAGGACCAGATTGATGCTGATATTGAAGACGGCGGCCGCCCCCATGATCACCATCATCAAGCTGGTGCGCTTTTGAATCTGCAGGCCGGCCGCGGTCATCGCGGTGGCGCCGTCGATGAACATGCCGATCACCACCAGCGGCACGACCCCGGCTGCCGCGAGATATTGCTCGCCGGCCAGAAAGCGCATCAGGTCGGTGGCGACGGCGGTGATGCCGAACACCGCAGGGATCGCCAGCAGCATGAAGTAGCGCAAGGTGACGTTGAGGAACTCCTCGGTCGCCGTCTTGCCCTGCTTCTCCCAGAGATCCATGAACATCGGCACGACCGCGGTGGTCAGCGACGCCACGAAGATCATCTTGATGTAGATGCACAAGTTGTAGGCGGCCGAGTAATAGCCGAGCTGCTCCGAGTTCAGGTAGTAGTTGATCAGGAAGCGGTCGCCATAGCTGAAGACGTTGGTCAGCAGCTCGAAGCCGATCAGCGGAATGCCATAGCGCAGGAGCTGGCTGCTGAGGTCGAGCTTGACCCGGCCCTGGGTCACCTTGAGGTGTCGGTTCAACCAAATGAACAGGATCAGGCAGAACAGCACTTCGTGCAGACCGATCATCACGTAGTAGCCGTAGAGCTTTTCCTCGAACCAGTAGAGACCGGCAATCAGGAACAGCAAGCCGGAATAGCGCTTGATGATCTCGGCGACGTTCAGCTGGATGCTCTGCTTTTCCGAAACGAGCACGTTGGTGAGGCCGCTATAGACGGTCTGGCCGACCACCATCGGGCCGGCGAGCAGGAAGATCACGTAGATGCGCTGATCTTTCAGCCAGGCATAAGGCAGCAGCTGACTGAGCAGGGACCAGCCGAGCTGGAGCACCGCCGCGGCGGCCAGCATCGTCGCCAAGGCGGTCAGATAGACGTCGGCGACGCTGAAGGATGAGCCGCCGAAGCGGGCCTCGCTGCCGAAGCGGACGATCGACTTCTGCAGCCCTGCCTTGCCGAGGCTGACCAGGAACATCATGGTCAGGGAGATCAGGTTGAGGATGCCGTACTGCTCGATGCTGAGCATGCGGGTCATGATCGGAAAGGAGATGATCCCAGCAACCGCCACCAGCAGATTGCCGGCACTGTAAATGATCGTATGAAATGTCAGGCTGCGATTCATAATAAGCGGCCAGCCGGTACTGATTGCTGGGGCCGGCCGGCGAGACAGCAGAACAACGACAAGGTCCGGCGGCTCCCTGGCAGCGGCGTCACGATTTTGCGCAACGCGCCAGCATGTTGGCGTCAGCGTTAGCGCGGATGGCTTGGGCGTTCAAGCGCAATCGCGGGCGCGGCGTCGCCCCACAGGGTGGCGCTGGCCAAGTGGTGAGAGATCGCCACACCCGCTTCTGTCCAAAGGGCCGGGGCCAGGCTGCGCCCCGCTATGACCAGCGGCAAATACCTGTCGCAGCTGTTGCCGTGCAAGCACAGCTGCAAGGCGACACGTGAACGGCCTTGCAAACCTATACGTGTCACACTTGTAGAATTAAAGGTTGTTTATAGAAGAAGGTAAAAAACCAATATTGCGCAAAATACGGCATCGATGGTGTTCCTTGATGATTAACAGCTTCATGACGCAGTTAATATAGAACTCAAGGTTGTCTCTCACGTGAGAGATCTACAGCGTCACGGTTGCTCAACTCCGATTGGCGCTCGCGTAATCGGCGGTTGACTCGTATTCCGCAGCGGCACAGTAATTTGCCAAACGCGCCCGGTGGGAACGAACGAAGCCCGCACGGACAATACGCCAAGAATCATACAAAATAGAGAGCGCCCGCCATGATGGTCTTCGGCCACTATATTTCACGCAGCGCCATGGTTCTATCCTTGGTTGAAGTGTTGATATTTGGGTCGGTATTTCTGATTTTTGGCTATCTGATCTCGGGTGGAGCGCGCGGCGCCGGCGTGACCGCGTTCGCGACTGAGGTCGTCTTGCCGACCGGCCTGCTCGTATTGAGCGTGGTCCTGGTCGGCGGCTACCAGCTCGACGCCTGGCGCTCGCCACGCACGATGGCGCGCCGGGTGATCGGTGGCGGCATCGCCGGCTCGGCCCTGATCGTGTTCGCCCATGACGTGCTGACGGTCGCCGGCCCGGCCTCGTTCGGCCTGGCGCTGGCGGTCGGCTGCGGCTGCGTCCTGGCGCTGTTCGGCCGGCTGGTCAGCCACCGCTCGATCAATCGGATCCTGCGCTGCTTCTATCCCCGCATCCTGGTCCTCGGCAGCGGCCGGCGGGCCGCCATGCTCTGGCCGGTGATCGAGCGGACGCCTGGCCTGAGCGACCGCTTCGCCGGCTTCCTGCGCTATGGCAGCGAAGTGATCGAGAATCAGCCGGGCGACCCGAGCTTGCCGGTCAGCCTGGTGCATGGCGCGCATCTGCCGCTCGCCGCCTATGCCGTCGAGGCCGGCGTCGACGAGATCATCATCGCGCTCGACGCGATCGACGAGGTCCAGCTGCACGCGGCTCTCCTGGAATGCCGGCTGCATGGCATCAAGGTGTTCGACAGCGTCTCATTCATCGAGCGCGAGACCGGCCGGATCGGGCTGGAGATGGTCAATACCCGTTGGCTCGCCTATTCACCCGGCTTTCGCCGCGGCCGGGTGCGGGCGGTGCTGAAGCGCCAGGCCGATATCTTCTTCAGCCTGTTTCTATTGACGCTGACCTTGCCGGCCCTGCCGCTGGTCGCGCTCGCGGTGAAGTTGACCTCGCCTGGCCCGATCCTGTTTCGCCAGGTCCGGGTCGGCTTGCAGGGCAAGCATTTCACCATGTTCAAGTTCCGCAGCATGCGCGCCGACGCCGAAGCCGATGGCCGGGCCCGATGGGCGACCACCAACGATGTCCGGATCACCCCGATCGGCAAGATCCTGCGCACGAGCCGGCTCGACGAGCTACCGCAGCTCTACAATGTCCTGCGCGGCGACATGAGCCTGGTCGGCCCGCGCCCAGAGCGGCCGGATTTCGTCGACGGCCTGGCGGCCCAGATCCCGTTCTACAGCGAGCGCCATAGCGTCCGGCCGGGCATCACCGGCTGGGCCCAGACCAGCTATCCCTATGCGGCGACGGTCGAAGACACCAAAACCAAGCTCGAATACGACCTATACTACGTCAAGAACTACTCTTTGTTCCTCGATATCGTCGTCTTGTTCCAGACTGTGCGCGTGGCCCTGCGCGGCGTCGGCGCCCGCTGAGGCCGATTGGGTCCAGGTGCTGGACCGATCAATGGCGAGACGGAACCTGATATTGCCGCAAGCAGCTCCCCAAGCGGGCGACCTCGAAAGCTCGCTGATCGCCAGCAAGGCCGCGTTTCGCGACCTGAAGCGGGACTGGGACCGGCTGGTCGAGCGCGCACCCGACAGCAGCGTCTTCCAATGCTGGGACTGGCAATTCATCTGGTGGGACGTGTTCGGCCAGGACCGGCCGTTGCGGATCATCCAGGTGCGCCGGCAGGGCCAGCTGGTCGGCCTCTTGCCGCTCTACATCGCCAAGGCCGGGCTGGTGCCGGGCATGGGCCTGCGCACCTTGCGCCTGATCGGCTATGGCGGCGACACGGCGCCCGACGATCTGGGCCCGATCATCGATCCGGACGGCGGCCCTGGCGTGCAGCAGGCCTTGCTCGACGGTCTGGCCGCCTGCCGGCATGAATGGGACGCCGCCGAATTCGACGATCTGGCGCCCGATGGCGACTTCATCGAGCAGATCGGCCGGCGCGGTTGGGGGCAGGCGGTGGTCCAGCCGGGTGCCCGGATCTCCTATGTCCTGCTGCCGGACAGCTGGGACGGCTATCTCGCGCTGCTGTCCTCGAACCGGCGCTGGAAGCTGCGGCGTGGCCGCAAGCGCTTGTTCGAGCACGCGCCTTACCGCTTCCAGGTGGTCCAGAGCCAGGCCGAGCTGGACGAGCAATATCCGCAGCTGGTGCGGCTGCACCACGACCGCTGGCAGCATCGCTCTGACAGCTATGCCTTCTCGACCCCGGCCTATACCGAATTCCACAAACGGGTCATGAGCGCGCTGCTCGCGAAGGACCAGCTGCGCCTGATGTACCTGGTCGGCGAGCAGGGCGTGATGGGCGCCAATTACTGCTACCGCTGGCGGGGCGGCTTCTACTTCTTCCAGGGCGGCTTTGCCCGGCCTTACGAGCCGTTCCGGATCGGCGAGGTCCTGATGGGCCATGCCATCGAGCAGGCGATCACCGAAGGCCAGCGGGTGTTCGACATGCTGCGCGGCGAGCATGACTACAAGAAGTCGCTGACCAACGCGTTGCGCTTGCGGACCTCGCTGACGATCTATCGGCCGACCGCGCGCATGCTGGCCTATCGCACCCTGCGCGGCGCCTATCGCGGGCTGCGCGCTCTCACCGGGGGGCGCGCGTCTGAACAGCATGGCGAGCCAGCCGACGCACCGGTCGGTGCCGAGCGGCTCGCCCCATCGGCTTGATGCCGCCCAACCAGCGAGCGCTCAGCATGGTCGCCCTCGCCAAGCGCGCCTTCAAGACGGTCCTGCTCAAGCTCGGCTATCCGACCCGCCAGCTGCGCCGCTTCGGCGATACCGTGGTCCTGCTCTATCACGGCGTCGGCGAGGACGACCTGCCGGAGCGGGAGCTGGACCGGCAGTTCGCGTATCTGGCGCGCCATTTCGAGAGCATCTTCGCCAGCGAGATCGATCGCCCGAAGCGCAGCGGCCAGCCGCGCGTCGTGGTGACCTTCGACGACGGCCTGCGGCGCAACAATGCCGCCGTCGTGCCGCTGCTGCGCCGCCATGGCATCAAGGCGACCTTCTTCGTCCTGCCGGGCCATGTGCCCTGGCTCTGGACCGAAGAGGTGCGCGAACGTCTCCGCCAGGGGCTGGGCACCCAAGGTTCGGTCACCATTGACGGCCTCTCGGCCGCGAGCGAGCCCGAGATCGACCGCTTCGTCGAGGCGATGAAGCGGCTGCCGCACGACCGGTTCACGCGCGTGCTCGGCCAGCTGCAGGCGACCATCGCGTTCGATCCGCCGGCTGCCTGGTACCACGCCCATGCGCTCATGAGCCCGGCCGAGCTGCGCGCGCTGCCGGCCGAGCTGGTCGAGCTGGGCGGCCACTCACTGCACCATTTCATCCTGCCGAGCCTGCCGGCCGCGCTGCAGACGGAAGAGATCCTCGGCAGCCGGCGCGAGCTCGAGGCCCAGCTCGGCCGGCCGGTGCTGACCTTCTCCTACCCCAATGGCGATTTCGACGAGCACAGCCTGAGCATCGCCAAGGCCCATTACCGCTTCGCCTTCTCGACCGAGACGGCGTTGCAGGCCGGCCGGGCGCAGGCCACGCGCGAGCTTGGCCGCCACGCGATCAACCGCCTGCACGGACCCGAGCATCACGTCGACCTGCCCTTTGCGATCCTCAAATTCATCAAGCGCGGCGGCGCGTTCGCCTAAGCACGACCAGCAGTTTGCCGGTCCGCCCAGCGGAGCAGCTCGTCGCGGCCCCAGACCAGCAGGTAATTGGTCGGCTGATAGCTGCCGTCCTGGACCCGCTGGGCGCGCTCCTGCGACAACCGGGTCGCGGCCTTGATGGTGTGCGGATCGGTGCCCAGCGGAAAAATCCTGGCGCCGCCGGCGAGCGGCAGCTCATTGAGAAAGGCGAGATTGGGGCTGATCTTGGCGACCGCCGGGTCATGCCACCAGCTGCCGCTGAACACGCCCTTGATCATCGGCGCTACGCGCAGCAATCGGCCGATGGTCACATAGAGATCCCGGTAGCCGTCCGGCGAGAAGCCCTTGGCGTGACGGTCGTCGAAATGGGTCTCGTAGAACGGCTTGAAGCCGCGAAGCGACAGGCTGAGATAGGCGAAGGCGGCCAAAGCGTGGCCGGCCCCGCCTTGGAGCAGCGGCCGTCGCGGCACGCCGGACGCGATGTCCAAAAGCTCCGCGCCGACCGGCCAGAGCTTGAGGCGGCAGACGGCGAGATCCTTCAGGAAGCTATCCTGGTCCAGGGTCAGCCGCCGGCGCTTGGCCCACAAGCCGGCCTGCAGGTCATGCAGAAAGGCGAGGGTCCGCGCCCGCAGCCAGTCCGGCAGACCCACGCGCAGGGCACGCGCCTCGAAGCCTTCGATCAGCCGCAGCAGGACCAGGCGGTGAAAGCTTTCGACCGCCGTATCGCCGCCCGAGGCCGCAAGTGCGGCGCAGGTCTGCCTGGCCTCTGCCGGCACATGGTCGTAGGCGATCGGCGAGCGCAAATCGTCGAACGCCTGGATGTAGCGCTCGACCGCGAGGTCACCCGAGAGATCGACCCCAAGGCTCGCCAGCCGCGCCGTCTCCCGGGCGTAGCCATCGCGGAGCAGCGCGAGGTCGAGGCCTGGATCTGCCTCAACCCGTGGCATGCCCGCCATCAAGGCAGCGGCGTCAGCGGCTGCTCGAAGCTGCCGCGCGCACGGATGACACGGGCCTCGCCGCCGTCGATCAGCAGCTCGGCTGGCATCGGCTGGCTGAGGAAGCCGACCGGGCTGGCGCTCAAGCCGTAGGCGCCCGATTGCAGCACGGCGATCAGCTCGCCCTCGCGCGGCCTCGGCAGCGCCACCTTGCGGCCGATGGTATCGAGCGGCGTGCAGAGCGGGCCGACCACGGCGGTCGTGCATGCCGCCGGGTCAGCCAGGCGATTGGCCAGCACCACCGGATAGTCCTTCTTGATCACCTGGCCGAGATTGCCCGACGCGGCCAGATGATGGTGCATGCCGCCATCGATGATGACGAACGCTTCGCCGCGCGACTCCTTCACCGCCCGGACGCGGGCGAGATAGACGCCGGCACTGGCGGTGAGAAAGCGGCCGGGCTCGAGAATGAAATGGGTGCCGGGCAGGTCCACAGCCGCAGCCGCGAACAACGGCGCTGCCAGCGCCTGCAGCCGCGCCAGATCCAGGCCTCGCTCGCCCTTGAAGTACGGCACGCCGAGGCCGCCGCCGAGATCGAGGGTCGCGATCGGAACCTGCAGCTGGTGGCTGAGCCGCTTGGCCAGCTCGATGCCGTGGCGCCACTGGCCGTGCAGCACCTCGGCGTCGAGGATTTGCGTGCCGGCGAAGAGATGGATGCCCCTGAGGTCGAGCCATGACCGAGCACGGACCAGGGCAATCACCGCCTCGAGCTGCTCCTCGTCGAAGCCGAATTGCGCAGCCTTGCCGCCCATGCGCATGGCGCCACCTTGGGCGGCGCTGGCCGGATTGACCCGCAGGCCGACCGGCACCGCTCGGCCGAGACGCTCACCGATCGCCGCGACCGTGGCCAGCTCGGTCTCGGTCTCGAGATGGATCTCGCCGATGCCCTGGCGGAGCACGAAGTCTAGCTCCTCGTCCCCTTTGCCAGGGCCAGCGAAGACGATCTGCTCAGGGCTGCCGCCCGCCTTGCGCGCCCGGACATATTCCGCCGCCGAAGCGATCTCCAGGCCGGCACCCGCCGCCACCAGCACGCCGATGACCGCGGGATTGGGGTTGGCCTTGACCGAATAGTAGACATCGACGTGCTGGCCGACCGCGGCGCGCAGGCGCGCGAGATTCCGGCGCAGCAAGGCCGCATCGTAGACGAACAGCGGCGTGCCGAAGCGCTCCGCCAACCGGTCGACCCGCAGGCCGCCGATCGTCAGCACGCCCTGGTCGCTGCCGAAGCTGTCCTGGAGGAGCGCCTGGGCTAGATCATGGCGCTCGCGATCGGGCTCGATCGCCAGGGGCGTGCTCACGAGGCCTTGGCTCGCGTGGCTCCGCTGGCGGCGGCGTCGAGCGGCTCGCTGGTGGCTGCCCTAGCCGCGACCAGGGCCTTGTAGTCGACCTTGCCGTTCTGGGACAGCGGCAGCTCGGCCACCAGCTCGATCTGGCGCGGCACCATGAAGGTCGGCAGCGCCTCCGCGCAGCGGGCGAGCGCCAGAGCGACATCGGCGCCATCAGCCGCGACCGCGACCGCATGCACCCGCTGGCCCGCGGCGGCGTCCGGCAGGCCGATCACCGCAACCTGGGTGAATTGCGCGGTCGCCATCAGGACCTCCTCGACCTCGGTCGGGCTGATCCGATGGCCGGCCGACTTGATCATGGCATCGTTGCGGCCGACGAAATAGAAGAAGCCGTCCTCGTCCTGGGTCGCCAGATCGCCCGAATAGCAGACGATGTCGGCCCCCTGATCGGGCGGAATCAGCGGGTTCTGGCGCAGCACCCGCGCCGTGTCCTCCGGCCGGTTCCAGTAGCCGAGCGAGACGGTCGGCCCGCGATGCACCAGCATGCCCGCCTCGCCAGGCGCGCAGCGCTGGCCCTGCGCGTTCACCAGGAAGATCTCGCATTCGGGAATCGCCTTGCCGATGGAGGTCGGCCGGCGGTCGATCTCGGCGGGCGGCAGATAGGTCGAGCGGAACGCCTCGGTCAGGCCATACATCAAGACGATGTCGGTCTTGGGCAGCAGCCGGCGCAGGGTCTGGACCATCTCCGAGGGAACCGCGCCACCGCTGTTGGTGAGGTAGCGCAGATGCTGCGGCGGCAGCTGCTCGAGGCTGCGCTCGGCGCGTGCCAGGATCGCCCAGACGCTGGGCACGCCGGCCAGGCCGGTGATCCGCTCCTGGCTCAGCGCGCGCACGATTTCCTGGCCGAACCGGAAGGTCAACAGCACGATGGTGGCGCCTTGCCGCACCGTGGTCAGCAACTGGTTCAGGCCGTAGTCGAAGCTGAACGGCAGGACCGAGAGAATGCGATCGTCGCGGGCGATGCCCAGATAGGAGGTCACGATCCGGGCCCCGGCCAGCAGGTTGCGATGGCTGAGCATCACGCCCTTGGGACGGCCGGT
>CADEGR010000035.1:0-7319 GCA_902826935.1 uncultured Alphaproteobacteria bacterium | reverse complement strand
GCCAGGCTGATCCCGAAGATGGCGGCACATTCCTCGGCGCATTTCGGCAGGTAGATCGCGACCCGGTCGCCGCGCCGGATGCCGGCCGCCTGCAGCACGCCGGCACAGCGCTCCGCGGCGGCGATCAGGTCGCCGTAGCTAAGGCGCTGCTGGCCATCGACGATCGCCTCGCGCTCAGGCGCGCTGCGCCGCTCATCGAGCAGGCTGTGGAGGAGGTAGCTCAAGGTCGTCAGCGGGTCTGCTTGGCGATGACCAGGCGGGCGATCCGATCGATGCTGTCGAAATTCTCCGGGCTCAGGTCATCGTCATCGAGCGCGACATCGAAGGTTTCCTCGATGTAGGCGATGAGTTCGAGCAGGCCCAGCGAATCGATCGCGTTGCTCTGCAGCAGCTCGGTGGCACTATCGAGATCGAGCCGCTGCAGCGCTGGAAAGCGCTCCTGCATGTAGCCTTTGATCGGTTGTTGAACATGGTCGAGGCTAAGGTCCTGCATGGCCGATCCCATGATTCGTTCAGTTTGCTCGGGCGCCGAAGCAGCGGCTGCTCCATGATGGCATGGCCGATGGGCGATACATGGCAAAATCCCGCATTCGGCCGGCAAATCGCCCGCTCCTCATACCCGCATGCCTGCTTTGCAGCAACAGAGTTCACAGGCCGCCTGGCCGGCCGAATACGATCACCTGGCCCGAGTCTCCGCGAAGCAACGAAGTATAACTTTCAATTGATTTATTTGAACTCCCAATGCCTTAAAAGTAGAGATAGCGGGATGAATTATAGTCGTAGCAGGCCAACTCTGTCGCTTCTGCGCAACATTCAGTGAGAGTGGTGACGGTGCCGCTGAAATTGCTGCTGAACAAATGCGCGCCACCCCATGATGTGTCCTTGGTGTTCTTTGCCATCGCGGCCAAGTCAGCTATATTGGCAGCTGACAAGGGTTAAACTCATAAATAGTAAAAAAGCCTGGGCGAATACATCTTTGGTTGCGCCGTCAACCCTGCGACTGCGCCTGGAAATGCTCACCTGCACCTTTGACGTTTCGCGGCCAGAGCCAGGCATGGCGTGGCCGAAAGGCTGAGAGAATGCACCCGGTGCTGATGTATCACGCGATTGGATCCGGCCCCGAGATCGCCGGCGCCGATCCGCATTACGCGGTCGCCGAGGCAGCCTTCGCGGCCCAGATTGCGGTCCTTGGCACGTCCGTGGCGCTGGCCCGCCAGGTCGGCGATGGCGCCGGCATCCAAGCGCCCTGCATCACCTTCGATGACGGCCATGTCAGCAACTACCGGATCGCCTTGCCGATCCTGCTCGCGGCCGGGCTCGGCGCCGAGTTCTATGTCAACTCGGCGACGGTCGGGCGGCGCGGCCAGGTCAGCTGGAGCGAGCTGCGCGAAATGGCCGCCCACGGCATGAGCGTGCAGTCGCATGCCCATCACCATGTTCTCTTGAGCGACCTCGCCGCCCATGAGCTGCGCGCCGAGCTGGAGGTCTCCAAGAAGACGATCGAGGACCGGCTGGGCCAGCCGGTCGTGGTCCTGGCGCCGCCCGGCGGCCGCTACAACCGCCTGACCGTCGCGATCGCAGAAGAGCTCGGCTATCGGCGGCTGGCGGTTTCGCGCCCCGGCCTGTGGCAGCGCTTCGATGCGCCGACCGTGCCGCGCTTCCCGATTTATGCCAGCACCTCGACGGCGACGGTCCAGCGCTATCGCCGGCGCTGGAGCCGCGACACCCTGCGCGCCCGGCTGCGCTACCAGCTGACCCAGCTCGGCCAGCAGGCGCTCGGCAACCGGCGCTACGAGCGCCTGCGCAATGCCGTGTTCGCCTCGACCCCATGATCATGCTCGCGATCTTCGTCCTGACAGTGCTTCTGCTCGCCTATATCGCGGCCGGCTATCTCCTGTTCCTGCGCGCGCTGGTGGGCGTGCTGGCCAAGCCCGTGGCGCGCGACGATGCCTATCGGCCTGCAGTCGAAATCGTGCTGATCGTGCACAATGAGGGCCGGCTCGTCGCGCGCAAGCTCGCCAATCTCCTGAGCCTGGACTATCCGCAGGAGCGCCTGGCCATCACCGTGGTTTCGGACGGCTCCACCGATGATACCTGCGCCCAGGTCCGAGCGCTGGCCGATGCCCGCATCCGGCTGATCGAGCGGCCGGTGAAGACCTCGAAGGCGGCTTGTCTCAATCTCGCCGTGGCCCAGGCGCAAGCGCCGGTGCTGCTGCTGACCGACGCCCGCCAGACCTTGGCGCCGGATGCCCTCACGCACCTGGTGGCGCCGCTGGCCGATCCGGCGGTCGGCGCGGTGAGCGGGGCCCTAGGGTTCCAGGCCGAGGGCCACAACGCCTTCTCCAAGGGCATCGAGGCCTATTGGGACGTCGAGAAGGAGATCCGCAAGCACGAGGCGATGATCGATTCCGCGGTCGGCGTGACCGGGGCGATCTATGCCTTCCGGCGCAGCGCCTACCAGCCGATCCCGGATGAGACGCTGCTCGATGACGTGCTGGTGCCGATGCAGATGGTGCTGGCCGGCTACCGCGTGCTGTTCGAGGAGCGGGCGCGGGCCTTCGACATTCCGTCCAGCGACGAAGCGCGCGAGCGGCGGCGCAAGACCCGCACGATCGCCGGCAATCTGCAGCTGGTGGCGCTGGCGCCCGCGCTCATGAACCCGTGGCGCAACCGCATCTGGTGGCAGTTCGTGTCGCACAAGATGCTGCGGCTGGCAGCCCCGCTACTCCTGGCCGGGATTGCTGTGAGCAGCATCGCGCTCGCCTTCCAGCATGACGCCTTCATCCTGCTGGTGGCCGCCCAGCTGCTGCTCTACGGGCTGGTCTGGGCCTCGACCCGGCTGCCCTGGCTGCAGCAGAACCGCCTCTTGCGCGCCGGCCGGGCGTTCATGAGCCTGGCCTACTTCACCGTGCTCGGCATGTGGACCTTCGCCAACCGCCAGCATCTGTCCAGTTGGAAGTGACCATGGCCGGCCCGGTGCTCTATGTCGTCTCGCTGTTTCCCTGCTGGTCCGAGACCTTCATCGTGCGCGAGCTGCAGGCGCTCGTGCAGACCGGGCTTCCGGTCCGGATCGCCTCGCTGCGGCCGCACCAGGAGCCGCTGGTCCAGCCCGATGCCGAAGCGCTCCGGCCGCAGGTGATCTATCCGTCCGCAGCGCTCCGGCTGCTCGGCCACGCGCTCGGCATGATCGCGCGCCGGCCGCTCAAGAGCGCCGTCTGGTTCGGTCGGCTGACCGCCGGCCTCTGGCGCCAGCCCGGCTATCTCTGGCGCTCCTACGCCACCATGCTGGTCGCGCTCGACTGGGCCTGGCGCATGCGCCAGGCGCCGCCGGAGCGCATTCACGCCCATTTCGCGACCTATCCCTCGACCGCGGCGATGCTGCTGGCGGACTGGCTGGAGGTGCCCTTCAGCTTCACCTGCCATGCCCATGACATCTTCATTCAGGACCATCTGCTGCGGCTGAAGATCGCGCGCGCCGAGACCGTCGTGACCATCTCCAACTTCAATGTCGAGTTCCTGCGCGCGCGGCTGGGCAGCCTGGCCAAGCAGCCGGTCGTGGTCCATTGCGGCGTCAATCCGGAAGAATTCGCGCCGACCGAGACGGCGCGCGCCGAGCGCCTGATCGTGGCGGTCGGCCGGCTGGACGAGATCAAGGGCTTCGCCTTCCTGATCCAGGCCTGCGCGGCCTTGCAGTTCCGCGGCGTCGACTTTCGCTGCGAGATCGTGGGCGAGGGGCCGGAGCGGCCGGCGCTGGAGCGCCTGATCGCTGAGCACGGGCTCGGGCAGCGGGTCCGGCTGCTCGGCCTGCGCGGTCAGGCGGAGGTGCGCCGGCTGGTCGGTGCCGCGACGCTGTTCGCGCTGCCCTCGGTGCGCGATCGGACCGGCAACATGGATGGCATCCCGGTCGCCCTGATGGAGGCGATGGCGCTCGGCACGCCGGTCGTGACCACCCGGGTTTCCGGCATTCCGGAGCTGGTCGAGCATCAGCGCACCGGCTGGCTGTGCGCGCCCGGCGAGGTCGCGGCTCTGGCCGACGGCCTGGCCGCCCTGCTGACCGATCCGGCCTTGCGGAGCCGTCTGGCCGAGGCGGCGCGGCGCAAGGTCGAGGCCGAGTTCGACTGCCGCGCCGAGGCGCACAAGCTGATCACGCTGCTGACGGCGGATGGCGGCGCCAACGCCGCAGCGGCGGCCAGCCTCGGCCGCCCGCAGCTGGCCGAGAGTGCCGGCTGATGGGGTCAAAAGCCCAAACCGACCGGGCCCGCGGCCGGGCCAAGCTCCTGATCGTCACCGACGAGATGGAGGTCGGCGGCAGCCAGCGCCAGATCACCAACCTCCTGTGCCATCTCGACCAGACCCGCTTCGAGCCGCATCTGCTCTATTTCCGCAACCGCTCCTTCCTGGTCGACCAGATCGAGGCCAAGGGTGTCGCGACCTGCCACCTGCCCAAGCAGGGTGCCCTCGATCCCGCCTTCTGCCGCGCTTTGGTCAGCTATCTCCGGCGCGGCCGGTTCGATCTGGTCCATGCGTTCGGCTTCACCGCCGAGCTGTGGCTCGGCCTCGCCGGCCTCTTGGCCGCGCATGGCCCGCTGATCAGCTCGATCCGCGGCAAATATGCCGAATACGCGCCCTGGCAATGGCGGGCGAAGCGCTGGATCACCCGTCGTTCCGCCCGCGTCCTGTCGAACTCCCGCATGGCCGCGAGCTTCGCCTATGAGCGCATGGCGCTGAGCGAGCCGGCCTTCGACGTGATCTACAACGGCATCGCCATGCCGGATCCGAAGCCGGCGCCGCTCGCCGCCGAGCTGGCGCCCTTGCGCGCCCGCCATCCCTGGATCCTGACCTTTGTCGGCCGGCTGAGCGCGGAGAAGAATTTGCCCTGCCTGTTGCGCGCGGCCGCCCGCCTTAAGGCGGAGGGCCAGCGGGATCTCGGCATCTGGCTGGTGGGCGAGGGCGGCGAGCGGTCCAAGCTCGAGGCCCTGCGCGCCGAATTGGGCCTCGACCACGTGCATCTGCTGGGCGAGCGGCGGGACGTCGATGCGATCTTGCGCCATAGCGATGCCGCGACCCTGACCTCCTTGTGGGAGGGCGTCTCGAACGCGCTGCTGGAGGCGATGGCGCTGGGCCTGCCGGTGATCGGCTCAGCGGTCGGCGGCACGCCCGAGGTCATCCAGCATGAGACGACCGGCCTGCTGTTCGACTCCGACGACAGCGACGGCCTCGCGGCCGCGATCGCGCGGCTGCGCCGGGAGCCGGCCTTCGCGGCCCAGCTCGGCCAGGCGGCGGCGGCCTCGGTCCGCGAGCGCTTCACCATCGAGAGCATGGTGCAGCGCCACGAGACGCTTTACGCCGGTCTGCTCGCCGCCATGCGCCGTCCGGCCGCCAGCCGGATCGGCCTCAGCACCCGCTAGGCCGCCTGCACCAGGCGCCGCGCCGGCAGCGCCAGCGCCATGGCCCGCTTGAGCGCCGGCAAGGGCAGATTCGGGGCGGCGAAGCGCTCGAGATGGTAGGCCCGCAGCGGCTCGTTCACGCCGCGCTCGGTCGACGCCACATACTGCAGATGCTCCGCCTGGCAGACCCGCTCGACCGTCGCATCCTGATGGCCGCCGGGCGGCGCGAAGCCGACCACCGGCCGCCCGGTCCAGCGCTCGAGCCGCTCCTTCGAGCCTCTGATCTCCGCTTCGACCACGGCCGCGCTCTCCTGGGTCAGGTTCGGATGGCGCAAGGTGTGGGCGGCGATCTCCATGCCGGCCGCCGCCAGCTCCTTGACCTGCTCGATGGTCATCGCAGGCGGACAGACCCCTGCCAGGCCCAGCTGCTCGAGCTGATCCATGCGCAAGATCGCGTGGATGGTCGCGAGGTCGCGCTGCCAGAGCGCCGCCAGCACGGCGCCCAGCTGCGCCTTGGCACCACCGGTCCTGGCGACGCCCAGCTGCGCGCAGATCGCCCGCCAATGGTCACGCTCCGGGCCGGCGGCCGCCGCCGCCGCCACGTCCCACCAATAGGCCCCCGCCTGCTCGATCGGCCCGGTGCACAGGAAGAAGGTCGCCGGGCAGGCCATGGCCTCGAGCAGCGGCAAGCCGAGGGTGGCGTTGTCCCGATAGCCGTCATCGAAGGTGATCGACAGCAGCGGCCGCTCGGGTCGGCGGCCGCGCGCCTGGATGGCCAGGGCGTCGGCCACCGTGCAGAGCTGGAAGTGGGCGCGGTAGTAGGCCAGCTGCTGCCGAAAGAAGCGCAGGCGCACGCCGAGCTCGGGATTGATCAGGCCCGGATCGTCATCCGCCAGGATGCGATGATAGACCAGAATGAACCAGGCGGGCCTGGCCGCCGCCTTCGCCAGCTGGCGGTCATAGACGCCGACCCGATCGAGGCCACGGGTCCAGAGCGACTTCGCCGTGCGCACCGCGTCCATGCGCCGTGCTCGCGCTCAGGAGGCCTGGCTGTATTGATCGATCCGCTCGGAGAACAGCGCGCGATTGACCACCAGGCTGACCCGCTCGTCATTGCCGATCAGCTCGAGCGAGGCCTTCAGGCGCTCGACGGTCGCCATGCCGGCGCCGGCCACCAGGATCACCTCGTCGGCAAAGGGGGCGAGCACCGCGGCCTCGGTGGTCTGCAGCAGGGGCGGTCCATCGATCACGATGAAGTCGAAGGCCTCCCGGCCCTTGCTGACCTGCTCGATCAGCGCGGTCATCCCCTGGCCGCCGAGCAGGGCCGCCGGCGAGGTGGTCGCCTGACCGGCCGGCAGGACTGCCAGCGGCAGGCGATCGGTGCGCAGCAGCACGTCGGACAGCTCGGTCTCCGGATTGGCGAGCAGCTCGAACAGGCCCTTGCGATTGACATCGAAGCCGAACAGGCCGGGCAGGCTGGGATCGGCCAGATCGCCGTCGATCAGCAGGACCTTCAGCCGTTCCTCGATCGCCAGGCTGAGCGCCAGGTTGGCCGAGGTGAAGGTCTTGCCTTCGCCGGCTCCGGCCGAGGTCACCAGGACCACCGGGCTGACCTGATCCGAGGAGCCGTCGGGCCGGGTGCTGGGCGTCAGGTGATTGAAGTAGTCGAGCCGGCGGAACAGCCGGCGCTTGACCACGCTGAAGTCGCTGGCCGGCGTCTGGCCGAGATTGTCCGGCGTGGTGAAGCCACGCGCGGCCAGCTGCTTGAAGTCGAGGTTGATCTGCGCCTGGTCGCCGGCCGACCATTGCGAGGCGAGATCGACCCATTTCGGCTTGAGATAGGCAGCCGGGGTGGACGAGCGTTTGGAGCGGTTGAACCACATCATGGATGAGCGTTGGCTTCGGAGCTGGGGAGCTGGTGGAGGAGGCTGG
>CADEGR010000034.1:11516-36355 GCA_902826935.1 uncultured Alphaproteobacteria bacterium | reverse complement strand
GGCAGGTCGTTGACCCAGTGCAGGCTGGCGCAGGCGAGGATCAGATCGAAGCGCTCCGGGCCGAAGGGCAGCGCCTCCTCGTCCAGCACCAGGCGCGGGCCAGCAGCCTCCTGGATCAGGCCCTGGGCCAGGTCGGCCTGGACCAGGGTCTCGATCTGGCCTGGCGGCAGATGACCCAGGAGCCAGCCGGCCCGCGCCCCCAGCAGCAGCGCGGTCTGGAACCGGCGGCGGACGTCGGCCAGCCGCTCGGCCAAGCGCGTTCCGGCCTCCTGGAACAGGAACTCGGCGGCCGGCGCGCCAGTCAGACGGTTGCGCCGCTGCCGCAGCAAGGTCCGATCGAACAGCCGGCGCGGTCCCGATGATTGCTCCGGCAGGGTCATGGGCGGTATAGGGAAGTTGCGCGCGAGGGTGGAAACACCAGGCGCGACACTTGCGCGACCAGGCCCGCGGCGCGGGCCGGCCCGGCCTCCCCTAACGCGCCGCAGGTAGCTGCCCGATGGCCCAAGCCGTCCTCCCGCTGTTCGCCTTGCTGCTGAGCGCCGCGATCCTGCTCGCCGGCAACGGCCTGCAGGGCATCCTCCTGCCGGTGCGCGGCGCGCTCGAGGGCTTCTCGACCCATACCATCGGCATGATCGCCTCGGCCTATTCCGCGGGCTTCGTGATCGGCTGCATCACCATGCCCCATGTGATCAAGCGGGTTGGCCATATCCGGACCTTCGGCGTCATGGCGGCGGTCGCGGCCTGCGCGGTGCTGATGATGGCGCTGGTGGTCCATCCGGCCGCCTGGATCCCGATGCGCGCGCTGAACGGCGTCTGCTTTGCCGGACTGTACATGGTGATCGAGAGCTGGCTCAACCACCAGGCCAGCAACACCAATCGCGGCCAGGTGTTCTCGGTCTACCTGCTGGTCAACATGGTGGCGATCACGCTGGGCCAGATGCTGCTGGCGCTGGGCGAGCCGGCCGGCTTCACCATGTTCGCGCTCTCGGCCATGGCGATCACCCTGGCGCTGGTGCCGGTCGGGCTGACCCGCGCGGTCGCCCCGGCCCCGCCGGAGCAGGTCCAGCTGCGGCTGAAGCGGCTGTTCGAGCTCTCGCCGGTCGGCGTGCTGGGCTGCTTCTTCGTCGGCCTGACCAACGGCGCCTTCGGCGGGTTAGGCGCGGTGTTCGCGACCGAGATCGGCCTCTCGGTCAGCGCGGTCGCCCTGTTCATGAGCGCTGCCTATCTGGGCGGGGCGCTGGCGCAGATGCCGCTCGGCCGGCTGTCGGACCGGATCGACCGGCGCCGGGTGATCATCCTGGGCTGCCTGCTGGCGGCGCTCACCGGCAGCCTGCTGCTGGCGCTGGGCCAGGTCCGGAGCGGCGCCACCTGGCCGCCGCTCGGGCCATGGCTGGCGAGCCTGTCGACGCCGATGGTGATCGGGCTGGTGGTGATCTACGGCTCCTGCATCTATCCGCTCTACGGCTTGTGCGTCGCCCATGCCAATGACTACGTGCCGCGCGAGGAGTTCGTCGAGGCCAGCAGCGGCCTGCTCCTGACCTGGGCGATCGGCGCCACGATCGGCCCGCTGGCCGCGGCCCTGGTCGAGGATCTGGTCGGACCGGGCGGCCTGTTCGGCTACAGCATCGTGCTCCAGCTCGGCTTCATCCTGGTGGTGCTGCACCGGATGAGCCAGCGGACCGCAAGGCCGCCCTCGGAGCGGCCGGACTTCGTCCAGGCCAACCCGTCGCGCAGCTCGCCCGCCAGCCTCAGCCTCGATCCGCGCGCGCCCGATGATGCCGGCCCGGCGCGCGGGCCGTTCGACGATGGCGAGCGCGACGCCGCCGACTGAGCCGGCCGGTCAGCTCGAGCGCGCCAGTCAGCTCAGCTCGGACGCCAGGACCGCGCCGCGCGAGGCCATGAAGTAGAGGCCCATATGGTGGGTCTCGGCCTTGGGATGGGCCGCCGTCGGCGGCAGGCCCAGCCCCTCGGCGGCGGCGCGCGGCAGATCGTAGGTCGCGGTCGCGGGCTCGTAGACCACGATGTCCTTGAGCGTCGGCATCAGGCCGTGGTTGCGCGCCGAGAGCAGGGTCAGGACGAAGTCCATCACGCAGATGTCGGTGCAGATGCCGGCCGTCAGGACGGTGTCCAGGCGGTGGCCGTTGATCCAGTCGACCACCTTGTTGTGGAACTGGCCATGGCCGCCGCCCAGGTAGCTCGCCTCGATGCCGCCGACGAAGCCGTTGATGCAGTCCTTGCGGATCAGGGTCGCCGCCCCGCATTGCTCGAGCCAGGCGAGCTCCGGCACCAGGTTCTCCTCGCCGGTGCCGCGCTCGCAATGGGGCGGATAAGGCGGCTCGGGCTGGCCCGGCTCATGGGTGTCGAGGAACGCCAGGATCGGCCGCTTCTGCTCGGCGAAGCGGCGCGCCAGGCGCACGGTCTCCTCGACCATCCGGCTGACCTGCTGGTCGGGAGCCGGCGGCGCCAGATTGCCGGCGCCGACGGTGCAAAAGCCGTTGACCTCGTCGACGATCACCAGGCCGGTCTGGCGGGTGCTCGCCGGGTAGGTGACCAGGCGGATCGGCAAATGCTGCTGCAAAGCCTCGATCGTCGCATCGGCCATGTCCGAACGCTCCGCTAGGCAATGGAATCGGCCTTAAGGTCCGGCAAATCGGGCCAGGATGCAAGGGCCGCCATGGCGCCGCCGGCGGCCGCTCAGGCTGCCTGCTGGGCCGCGAGCTCGGCATCCTTGGCACGCGCACGCTGGACCGCGGGGCGGCTGTGGTAGCGCTCGAGATAGGCTTTGATCGCAGGCAGCTCGGGCACCAGCTGGAACATCGTGGTCCAGCCGAGGCCGCCGCCCCAGACCACGTCGGCGGCGGTGAAGCGCTCACCCAGCAGATAGGGTCCTCGGGCCAGCTGGTCCACCAGGGTCGCCAGCATGGTGTCGAAGTCGCCATAGGGCATCATCGAGGGCGGCCCGGGCGCGCGCTTGAGCGCCCGATCGACCACCGCCGGCTCGAAGCAGGCAGCGTAGTAGGCGAGCCAGCGCAGATAGGGGCCGCGCAGCGGATCGCCGATCGCGGGCGCCAGGCCAGCCTCGGGATAGAGGTCGGCCAGGTAGATCGCGATCGCGACCTGCTCGGTGACCAGGGCGCCGTCATGGGTGATCGCCGGCACCTTGCCCATCGGATTGATGGCGAGATAGGCCGGCTGGCGCAGCTCGCCCGCCGGGTTGTTCAGGACCTTCAGGTCATAGGGCACGCCCAGCTCTTCCATCAGGGTCAAGGTGACCGCGGAGCGGGTGCGCGGGGCGTAATAGAGCGTGACCTTGGGCGCTTGCGCCATGGTGCGAGTTCCTCCTGCCAGCGCGCAACCTAACACCGGCCCGGCGGCTAGTGGTAGCCGCCATGGGCCGAGGTCTTGCCGCGGAACACGTAGTAATTGTAGGCGGTGTAGGCGAGCACGATCGGCAGGAGCGGCACGGTGCCGTAGAGCAGGAAGATCTGCGACTTGGGATCGGCGGCGGCATCCCAGATCGAGACCGACGGCGGCACGATGTAGGGGAACAGGCTGATGCCGAGCCCGGCATAGGCCAGCACGAACAGGACCACCGCGAGCAGGAACGGCAAGTAGGTGCTGCGGGCCGCGAGCGCGCGCCAGGCGGCCAGCACGGTCAAGGCGGCGGCGAGCGGGACCGGCGAGAGCATCAGGATGTTGGGCCAGGCGAACCAGCGCAGGGCGATCGCGGGATGCTGGAGCGGCGTCCACAGGCTGACGATGACCAGGGCGGCCGCGACCGCGATCAGGGCGGACCGGGCGCAGCGATAGGCCCAATCCAGCACCGCGTCCTCGGCCTTGATGATCAGCCAGCCAGCGGCGAGCAGGGCATAGCCGGCGAGCACGGCCAGGCCGCAGAACAGGGCAAACGGGGTCAGCCAGTCGAAGGCGCCGCCGGCAAAGGCGCGATCGACCACGGTGAAGCCCTGGATGAAGGCGCCGAGGCTGACGCCCTGCATGAACGCGGCCGTGACCGAGCCGGCGCAGAAGGCGACGTCCCAGAGCCAGCGGGAGGTGCTGGCGCGAAAGCGGAACTCGAAGGCGACGCCGCGCAGGATCAGGCCGATCAGCATCAGGATCAGCGGGATGTAGAGCGCCGGCAGCATGACCGAATAGGCTTGCGGAAAGGCGGCCAAGAGCCCTGCCCCGCCCAGCACCAGCCAGGTCTCGTTGCCGTCCCAGACCGGCGCCACCGAGATCATCATCTGATCGCGCGCCTCGTGGGAGGGTGCCAGCGGGAACAGGATGCCCAAGCCCAGATCGAAGCCGTCGAGCAGCACGTACATGAACACGGCCAGCGCCAGGATCACGGCCCAGATCAGCGGCAGGATGATCGGCAGATGCTCGACCATCGCTATTCCGCCGCCGCCATGGGCCGCTGCAAGGCATCGCCGTCGGTCGACTCATCTGGGGTCGGCCGGAGCGGCTCGTCGTTGAAGCCGCCCTGGATCAGCCGGGCGATGTAGTACACGCCGGCACCGAACACCACCCCATAGACCAGGACGAACAGCGCCAGCGAGGTCAGCACGCTGCCGCCCGGCACCGGCGAGACCGCATCGGCGGTGCGCAGGACGCCGTGGACCACCCAAGGCTGGCGACCCACCTCGGCGGTGATCCAGCCGGCGAGCACGGCGATAAAGCCCGCCGGCCCCATGGCCACCAGCAGGCGCAGATACCACCCGGTCTCGAACAGCCGGCCGCGATACCAGAGCCAGGCGCCGGCCAGGCCGGCAAACGCCATCAGCAGGCCGAGCCCGACCATCACCCGAAACGCCCAGAACACGATCGGCACCGATGGCCGGTCGGCCGGCGCGAAGTCCTTGAGGCCCGGGAAGGTGCCGTAGAGGTCATGGGTGATGATCAGGCTGGCGAGGTTCGGGATGCCGATCTCCAGCCGGTTGCGCTCGGCCGCCTCGTCCGGCCAGGCGAACAGCAGCAAGGGCGCCGGCTGGTCGCTCTCCCAATGGCCCTCCATCGCCGCCAGCTTGGCCGGCTGATATTTGGCCACGTTCAGGCCGTGCTCGTCGCCGATGAAGATCTGCAAGGGCGCCAGCCAGGCGAACACCGAGAGCGCCATGCCGATCATCACCCGGGCATGCGCGTCGTGGCGCTGCTTCAGGTGGTACCAGGCGCCAATCGCCGCGATCACGAAGGCGGTGGTCAGGTAGGCCGCCGCGACCATGTGGGTCAGGCGATAGGGGAAGGACGGGTTGAAGACGACCTTGAACCAGTCGGTCACGTAGACGATGCCGTCCCGGATCTCGTAGCCGGCCGGCGTGTGCATCCAGCTGTTGGCGGCGAGGATCCAGAAGGCCGAGATCAGGGTGCCGAGCGCCACTACCGCGGTGGCGGCGAAATGCACCGGCCCCGGCACGCGGTCGCGACCGAACAGCATGATGCCGAGGAAGGAGGCCTCCAGGAAGAAGGCGGTCATGACCTCGTAGCTGAGCAAGGGACCCAGGACGTTGCCGCCGATGTCGGTGAGCCGGCTCCAATTGGTGCCGAACTGGTAGGACAGGACGACGCCCGAAACCACGCCCATGCCGAACGAGATCGCGAACACCTTGGTCCAGAGCACGACCAGGTCGCGGTAGACCTGCCGGCCGGTGCGCAGCCAGAGCGCCTCCAGGACGACCAGCCAGGCGGCCAGCCCGATCGTGAAGGCCGGGAACAGGATATGGAAAGAGATCGTGAAGGCAAATTGCAGACGGGACAGGAACAGTGGATCGGCATCGAACATGTCGTGATGATCCGCAAGAGTGTTCGGCGCGCCCTCGGCCCCAAGCGCTTCGCCTGTAACGTCAACATAGCGGCCGCTGGCGAGCGAACAACCCGAGCCGGCAGAACGATCCGCCGGTGATGCTGAATGGCTACTTCCGGACCACGCCGACCCAGCCGCCGGCAACCAGGGCGGCGACGTCGGCCAGCACCTGGGCCAGGCTGCGGCGCGGATGGACCAGGTAGACCGGGACCCAGACCGGGTCGAACTTGTCCTTGAAGGCGCGCAGGCCCTCGAAGTTGTAGAAATTGGCGCCGTGGCGGTAGAGCAGCCGGCCGAGCTTGCTCCAAAGGGGCGCCAGGCGATGGGCCGGCAGGCCGGAGAGCGGCGCCATGCCGAGCTCGTACCAGCGATAGCCGCCCGCCCGGGCCCAGAGCATGATCTCGACCATCAGGAAGTCCATGACCCCCTTGGGCGCGTCGGGCAGGAAGCGCATCAGATCGGGCGAGCAGACCGAGCGGTCGGCCGCCAGCCAGAGATTGGCGAAGGCGACGATCCGCCCGTCCATGCGGACCACCGCCGCCGGCTGCTTGGCGATGTAGCCGGGCGCGAAGAAGCCCAAGGAGAAGCGCTTTTCGCGGGTCTTGTGCTCGGCCAGCCATTGATCGGAGACGGCGGTGAGCTCGGCCATGCTGGCCGCCACGGCGGCCGGCTCGAGGATCTCGAAGCTGACGCCGGCGCGGGCCGCGCGATTGTGGCTGTGGCGCAGATTGGCGCGGCGCCGGCCGTCCAGGCCGAATTCGGCCAGATCGACCCGGGCTGTTTCGCCGAGCTTCAGCACGGCCAGGCCCAGCTCCAAGAAATCGGGCAAGGCCGGGCCCTCGACCTCGTAGAACACGGTGCGCGCACCATGCCGGTTGGCGGACTCGTGGAAGCGCCAGATCAGCTCCGACCAGGCCGCTTCCGGACCGACCGGCTGGGCCATGGCGATCCAGCTGCGCCCGCTCACGCCGTACATGATGAAGGCGTCGCGGGCGTCGTTGAACAGGAAGGCCTTGTCGCCGGTCAGCGCCAGCCAGTCGCCCGCACGACCGCAAGCGCGGATGATCGCCTCGGCTTCGGCCAGCTCGCCGGCGGTCGGCAGGGTCGGGCGCGTGCGCGCCGTGCGCAGCAGCTGCAGCAGGCCGAAGGCGCCGAACAGCACCGCCGCCCCGAGGGTCGCCCGCATCGCGCGTGGCGCGTTGGCCTGCAGCTCGACCTGCCACCACAGCTCGTTGGCATATTCGACGTGGCGGTAGGCGAAGGTGATCAGCCAGACGGTCGCCAGGAGGGTCAGCCCGACCGCCAGGAGCCAGCCCCAGCTCATGCGCTGGTTGAGCAAGGAGGCGCGGCGATAGAACTCGCGGCGGCTCGCCACGAGGGTCGCCAGCACCAGGGCGAGCAGGCAGGCCTCCTCGTAGTCGAAGCCCTTGAGCAGCGAGACCACGATGCCGACCGCAAGGAGCGCCACCGTGAGCGTCCAGGCCTCGGCCATGCGCCGGCCGAGGCTGCGCGCCAGGAGCAGCAAGCCCATGCCGACCAGGCTGCCGGCGAAATGGGATAATTCGATCAGAGGGCCGGGCAAATGGTTGCCCAAGGCCGTGAGACGCGCGGGCACGCCCGGCAGGGCGCCCGAGATCAGGAGCACCACGCCGGCCAGGAAGGCCAGCATGGCGAACAGCTGGGGCGCCAAGGGCGCCATCACCTTCAGGCCCTGATCGAGCGTCTGGCGGAGCGGTCCGCTCGCGGCGCGGCGCCATTCGAGGACGGCGAGGACCGCGGCGCCGAGCAGGAGCGGCAGCAGATAATAGAGGCAGCGGAACAGGACCAGGGCGCCGATCACGCCGGGCAGCTGGGCTGGCGTCGGCTGGAGCATCAGCAGGAGGAGCGATTCGAAGACGCCAAGGGCACCCGGGACATGGCTCAAAAGGCCGACCACGATCGCGGCCGAGAACATGCCGACGAACAAGGGATAGCCGACCCCGAGGTCGGGCAGCAGGAGATAGAGGGCGGCGGCAGCGGCGGCCAGATCCAGGATCGCGAGCAGCAGCTGGAGTGCTGTGGTGCCGGCGGCCGGCAGCGTGATCCTGTGGCGGCCGAGCTGGACGCTGCGGAAGCGCTCGCTCAGGCCGGCCAGAAGATAGAGGAGCACGCCCAGCAGGGCCGCCAAGCCGATGCCGCGGGCCAAGGCGGGCGGCGCATGCACGCCGGCCGCTGCGATGGCCGGATCGATCGCCAGCGCCAGGCCGGCCAGGACCAGGATGCCGAGCGCGAAGGTGGTCGAGAAGAACAGCTGAACGCGCGCGACATCGCCGAGGTCGAGGCCGTCCTGCGCATAGATCCGGTAGCGCAGGCTGGCGCCGACCACGGTGGCGAAGCCAGTCGAATGCGAGATCGACTGGGCGATGAACGCGGCGAGGCTCGCCCGCCACCAGGGCAGCGGCTTGCCGATGAAGCGCAGGGCCGAAACTTCGTAGCCGGCCAGGGCGGCGAAGCTGAGCGCGGTGCCGGCGATGGCAAGGGTCAGGTGCCAGGGGCTGATCGCCGCCAGCTCCTGGCGCAGCTGAGCATAGGTGATGTGCTGCAGCGCCCGGTGGATCACCCAGATCGCGAGCAGCAGCAAGGCCGCGCCGAGGATGACCGAGCCGTATTGGCGGAGCCAGGCAAGCGCCGTGGCGAGCCGGTTGGCGCGGCTGCCTGGCTCATGGACGTCCGCCGTCGTCGCCATGGCTAGCCGCTCCAGGCGCTCAGCTCCGGCTGGCCCGGCGCCGCCCATAGCCATCGAGAATCCGCTTGGCGAGCGCCTGGTAGTCGCCATCGAAATGATGGCCGCCGGTGGTCCGGATCAGCTCAGCCTGCGCGAACAGCGGATCGGGACACAAGCTGTCATCCTCCTCCTCGCCATAGACGCACTGGACCTTGGCCATGTCGAGCTGCTTGGCATCGGGCGCGATCGGCACGGCGTCCGAGCTGGTGAGGCCGAGCCAGCCGCCGACATGGAACTCGAAGGCGACGTCGTGCGACAGGCCGAGCAGGCTGATCTGGACGATGTCCCGCTGCGCCTCGGCCCGGACGTGCGCCAGTGCGCCCGGCAGCACGTCGGCACCGAAGGAATAGCCGATCAGGAGCACGTCCTTGAGCCCCCAGGCGGCCTGATAGTGGCGGAGGATGCGCTGCAGATCCGTCGCCACCTGCGCGGGCGGCTTGGCGCTCCAGAAATAGCGCAAGGTGTCGAGCCCGACGACCGCGATGTCGCCCGCAGCCAGGGTCTCGCCCAGCTGGCTGTCGATGTCACGCCAGCCGCCATCGCCGGACAGGATCACGGCGAGCGCGCGCGGCGTCCGATGGGCCGGCAGCTCGATCAGCGGCAGATCGGCCAGACCTTCGCCGGTCGGCATGGCGTAGCCGATCATCGGCTGCAGCAGGGCCAGGAAGGTCGCGGTGAGGTCGGGCTCGGCCGGCGGATCGAGCCGCCTGGCCTGCGGGATCTGCGCGATCCAGGGCATGGCGGACGGGGTCTGCCGGTCGAGCACCCGGAGCCAGGCCGGCATGTCGGGGTTGGCGTCGTAGGCGAAGCCGCCGGGCGCTGGCCGCGCCTTGGCGCCTGCGCACAAAGGGGCGCGGGTCGCCAGGCTCGGGCTCGGATCGGCGACGAGGGCGCCGGCGATGGTGGCGTCGGGTGCCTGCGCCGCCGCGCCATAGGCAAGCGTGCCGCCAGCCCCCAGCCCGGCCAGGATCGGCCAGCGATAGGTCGGCAGGCCAAGGCGCTGCTCGATCTCCTTGCTCAGCCGCTCGATGTCGGAATCGAGGTAGTGGCAGTCGCGATCGTCGCTGGCCGCCAGCGCGTCGAGATAGCGGGGCAGATTGACCCCGACCACGGCCACCCCCTCGCCCGCCATGGCGGCAGCGACGCCATCGAGGGCGGCATTCCAGCCAGGCTGGTCCGAGAACAGGAAGACCAGCTCCCGGGGCGTGCCTGCCGGCTGGAACAGGCGGACGTCGCCCAGGCGCGTGTGGCTCTCGACGAAGCTTGGCGCGGCCGCAGCCGCCATGGCGTCGGCGGCGAGCATGCCCGCCGCCAGCATGGCGCCGATCATCGCCCGCAAGGCGCATCGCCCGATCGCCATGCCCCACCCTCTCCCATGCATGGGCCGGCCATGCTCAGCGACCCGATCCGCGCGGCTCGCCTCCATGTCAGGCAAATCGCCCACCATGGCTAGGGGGTAACGGAAATTTCATGCCGGCCACGGCGCGCGCAGCCGGCGGGCGCTGGTTCAGAACGCCGGCGGCGTGACCCCGGCGGCGCGCAGATAGCTCGCGATCTGCGCCTTCAGCCGTTCGAGCCCGGCATCGTCGCGCGCCTCGGCCCGGGCGACCAGGACCGCCTGGGTGTTGGAGGCGCGCAGCAGCCACCAGCCATCCGCCGTGTCGACCCGCACGCCGTCCAAGGCATTGACGCGGGCACCGGCGGCGGCGAGGCCCTTGCGGACCTGCTCGATCACGCCGAACTTGGCCTCGTCCGGGCAGTCGAAGCGCAGCTCGGGCGTGTTGACCATCGGCACCATGCGGTCGCGCAGCTGGGCCAGCGTGGCGGTGCCGCCGGCCAGTAGCTGGAGCAGGCGGATCGCGACGTAGAGCGCGTCGTCGTGGCCGTAGAAGCCGTCGGCGTAGAAGATGTGGCCGGACATCTCGCCGGCGAGCGGGGCACCCTGCTCGGCCATCACGGTCTTGATCAGCGAATGGCCGGTCTTGTACATGACCGGCCGGCCGCCGAGGCGCGCGATCTCGTCGAACAGCGCCTGGCTGGCCTTGACGTCGGCGATGATCGGCTTGCCCGGATGGCGGGCCAGGACCTCGGCCGCCAGGATCTGCAGCAGCTGATCGCCGAACAGGATCCGGCCCTGGCTGTCGACCACGCCGATCCGGTCGCCATCGCCATCGAACGCGATGCCGAGCTCGGCGCCCTGCGCGCGGACCGCCTTGATCAGGTCCTCGAGATTCTCGGGCACGGTAGGATCGGGATGGTGGTTCGGGAAGCGGCCGTCGATCTCGGCGAACAGCAGATGATGCTCGCCCGGCAGCGTCGCGGTCAGCGCCTCGAGCGCCTCGCCGGTGGCGCCGTTGCCGGCGTCCCAGACCACCTTGAGGGCGCGCCCGCCCTTGAAGTCCTGGCGCAGGCGCCGGACATAGGCGTCGAACACCGGGCTGGCCGTGCGCGTGCCGGCGCCGCTCGCGAAGGCGCCGCTGGTGGCGATCCGGCCCAGCTCCTGGATGCCCTCGCCGTAGAGCGACTTCTTGCCCCGCATCATCTTGAAGCCGTTGTGATCAGGCGGGTTGTGCGAGCCGGTGATCTGGATGCCGCCATCGGCCTGCAGCTCATGCACCGCGAAATACAGCATCGGCGTGGGGCCACGGCCGATCTCCAGCACCGTGGCGCCGGCATCGACCAGGCCGCGGCAGACCGCGTCGGCCAGCTCGGGCGAGCTCAGGCGGCCGTCATAGCCGACGCAGATCCGGCGCTGCGCGGCCGGCAGGGCGGTGGCGTAGGCGCGGCCAAGGGCGTAGGCATCGGCCGGGAACAGGGTCTCGCCGACGATGCCGCGCACGTCGTATTCGCGCAGGATGGTCGGGTGGAAACGGTGCGGGGCGCCGGCCGGCGCGGTTGGCGACGGGTTGGTCACGCCGCGGCCTCCGCCTCGCTAGGCTCGCGGCCGTCGACGCTGCCGCGGCCGATGCTGGTATAGGCAAAGCCGAGCGAGGCCATTTCGGCCGGCGCGTAGATGTTGCGCAGATCGATCACCACGGGCCGGCGCAAGAGCGCCTTGACCCGGCCGAGGTCGAGGCCGCGGAACAGGTTCCACTCGGTCAGGACGACCATCGCATCGGCGTTCTGCAAGGCGCCGTAGACGTCGTCGCACCAGGCGACGCCGGGCAGCTCCTTGTCCGCCATCGCCATGCCTTCTGGATCGAAAGCCTGGATGGTGGCGCCCTCCGCCTGCAAGGCCGGCACGATGACCAGAGCCGGGCTGTCGCGGACGTCGTCGGTGTTGGGCTTGAAGGTGACGCCCAGCACGGCGATGGTCATGCCGCGCACCGAGCCGCCGCAGGCCTGCACGATCTTGCGCACCATGTTGCGCTTGCGGCCCTCATTGACCGCGACCACGCTCTCGACGATCCGCATCGGCACGTTCGCCTCCTCGGCGATCCGGAGCAGCGCCATGGTGTCCTTGGGGAAGCAGGAGCCGCCGAAGCCCGGCCCCGGATGCAGGAACTTGCTGCCGATCCGGCCATCCAGGCCCAGCCCCTGGGCCACGGTCTGGACGTCGGCGCCGACCTTCTCGCACAGATCGGCGATCTCGTTGATGAAGGTGACCTTGGTCGCGAGGAAGCTGTTGGTCGCGTATTTGATCAGCTCGGCGGTCTCGATCGCGGTGAACAGGATCGGCGTCTTGATCAGGTTCAAGGGCCGATACAGCCGCTCCATGACCGCGCGGGCCCGCGGCGCCTCGACCCCGACCACGACCCGATCAGGCCGCATGAAGTCCTCGATCGCCGAGCCTTCGCGCAGGAATTCGGGATTGGACGCGATCTCGATCTTGAGGTCCGGGCGCAGCTTGGCGAACAGCGTCTGCAGGCGGCGGCCGGTGCCGACCGGCACGGTCGACTTGGTCACCACCACGCTATCGCGGTCGAGCCCGAGGGCGATCTCCTCGGCCGCAGCGAACAGGTAGGTCAGGTCGGCATGGCCATCGCCGCGCCGGGACGGCGTGCCGACCGCGATGAAGACCGCATCGGCCGCGCGCACGGCGCTCGCCAGGTCGGTGGTGAAGGTCAGCCGGCCGGCCTTGGCGTTGCGGTTGACCAGATCGTCGAGCCCGGGCTCGTAGATCGGGATCTTGCCGTGCCGCAGGCCTTCGATCTTGCTCTCGTCCTTGTCGACCGCGACGACGTCGACGCCGAACTCAGCAAAGCATGCCGCCGAAACCAGGCCGACATAGCCGGTCCCGATCATCGCAATCGCCATTATCCTACCCTCAGCTCAGCAAACCGTGACGTTGTAGCGGATTAGGTGCACTAACGGTAGCGTTGCAAGATCTCCTGCACCCCGGCATGCAGCTCCGGCCGATCCAGCGCGGCCGCGACCACGGCCTCCAGATAGCCCAGCTTCGCGCCGCAATCGAACCTGCGGCCGCTGAAGCGGACCCCGTGGAACGGCTGGTGGCCGATCATGCGCGCCATCGCGTCGGTCAGCTGGATCTCGCCGCCGGTGCCGGTCTGCTGGGCCGCCAGATGCTCGAACACCTGGGGCAGCAGGATGTAGCGGCCGATCACCGCGAGGTCGGAGGGTGCCTCGGCCGGCGCCGGCTTCTCGACCAGGCCCTTGATCTCGACCAGATGGCCGTCGTCCTCGCCCGGGGTCAGCACGCCATAGCGGCTGGTATGCTCGTGCGGCACCTCTTCGACCGCGACCACATTGCCCTTGGTGCGGTCATGGGCGGCGACCATCTCCTTCAGGCACGGATCGCCCAGGATCAGATCGTCGACCAGGAGCACGGCGAACGGCTCGTTGCCGACCAGGTCGCGGGCGCACCACACCGCATGGCCGAGGCCGAGCGGCACCTGCTGGCGGGTGTAGCTGAGCTCGCCCGGCTCCGGCACCCAGGCGCTGACCGACCGCAGCTCGGCGTCCTTGCCCTTGCGCTTGAGCGTGTCGTCCAGCTCGTAGGCCCGGTCGAAGTGATCCTCGATCACGGTCTTGCCGCGGCCGGTCACGAAGATGAAATGCTCGATGCCGGCGGCCCGCGCCTCGTCGAAGGCATATTGGATGATCGGCCGGTCGACCACCGGCAGCATCTCCTTCGGAATGGCCTTGGTGGCCGGCAGCATGCGCGTGCCGAGACCGGCGACGGGAAACACGGCTTTACGGATCACTAGGGGTTCCTCGACTTGCAGCGGCGACGAGCGGCGATTGGCTTAACACTGTGTTGGTAACACGTCATGCCTGAACATCTCGCAACGGCGCGGCAAAAAAGCGTGGCAGCCCCTGCCAGAAGATGAAATTGCGGCGCCTGGGGTCTGATAACGCCGGTCGGGCGGCGGATTCAACCACGATCCGGCCGGCGGCGGGCAGCGTCGACCTAGCGCCGGCCGCGCAGCAGGACCTCCTTGGCCTCGTTCAGCTGGGCGGCCAGATAGTCGGAGCCGCCATGATCCGGGTGCAGCTTGGTCATCAGCCGGCGATGGGCGGCCTTGATCGCGGCGGCATCGGCATCGGGCGGCAGGCCCAGCACCGAGGCGGCGGTCGCCTCGTCCATCTGGCCGCTGCCGGGTCGCCGCGGGCTGCCGCCATTGCCGGCCTGGCCGCCCGGCTGCGCCATCTCGTCGCGCCAGCCGGGCCGGCGCCGGTCGAGATAGGTCTCGAGCAGCGGCACCGAGCGCGGATCGTCGCGCTCGCACTCGGCCAGCAGCTGGAGCAGATCGGCGAGGCCGAGGGACGCCAGCGAGCGGCCGCCATAGACGCCCTGGCGGACCTCGCCATCGAGCTCGCCGGTGGCGTGATCGAGCCGCATGTTGAGGAGGTCGGTGGTGACCTGGGAGGTGCTGGCGCCGCCGCCCGCCTCACCGGAGCGGCCCCAGCCGCCAGTGCGCATGCGGCGCAGCTGGCGCCAGGTCATGCCAAGCGCACCCGCCACCATCAAGGCCAGGCCAAGCCGGCCCGAGACCAAGAGGCCGGTGCCGGCCATGGTGGCGAGCGCGGTCGCGAACACCCGCAGGCCGGTCGCCAGCTGGGCCGGATTGGCCTGGACGAAGCCGCGCGCCGCCAGCAGCACCAGCAGCAGCAGCGCGACCCCCAGCAGCAGCGGCCACATGGTGGCTAGCGGACCTGGCTCGCCAGGAGCTTGACCGCGCCGCCCAGGCGGTTCGAGAGCTGGGCCAGCGCCTTTTGGCCGCCAGCGGCATAGGCGGCGACCGCGCCCAGGAGGTTGCGCAGCTGATCCGGGCTGCCGGCATCGAAGCGGCAATGGGCGCCGTTGGTCAGCTTCGCGATCTGGCGGAAGGCGCGCTCGGCGTCCGGATTGTCGCCCTCCTGGAACAGGAACGCCCGGACCCCCAGCATGCCCAGCTGGCCGGCGAGCTGTCCGATCTCGTCGACATCCTCCTCGAAGCAATCGCCGACGAAGACCAGCGCGGCGACCCGCTTGCGGCCGGTCTCCTTGACCGCATGCTGCAGCACGCGGCGGATCTTGGTCTGGCCGGCCATGCAGCTGACGCCGGTCATCAGGCGGACCAGATCGCTCGGATTGTCGACCCAGCGGCTGGCGCGGCACTCGTTGAAGCCGCGATAATAGACTAGCTGGATGTCGAGCCCGCCCAGGGCCGCGGTCTCCAGGAACATCTGGCCCTGGACCTGGCAGGCGCGGTCCCAGCTGGGCTCGCGCGAGGCGGTCGCGTCCATCGCGAAGATCAGCCGCGCCCGGCCGACGCCGGCCGGCGGTCGCGGCGTCTGCGCCACCTTGTCCAAGAAACTCGAAACCGGATCGGTCGCACCGCGCCGGCTGGGCAGATCCTGGTTGCTCATCGCTTTAATGTTGGTATGGCCGGGCCAAGTTCCATAGGCGCCCGACCGCGATCAGGACGGCAGGCCATGGCCGCGGCCGACCGGCAGATCGCGGCGCAGCCACTGGCGCAGCGACGCCGCCAGGGTCAGGGCGCCCAGCGCCAGCACCGCCGCGACCAGGACCGCCTGGCAGGCGACCGCGGTCGCGATCGCCTCCGCCCAGGCGACGCCCGCCAGATGGAGCGAGCCCGCCCAGGCCGCCTGGGGCGGCCCGACCCCGGCGATGCTCGGCACCGGCAAGGCGAAGGCGAGATTGGCGGCCGCCCCGGCCATGGCGAAATGGGCATAGCTCAGGGCCGAGCCCAAGGCCTGGCCGGCCAGCCAGGCGATCACGCCATGGGCGAGCCAGATCATGGCGGTGATCACCATGCCGAGCGCGCGCTGGCGGGCCGGGCGCAGCAAGGCGGCCCCCTCGGTCACCTGCTCCAGCAGATGGCGAAGGCGCGGCCAGCCGATCGCCAGGCGGCGCAGCAGCGGCAGAAGATCGATCGCGACCAGCGGCGCGAGCAGCGCGGCCGCGCCGGCCAGGATCAGGACCGGGCCGCTCCAGCCGAGCTGACCGGGCTGCAGCACCAAGGCGGCGCAGAACAGGAACAGGCTCGCGACCGCGCCGAAATCGAGCAGCCGGGACATGATCAGCACGCCGGCGGCGCGGCTGTAGCCGGTGCCGAAGGTCTGCTTCATCATCAAGGGAAAGCTGAGCTCGCCGAGCTTGAACGGCAGCAGGAAGTTGAACAGCACCAGCCTGGTTGCGATCCCCATCATCGCCCAGGAGGGCAAGGTCAGCTGGCCCGAGAGCAGGAGCGCGAAGCGCCAGGCGCGGGCATATTGGATCAGGAACACCAGGCCGCCCGCCAGCAGCAGCGGACCGGCCGCGGCGCGGCGGACGGTGTCGACCAAGAGGCCGAGGCCATGCTCGCCCAGGAGCCACCACAGCACGCCGCCGCTGATGGCGACGGCGAGCAGGGTCGAGATCAGGTGGTGGACCAGCCGGCCGCGCACGAAGCCCGTCAATCCTCGTCCGGCACGCGTTCCTTGATCAGCTTGCGCGGCGAGATGCTGTCGGTGCGGGAGTTGATCATCTCGCTGAGCAGCCCGAACAAGGTCACCTGCAGGCCGACGATCACGGACAAGGCGCCGAACATCAACAGCGGCCGGTCGCCGATCTTGGCGTTGTCGAGCAGCTTGATGCCGGTCAGATAGGCCAGCACGGCGACCCCCAGGAGCAAGAGGACCGTGCCGATCGCGCCGAACAGATGGCCGGGCGTGCGCGAGTAGCGGGTGATGGTGAGCACGGTCAACAGATCGAGGAAGCCGCGCAGGAAGCGGCGAAAGCCGTATTTGGAGACGCCATGCTTGCGGGCGTGGTGCTGGACCGCGACCTCGCCCACCTTGAAGCCCAGGGAATGGGCCAGGACCGGGACATAGCGGTGCAGCTCGCCATAGATCTCGACCGAGTCGAAGATCTCGCGGCGGTAGACTTTGTAGCCGCAGTTGAAGTCGTGCAGGCTGATCCCAGACAGGCGCGCGGTCACCGCGTTGTAGAGGCGCGACGGCAAGGTCTTGGACAAGGGATCGTCGCGCCGCTCGCGCCAGCCCGAGACCAGGTCGTAGCCCTCGGCCAGCGGCGCCAGGAGGCGCGGCAGCTCGGCCGGATCGTCCTGCAGATCGGCATCCATGGTCACGATGATGCTGCCGGTCGCCACCTCGATCCCGGCGTTCAGCGCCATCGACTTGCCGAAATTGCGGCGCAGGCGGATCGCGGTGACCACCGGATTGGCGGCAGCCAGCCGCTCCAACACCGCCCAGGAGCCGTCGCGGCTGCCATCGTCGACGAAGATCAGCTGGCGCAGATCGAGCTTGTGCTGGGCTGCCACCTTGAGGATGGCGGCCGTCAAGGGCGGCAGCGAGTCCTGCTCGTCGAACACCGGCACGACGATGCTGATGTCATTGGCCGGCTGGTTGCGCGGCATGATGATCGGACGTGCTTCAGCGACAGCCACCGGCGCCCTCCTCGAACAGCTCGTAGCCCAGGTGGTAGCGCCGGGTCCGGGCGCCATGCATCAGCGCGTCGAGCTGGCCGCGCTTGGCCACGGCGTCGGCCGGCATGCCGAGCGCCGTGCCGAGAAAACGCTGCAACGCGGCCGCACGTTGCTCGGCCTTCGGCACCTCGGCCTGCCAGACCGCCAGGCACATGCCCTGCCCAGCCGCAGCCGGCCAGGTGGCGAGCGGAAAGGCGGGATCGATGATCCGGCTGTCGGGAAAGGCGGTCCGCAAATTGCCGCCGATATGGATGCCATCCGCCACGATCGTGCCCTGCTTGAAGCCGGCGGCCCGGAGCCCCTCGGCCAGCTCGGCAAACGGCGCCAGCTCGCGGCATTTGCCGCAGGTCTCGCCGCCTTGCGTGGACCGGTATACCCGCGCGCCAAATGCCACGGCAACCAGCAATGCGAGCAGCGCCAGATAGGCCTGGAGCGCGCGCGGGCCCGGCGGCCGCCGGGCGAGCAGCTGGCAGAGCCAGATCGGCAGCACCATCAAGGCCGGATGCAGCCAGCGCTCCGAGAAGGTGACCGCGCCGAACAGCGGGATGAGCAGCCAGTGCAGGCCGAGCGTCACCACCATCAAGCGGCCGACGAAATCCGGTCCGACCGGGCGCGGCAGGGCCGGGTCTGGGGCGCCGAGTGCTCCCCAGAGCGGCCGCCAGAACGCGAGCAGGAATAGGGCAAGGAAGGGCAGCGGAAACACGAGCGCTGCCTTGGCGAGCATGAAGCTGCCCTGCAGCAGGGTCCAGCCGAAGCCGGCGCTGGGCCCGACCGGCTTGGTCAGGATCTCGCTCGAGACCGCACCGGCGGTCTGGCCGGCGCCGTAGACCCATAAGGCCGTCGGCAGCAGGATCAGCCCGGCCAGCGCCAGCGCCGGCAGGATCTGCCAGCGCAGCACCAGCGGTCGGTAGGCCGGCAGCAGCAGGCAGGTGAGCGGCAGGCCCAGCGCCAGCATCACGAAGTTCCACTTGGTCAGCATGCCAAGGCCGACCGCCAGGCCCAGCAGCAGATAGGCGCCGATGGTCGGTCGCTCGACCAGCCGGGCGAAGGCGTAGAGGCTGAACGCGATCAAGGCACCCAGCGCAGTCGTGTGGGTCAGATCGTGATGGGCGTAGTAGCCGAACACATAGATCGCGGTGAGGCTGAGCACCGCGAGCGCCGCCATGCGCCGATCGCCGATCCAGCGCAGGGCCACCCGGTAGAAGCAGAAATAGGTGAGCGCCAGCAGGCCGTAGCGGACCAGGCTGATCGCCAGGATGTTGACGCCCGCCAGCTGGAAGGTCGGCAGCAGCAGCCAGGTGAACAAGGGCGGCTGGCGCGAGCGGTAGCCCCAGGCCCAGTGCTGCGCGAACAGCGCCTGCTCGGCATCGTCGACGCCGAGGGTCGGGCCGAGCAGCAGCCGCAGGCCGAAATGGGCCGCGAGATAGGCGGCCAGCACCAGGCTCACCGCCGCCGGCTGGGCCAGCCATTGCAGGCTCGGCCAAGCCGTGGTCGCCGGCCGGCCGCCGATCTGTGCGCTGTTCTGCAACCGCGTCGCTCTCCGAAGCCGCGCCGCCCGCAGCCGCTGGTCGGCCGCCGGCAGCGGACTACACGAGATCAGCCGGCTTGACGAGCCCCCGGGCGCTAGCGGGCCTGCTGGGTCCGCCAGAGCAGCGTGTCGACCATCCGCCAGACATCGAGCGCGCCGTGGCAGAGCTGCGGGAACAGCCAGCCCGGATCGCCCGCTTCGACCTTGACCCGCGGCAGCTGCAGCCAGTCAGGCGCACCGCGCTCGATGGCGCCGTGCTGCGAGGTGAAGCCCAAGCGGTAGCCGGCCGCGCGCAGGACATCGGCCGAGGCCTGGTCGAAATCGGCGAGCGTGCCGTAGGGGTAGGCGAACGAGGCGATGGCCGCGCCGAGCTCCTGCTCGATCCGCGCCTTCGAGCCGGCGGCCTCCTGCTGCTGCTCGGCCGGTGCCAGCTGGGCCAGCGAGCGATGGTGCACCGCGTGCGAGCCGATGGTGACGCCGGCGGCGGCCAGCTCGCGGACCTCCGGCCAGGTCAGATAGGGCTCATCCGCGTCGCCGGCGCGGCCGGTGCCGATCAGACCGGAGCTGACGAAAGCGATGGCGGGCACGCGGTGGCGCTGCAGGATCGGCAGCATCTCGGTCAGCACCGAGCGAAAGCCGTCATCGGTGGTGACCAGGACCGCGTTGGCCGGCACGGTCCGCTCGCCCGCCAGGAAGGCCAAGAGATCAGCCTCGCCGATCGCCAGCTGCTGCTCGCTGATGAAGCGCATCTGCGCTTCGAACTCCTGGCGCGACACGCAATAGGGATCGCGCGCCTGCTCGCCGAAGCGGTGGTAGGTCAGGACCCGGACCTGGCCCTGGCCGCGCCGGCCCAGCCGGCCGAGCGTGCCGACCGCGCCGATGCCGGCCCGGCCGGCCTTCTTGAGCAGCCAGCGCTGGCGCCGGATCGTGCTCATGGCAGCTGCAGCCGCTCGCGCAGCATGCGGGACAGGAACATCGGGTTGCCCAGGCCGTAGCGGCGCAGCTTGTGCGGCTGCCGGCGCAGGATATGCAGCCATTCGAGGCCGCGCCGGCGCAGCCAGGCCGGCGCCCGGTCGAGATTGCCCGCCCAGTATTCGAACAAGCCGCCGGTGCCCATGCAGAGCGGCACCTTGAGCTGCGCCCGCGCCGCCATCAGCCAGCGCTCCTGCAGCGGATTGCCCATGCCGACCAGCAGCAGATGCGGCCGGCTGGCGTTGATCTGCTCGATCACCTGGCTGGTCAGGGCCGGCTCGAGATAGCCGTGATGGTGGCCGACCAGCTGCCAGTCGGGGAACAGCTGCTGGGCCTGGGCGGCGGCGGCGGTGATCGCGTCCGGCCGGGCGCCCAGCAGGAAGTAGCGGCCACCGCCCGGCAAAGGCTGGCCGAGCAAGGTTGGCACAGCATCGGTGCCGTTGACATTGTCGCGCAGCCGGACGCCGCGCAGGCGCGCCGCCCAGCGCACGCCGGTGCCATCGCCGAACACGTAGTCGGCGCTGTTCAGCACGGTCCGGTAGGACCGGTCCTCCCAGGCGAGATTGAGGGTGTGGGCATTGGCGAAGAAGACCACGCGGGTGCGGCGATCCTCGGCGAGCATCAACCGCTCGAACAGACGCAACGCATCCGCCTGCATAGCGTCGGTGATGGCCACGCCCAGGACCGACACCCGGCCACCCAGCATCGCTGGCGGCGCCGATGCCAGGTTGCGCGCAACGTCCTCGGACCAGCTCTGGACACGTGCCATGCATCATCAGGCCACTGTCCAGCGGCCCGCCCCCGACTCGACTGTCTTCCGGTTGCAAGACTGCCCGGACGACGGCTCCCCTCCTCAACAAACGGTTGTGCCCGGTCCTTGCGCTGCGCCGGGCGAACCATTTGCGCATGCAGGCTTGTGCTTATAGGCCGGCGCAGTGTCAAGATGATGCTGCGCGCGCTGTGCCGGATTTGCCGCCCGGTGTGGCGTCGGCCGTCCAGATGTCGCATCGGCGGCGGCGCCGCGAGGCTTATGCAGCGCCCCGGCGCCGTGCCGACTCACGGTAGAATGTGAACAGGCCGCTCGCGATGATCACCGAGCCGCCCAGGAGCGTCCAGCGGTCCGGCAGATCGCCGAAGATCAGGTAGCCGAACAGGATGGCCCAGAGCAGCTGGGTATAGATGAAGCCGGTCAGGACCGACGCGGGCGCCATGGCCAAGGCGCGGATCAGGAGCAGATGGCCGAGCGTGCCGAGGGCACCCATCGCGACCAGCCAGGGCCAGTCGGCCAGGGCCACCGGCTGCCAGTAGAACGGCGCGATCAGGGACACGATCAGGCTGCCGACCCAGGCGACGTGGAACAGCATCGCGACCGAGCTCTCGCCCGGCTGGCTGCCGAGCTTGCGGGTCAGGACCTGGTAGAGGGCGAAGCAGACCGCCATCACCAGCGGCATCAGCATCGCCCAATGGACCTCGGCCATGCCCGGCCGGATCACGATCAGCACGCCCACGAAGCCGGTCAGGACCGCGGCCAGCCGGCGCCAGCCGACCGGCTCGCCGAGCAGCGGAATCGCGAACAGGGTGACCAGGAGCGGCGAGGTGAAGCCGATGGTGTAGGCTTCGGCCAGCGGGATCCGGCTGATCGCGGTCAGCATCGCGATGGTCGAGCCGGCCAGCAGCAGGCCGCGCAGGATCTGCAGCCAGGGTTGCCCGGTGCGCACCAGGCGGCGCAGGCCGTAGCGCGGCACCAGGATCAAGAGCAGCATCAAGGCGAACTGGAAGAAGTAGCGCGCCCAGGCGACCTGCTGCATGGGGTAGCGGGTCATCAGCTGCTTGCCGATCGTGTCCATGACCACGAACAGGCCGATGGCCGCCAGGGCCAGGCCGATGCCGAGCAGGACTCGCTGCGGCCGCTCCGCCGCCAGGCGCTCGCTGCTTTGGGGCAAGGGGTCGGCGGGCTCTGCCATCGGGGCCTCATCGGCAACGGGCGATCGATCTTGGCGATGCAATAGTGGATCGGCCCCGGCCTGGCGAGCGCGGCGGCGACCGCGGGCCGGCGGCGCGCTGCGGGCATCCTTAACGAAGTCTTATGGATTTGCCGCCTAGACTGCGGATTCAGATCGAGGCGGCTGGACTTCTGGGCGGCCGGGGAACGGGATGATGGGCGGTCATGCAGCAAGCGCAGGCAGCGAATCGGGCAGCTGACGGGCTGCACGCTTTTGTTCACGGGCTGGAGCGCAACCACTATGGCTGGCAGGCGGTGCATCTGCATTTGTCGCTGCTGAAGCCGCAAAACCGCCGGGACTACCAGCTCAAGGTCGCCGCCAGCGAGTTCGACGCGCTGCTGCGCCGGTACCGCAGCGAGCGCTTCCAGCTCGGCAATGGCGACGTCCTGTTCATCTGGGAGAGCAGCGAGCGCGACGCCGTGCAACGGGTGGTCGGCCGGCTGCGCTATCTGTTCAGCGACGATCCGCTGGCGGCCGAGGCGGCGATCACGGAGGCCGCCGACCCATCGCCCGGCGACCGGCTGCGCGCCTTTGGCGAGGATGCGCCGGAGGTGCCGCTCGAATTCTGCAGCTGGTTCGACCTCGATCGCGACTATGATCGCCTGGTCCGCCATCTCGAGGACTATGCCGGCAGCCCGGCGGCAACCAACCCGCTGCTCGGGGCCGACGGCCGGCAGCCGCTCGATCCCGCCCGGCTGGCCCAGATCGAGACCAAGCTCGCCGGCCTCGACATCAGCGACCTGGTGCGCCGTCAGGCGGTCTGCTCAGGCCCGCCGGACAGCCCGCCCCAGGTGGTGTTCACGGAGATCCACGTCGCGATCCAGGAGCTGGCCAGCCGGCTGGCGCCGGGCGTCGACCTGCTGGCCGACATGTGGCTGTTCCAGCGGCTGGTCGAAACGCTCGATCGGCGGCTGCTGGCCAGCCTGCATGATGGCCACACGGTCGCCGAGGTCGGTCCGATCAGCCTCAATCTGCGCCTGGCGACCTTGCTGTCCGCCGACTTCCTGCAGTTCGACGAGACCTATTTGCGGCCGACTGACAGCTCGGTGGTGATCGAGCTGCAGCTGGTCGACATCTTCGCCGAGCTTGGCGCCTATCTGTTCGTGCGCGATTTCGTGCGCGAGCGCGGCTACATGATCTGCATCGACGGTCTGCATTATCTGCATCTGCCGCTGATCGAGCGGCGGCGGCTCGGCGCCGACCTGATCAAGCTGTGCTGGAGTCCCGAGCTGCTCGAGCAGAACAGCGCCGCCGACGAGCTCAAGCAGGCGCTGCGCGGCGGCGGCATCGACCGGGTGATCCTGTGCCGCTGCGATTCGGCTGCGGCGATCAACTGGGGCCATGAGCTGGGCATCCGCCTGTTCCAGGGCCACTACGTCGATTCCCGTCTGCGCGCGACCCGGGCGCCTGCCGTCGCCGCGGCCCGCCGCGCTCTGCGCGAGCAGGCCGTGCCGTAGCGGACGGCGCGCGGGCACCGAAGCCAACCGTGGCCCAGGCCAGCAGACCGGTCCGGCCAAGCGGCCTGCCGATGCCGCCCGTCGCGCGCGGCCGCCAGCGGCGTCAAGCCGACTTGGCGATGATCCTCGCCCGACAAAGCGGCGGCGCCCGGCTCTGCGACCCGCCACTTGACCTCACCGGTGCCGGCACCCGGACCGCACGCGCCGCCGATCGATGCGATCAGACCTGCATCCCGACTTCGTGCCGCCTGGGCCCTCGATGTCACCATCTGGCGCACCATCAAGACGGCAAGCCATCAGCTTGCTGAAGGCACCGCCTGGCTCGAGCTGCACAATCCAGCTCACCGCAGCCGCTGCGTAGGCTGCGGCTGGGCACAGCGCCTCGGGTCGAGCCGCCCACGCCATGGGCCGGACCAGGCGCGGCCTTGGCGCCGGCAGCATCCCTCGGCTGCAGACTGAATCAGTCCACCCGCCAATGGTTGCAGCGATCGCAATGGCGGCGAGGAAGGGTCCGGCAAGCTTGTCGTCGCGGGGGACGATCCGGCGGAATTCCTCGATGCGCCCGAAACTCCGCCCGATCGGAGGCGCGCGCGACTGGCGATGCGAGCGGGTTGTTGCGCGACACGGTGCTCGGGATGACTGCTGCGGTGCCGCGTTCTGCCAGCAGCTGGCGGACATGGGTGGCGTCGTCGCCCTGGTCGGCATACCGCCGGGCACTTGGCGGCAGCGCCTCGGTCAGCTCGGCTGCGACCGCGACGTCGGCCATGGTGCCGCGCGTCGGCGCCAGCAGCATGGGCCGGCCGCGTCAGCGCATGGATCCTGGTCGTGCGGCCGTTTGGCTCGCGCCCGATGGCAGGCGCTTGCGCCCCATTGTTCGGCCGCTCCCGAACGATGCGCATTGAGCGCCGTGCGGCCGAGCGAGCGGTCATCGAGCAAGGTAGCGTTCGCCGCTCGCGCATTGTCCGATCATTCGCGGTCATACCCAGCAGCAGCAAAGTAGTTTTCGTATTCGGCCGGCGTGAACATCTTGGTGCCTTGGTGATGGCGTTCCAAAGATCATCGACGGAAGAATGCCTTGAACTTGGAGAAGGCCATCTCGATCGGGTTGAAGTCCGGGCTGTAGGATGGCAGGAAACGGAGCTCGGCCCCCGCGCGCCCGATGGCCTGGTGGACGGCGACCGGTTTTGAGCAGGCTGGTTGTGCCGCCTGGCAGCCCATCAATGATGCCGCTCGGCATTGGCCCGGCAGGCAGCTCGCCGTCGGGGGACGGAGGTTGTCGTCTGCCCTCACGCGGGCTGTGGGGACCAGCACCCCATCAGGAGCGCTTGTGCGGCATGGCCGCGACCAGCCGTCAGTTGATGGGCAACGGCCCTAGCGCCGGGCCATGTTGAAGGCGACCGCGGTCGCGTCGAGGACGAGGC
>CADEGR010000034.1:0-11416 GCA_902826935.1 uncultured Alphaproteobacteria bacterium | reverse complement strand
CGGCCCTAGCGCCGGGCCATGTTGAAGGCGACCGCGGTCGCGTCGAGGACGAGGCACCGGGCGGGGTCATGCGGCGCTGCCAGAACCGATGCTTCCTGCCAACCTCGGGCCGATCCTGCCTGGGCGCTTCCAGGGGTTTTTCTGGTGCCGCAAGACGAGCCGGAACAGTGTGCCGGTGGATCGTCGCCAGGCTGACGGTGATGCCTCGGCGCCCTGCCAGCTCAGCTTGGATCTCGGCCAGCATCAGGTCTGGCTCGGCCTTGATCAACCCTGCCAGCCTCCGCCATGGGTCGGCAGCAGCGGTCGCCGATCGCCGCCATAGCAGGCCGGCGCCGCGCTGCCGGTCGCGACCAGGCGCTGCATCAGCTCGACCACCACCTGAAGGCTGACCGCAAGGCGTGGGCGCTGCTGGTTGGATCGAGCTGCCGCCGCCCATCGGTTCGACCCTACGCTGCCGCAGTGCCATCGCGATCGGCGCCGGCACCGGCCATAGGCACCTCGTCTCAACCATTATTGTCGAATGACCGCCGTCGGTCCGACGCAACGGCAACCGGTCCAGATCCCGGCGCAGTGATCCGATCGCCGGTGTCGTGCATCAAGGGATCAGCATGATCGGGCCAGAGCCAGGCGTGGCCAAGTCGCGGCCGGCTGCTCTTCGCCGGCCTGCCGGCGCTGCCGGCGTCAGTGGCCGATGGCGCGGAACTGGCCGACGAAGTCGGTGAGGCCGGGCTGGCGGCGGCGGCGCAGGCGTTCGGCGACCAGGATCGAGCGGGCGCCGCCGATGCTCGCCTCCAGATCGGTGTTGATCATGACGTAGTCATACTCGGCCCAGTGGGTGACGTCGGCCGCGACCTGGGCGAGGCGGCGGCGGACCACGTCCTCCGGATCCTGCGCGCGGCGGCGCAGCCGGCGCTCCAGCTCGGCGTGCGAGGGCGGCAGGATGAAGATGCTGACCATGTCCTCGCCGGCGACCTCGCGCAGCTGCTGCGCCCCTTGCCAGTCGATGTCGAACAGCACGTCCCGGCCCTCGACCAGCGCCCGCTCGACCGCGGCGCGCGGCGTGCCATAGCCATGGCCATACACCTCGGCATGCTCGAGCAGCTCGTCCCGGCCGACCAGATCCTCATAGCTGCCACGGTCGATGAAGTGGTAGTGCACGCCGTCGATCTCGCTCGGCCGGCGCGGCCTCGTGGTCACCGAGATCGACATCGACAAGGCCGGCTCGAGCTCCAGCAGGCGGCGCGCGATGGTGGTCTTGCCGGCCCCGGAGGGCGAGGACAGGACCAGCATCAGGCCGCGCCGCTTGACCGCGGGCGGGGTGTTGTCGGCAGGCTGCGTCATCGGACCTCTCGGTGCCAGCGGCGGGGCCGCAGGAATACGAGCCACCGCTCACTGCAGATGCGCGATCACGGCTCAACATGTCTCGTAAAAGTTGCTAATCACTTACCGCAATGGTTGCGCCTCGCCAATCCACACCACGCTCGATCCTGATCACCGGCGCCAGCAACGGCATCGGTGCGGCCTTGGCCAAGCGCTATGCAGCCATGGGCATCACCCTGCATCTGGGCGGCCGCGACCCGGCGCGGCTGGCGGCGGTCGCGGCGGTTTGCCGCGAGCAGGGCGCCGATGTCGTGACCTGCCAACAGGACGTGACCGACCGGGCCGCCATGGCCGACTGGATCGCGCAGGCCGACGCGACGCGGCCTTTGGATCTGGTGATCGCCAATGCCGGCACCGCCGGCGGCCCGCTCGGCGAGCCTGCCGCCGTGCCGACCGCACGCCGCATCTTCGCGGTCAATGTCGATGGCGTGCTCAACACCATCGAGCCCGCCTTGCCGCCGATGCTGGCGCGCGGCCGCGGCCAGATCGCGCTGATGGCCTCGCTGGCCGCCTTTCGCGGCCTGCCGACGGGCCCGGCCTATTGCGCCAGCAAGGCGGCGCTGCGCAGCTACGGCGAAGGGCTGCGGCCGCGGCTCGCCGAGCGCAATATCGGGCTCTCGGTGATCTGCCCGGGCTTCGTGCGGACCGCGATGACCGCCGGCAACCGCTTCCCCATGCCGCTCACCTTGACGCCGGACCAGGCGGCTCGGATCATTCAGGCCGGGCTGGCAAAGGGCCGGTCCAGGATTGCCTTCCCTTGGCCGCTTTATCTGCTGATTCGCCTGGCGGCGGCGCTGCCGCCGGCTTGGATCGACGGTCGCCTGGCGCGGCTGCCGCGGAAGGAATAACGCCGCCGTCGCTCCCTTCGGCCTCGGCCCCCTCGCCTGCGGTGTCCGGCGGCCCGGCCTCGGGCTCGACCCGGGCCGGCGGCTTGTCCCGGACCCGGCGCCAATGCACGACATTGCGATTATGCTCGGCCAGCGTGGTCGCGAAGGCATGGCCGCCGGTGCCGTCCGCCACGAAATACAGATAGTTGACCTTGGCCGGATTGAGCACGGCCGCGATCGAGGCCTCGCCGGGATTGCTGATCGGGGTCGGCGGCAGGCCCACCACCTGGTAGGTGTTGTACGGGCTCTCGAGCTCCCAGTCGGCCCGGGTCAGCTCGCGATCGAGCGGCCCCTGCCCCCTGGTCAGGGCATAGATGATGGTCGGATCCGACTGCAGCTTCATGCCCCGGCGCAGGCGATTGGCGAACACCGCCGCCACCATCTGGCGCTCCTCGGACTGGCCGGTCTCCTTGTCGACGATCGAGGCCAGGACCAGCGCTTCCTCGGGCGTCGCCAGCGGCAGGCCTTGCGCGCGCCTGGACCAGAGCTCGGCCAGCCGTTCGCGCATCGCCTTTTGCATCCGGTCGACCAGCTCGCCCCGGCTGTCGCCGTGGCTGTAGAGGTAGGTTTCGGGCAGCAGGCTGCCTTCCGCCGGCAAGGGCGGCAAGGCGCCGGTCAGGCCCTCGGCCGCCTCGATCAGCCGGTAGACCTCGGCCACGGTCAGGCCTTCGGCCACGGTCAGCCGGCGGCTGACGATCTCGCCTTCGGCCAGCATCGCGACCACCCGGCCCGGGCTGACCCCGGCCGGAAAATTGTACTCGCCGGCCTGCAGGCTGCGGTCCTGGCCGGACAGCTGGACCGCCAGCTGGAACAGCCAGGGATGGTCGATCACGCCGGCATCGTGCAGCCGGCCGACGATCAGGCCAAGCCCGGCGCCGCGCGGCAGGATCACGCTCTTGGCCTCGGCCGAAGGGCCGGGTGCCGCCAGATAGTCGTCGAACAGGCGCCAGGCGTAGCGGGCGCCGCCAACCGCGCCGGCCACGATCAGGATGGCTACGACGAGGATGGCCAGCGCGCGGCGCATGTCTGATCAGACCGGCTGCCGCGTCAGGCGGCCGGCGGCTGCCCGAGGATCAGGCTGGCGTTGGTGCCGCCAAAGCCGAATGAGTTGGATAGGGCGTAGCGCACCGGCCGCTTGCGCGCCTCGAACGGCACCAGGTCCAGATCGCAGCCCGGCGACGGCCGCTCGAGATTGAGGGTCGGCGGCACGATCTGGTCGCGCACGGCCAGGATCGAGAAGATCGCCTCGACCCCGCCGGCCGCACCCAGCAGATGGCCGATCGCGGACTTGGTCGAGGACATCGAGAGCCGCCTGGCGGCATCGCCGAACAGCCGCTTGACCGCGCCCAGCTCGATCTCGTCGCCGAGCGGGGTCGAGGTGCCGTGGGCGTTGACGTAGTCGATGTCGGCCGGCTGCAGCCCGGCATGCTTGAGCGCCGCCCGCATCGAGCGGAAGCCGCCGTCGCCGTCGGGGCTGGGCGCGGTGATGTGATACGCATCGCCCGACATGCCGTAGCCGACCAGCTCGGCATAGATCTTGGCGCCGCGCGCCCGGGCGTGCGCCAGCTCCTCCAGCACGACCACGCCCGCGCCCTCGCCCATGACGAAGCCGTCGCGGCCTTCGTCCCAGGGCCGGGACGCCTTCTCCGGCGTGTCGTTGTAGTGGGTGGAGAGCGCCTTCATCGCGGCAAAGCCCGCCAGGCCGAGCCGGCAGATCGCGGCCTCGGCGCCGCCCGCCACCATGACATCGGCATCGCCTTCCCGGATCATCCGGCTGGCGTCGCCCAGTGCATGGGCGCCGGTCGAGCAGGCGGTCACGACCGCATGGTTCGGCCCCTTGAAGCCGAACCGGATCGAGACCTGGCCGCTGATCAGATTGATCAGGCTGCCGGGAATGAAGAACGGGCTGACCCGGCGCGGCCCCTTGGCCTCGAGCTCCAAGGTGGTGGCGGCGATCGTGCTGAGGCCGCCGATGCCGGAGCCGATCAGGACGCCGGTGCGCTCGCGCTCGGCCTCGTCCTCGGGCAGCCAGCCGGCATCCTGGACCGCCTCGGCGGCGGCCGCGATGCCGAGCAGAATGAAGCGGTCGTTGCGCCTGGCATCCTTGGCCGGCATCAGCTCGTCGATGCGCAAGCCGCCTTCGGCGTCCGGGCCCGGCACCTGGCCAGCGACCTTGGCCGGCAGATCGTCGACGTCGAACTGCTCGATCCTGGACAGGCCGCTCTCGCCCGCCAGCAGCCGGCGCCAATTGAGCGCGACGCCGCAGCCGAGCGGCGTCACCAAGCCCAGACCCGTGATCACGACACGGCGTGCCGACATTGGCCGATCTACTCCCGCGAGCCGCGTGCCCGGCACGCCTCAGCTGTTCTGTTCGATGTAGGTGATGGCATCCTTGATCGTCAGGATCTTCTCGGCCGCCTCGTCGGGGATCTCGCAGCCGAACTCTTCTTCGAAGGCCATGACCAGCTCGACCGTGTCGAGGCTGTCGGCGCCAAGATCATCAACGAAGCTGGCATTCTCGTTGACCTTGCTCTCGTCGACACCGAGATGCTCGACGACAATCTTCTTGACGCGCTCGGCGGTATCACTCATGGGGGAGCTTCCTCTCGAATCGGGCCCGAAGCACACGGCTGGACTGGCCTCAGCGACGCCAAACTGCGTCCTGGGGCGCTTCCTAACACAGTCCCGCCAAAGTTGCCTAGGCGAAACGCGCCAGGCCGCAGGCGGCTGACCGCCTGCTCAGATCATCGCCATGCCGCCGTTGACGTGCAAGGTTTGACCGGTGACATAGGCCGCTTCGGCGCTCGCCAGATAGCAGACCGCGGCCGCGACATCCGCCCCTTCGCCCAGCCGGCCGATCGGCACCGCGGCCAGGAGCTTGGTCCGCTGGGCCTCGTTCAGCGCGTCGGTCATGGCGGTCTCGATGAAGCCCGGCGCCACGCAGTTCACGGTGATGCCGCGGCTGGCGACCTCGGCCGCCAGCGCCTTGCTCATGCCGATCATGCCGGCCTTGGCGGCGGCGTAGTTGGCCTGGCCGGGATTGCCGGTGACCGCGACGATCGAGGTGATGTTGATGATCCGGCCATAGCGACGCTTCATCATGCCGCGCAAGGCCGCCCGGATCAGGCGAAAGCCGGCGGTCAGATTGACGTCCAGCACCATCTGCCAGTCCTCGTCCTTGAGGCGCATGGCGAGATTGTCGCGGGTCAGGCCGGCATTGTTGATCAGGATGTCGACCCCGCCACCCGCCTCGGCGGCCTCGATCAGCGCCGTGGCCGCGGCCGGATCGGCGAGATCGGCCGGCTCGATCCGGACCCGCTCGCCCAGCTCCGCCTGCAGGGCGCCAAGCGCCTCGGCGCGGCGGCCGGTCAGCAGCAGGGCCGCACCCTGGGCATGGAGCTGGCGCGCGATCGCGCTGCCGATGCCACCCGAGGCGCCGGTCACCAGCGCGGTCCGCCCGGCAAGATCAAACATGGCTCGTCATCCTTAGGCTCGATCCAAAACAGAGGCGGCGGGGTGGCTCAGACCTGATCGGCCGCCAGGGCCGCCGTGATCTCGTCGGGCGTGCCGAGGGACAGCGCCGCGAGGTTCGGCACGGTGCGCTTGCACAAGCCGGCGAGCACCCGCCCGGCGCCGAGCTCGACCGCGCGCTCGACCCCTTCCGCCGCGATCGTCTCCAGACATTCGCGCCAGCGCACCCTGGCAGTCACCTGGCGGACCAGCGCGTCCTTCAGGAGCTTGGGATCCTGCTCGGGAGCGGCGCTGACATTGGTCACGACCGGCACGACCGGCCGGCGCAGCTCGATCTCGGCCAGCGCTGCCGCCACCGCCTCGGCCGCCGGCGCCATCAGGCGGCAATGGAACGGCGCGCTGACCGGCAGCAGCACGCTGCGCCTGGCCCCTTGCGCCTTGGCCAGCTCGATCGCGCGGGCGACCGCGGCGCGGTGGCCGCTGATCACGACCTGGCCGGGCGCATTGTCATTGGCGACCTCGCAGACCTCGGCGCCGGCCGCCTCTGCCGCCAGCGCCTCGACCTGGGCCAGCTCGAGGTTCAAGAGTGCGGCCATGGCGCCCTCGCCGACCGGCACCGCCGCCTGCATGCTGCGGCCGCGCAGGCGCAAGAGCCGCGCCGCATCGGGCAGGCTCAAGGCGCCGGCCGCGGCGAGCGCGCTGTACTCGCCCAGCGAATGACCAGCAACCAGCACGCCCAGCTCGTGGATCGGGCGGCCAGCCAGGCTCTCCAGCGCCCGCAAGGCCGCGAGCGAGGTCGCCATCAAGGCCGGCTGGGCGTTTTCGGTCAGCCGCAGCTCGTCCTCCGGCCCCTCGAAGATCAGCCGCGAGAGGGCGGCGCCCAGCGCCTCGTCGACCTCCTCGAAGACCAGGCGGGCGACCGGCAGCTCGGCATGCAGCGCTCGGCCCATGCCGACCGTCTGGGAGCCTTGGCCGGGAAACAGGAATGCGGTTGCCATGGCGGTGCTAGCGCTCGGCTCTGGCGCCTGGCCCGATTGCGCAGGGCGCCCTGGTCTAGCGCGTCACCGGGCGCTGTCAAGCAGGCTTGCCCAAGCGCGGCTTTTTTGTATAGTGCGCGGCAGTCTGGACCGTCCGGTCCGGATCAGCTGGATCGTGGCCTCTGCCGAACCAAGCCCGCTGGCCCCAGCCGCTTGGCGCGGCGGTTCCGCATGGTCGCATTCCATCAGGTCGAGGAGCGTTGCTGTGACCGCCACGCGGTACTACGAACACACATTGATCGCGCGGCAGGATCTTTCGCCGCAGCAGATCCAGAGCCTGGGCGAGACCTATGCCCAGGTCATCGCCGACCAGGGCGGCGAGGTCACCAAGAATGAATATTGGGGCCTGCGCAACCTGGCCTACCGGCTGAAGAAGAATCGCAAGGGCCACTACGTCCACCTCAATTTCAAGGCGCCCACCGCCGCGGTCAACGAGCTCGAGCGGCAGGAGGAGCTGAGCGACGACGTGATCCGCTACCTCACGGTGCGGGTCGAGAAGCTCGAGGAGGGGCCGTCGGTCCTGATGCAGGCGCGCAGCTCGCGCGAGGAGCGCGGCCGCCGCGAGGATGGCGACCGGCCACGGCGCGACGACGGCGACCGCCCGCGCCGTGACGACGGCGACCGGCCGCGCCGCGATTTCGATCGGCCGCGCGGCGAGCGCAGCTTCCGTACCGACACCGACCGCGAGTAAAGCAGCATGAGCAGCCCCATGTCCGGCGGCGGCAGCCGCGACTTCGGCCGGCCGCCACGGAGCGAGCCGCCGACCATCACCATCCGCCGGCCGTTCTTCCGGCGGCGCAAGGCCAGCCCCTTTGCCGGCAAGGACGCGCCGCCGATCGACTACAAGGACGTCAAGCTCCTGCAGCGCTTCGTCTCGGAGCGCGGCAAGATCGTGCCGCGCCGGATCACGGCGGTCACGGCCAAGGAGCAGCGCGACCTGGCGCAGGCGATCAAGCGGGCGCGGCTCCTGGCGCTGCTGCCGTTCGTGCTGACCTAGCCAAGGCACCGGCGGTCGAAGCAGCGGTGCAGCAGCATGTCGCAAGCGCTGGGCCTGGCGGTCCTGGCCGGCATCCTGAGCGGGGGTGTGTTCAGCGCCATGCTGAGCGGCGCGCCCAGCCTGGTGCTGCTGGCCTATTTCGTCCAGCTGCCGCTCCTGTTCGCGGGCTTCACCATGGGCTTGGCCGGCTCGCTGATCGCGACCGGAGCCGCGGTGCTGCTGAGCAGCCTGATGACCGGCCTGCTCGCGGCTGGGCTCTATGTCGTGCTGCAGGCAGCGCCGGCTCTGCTGGTGGTGCGCCAGGCGCTGCTGGCGCGCACCGATGGCGCCGGCCAGGTGCAATGGTACCCGGTCGGCCTGCTGCTGGCCCAGCTGGCGGCGTTCGCGGCCGGCACGATCGTGGTGGGCTTCATCCTGCTGATCGGGCAGCCGGGCGGCCTGGAAGGCGTCCTGCAGCGCTTCCTGACCGAGAGCTGGCGGGAGCTGGAAACGATTGGCATGGCGCCCTTGCCGGCGCCGCAGCTGGAGCGGCTGCTTTACGTGCTGCCGGCGCTGATCGCGACCTCCTGGCTGATGATGGTGATCGTCAACGCGATCATCGCCCAGAGCCTGGCGGTCCGGCTCGGCTGGAACCGGCGGCCGACCCCGCCCATGGCGCAGCTCGAGCTGCCCTGGTGGCTGTGGCCGCTGATCGGCGTGGCGGCGGGCTGCGCGGTGCTGGGCGGCGAGAGCCTGGGCTTCGCCGGCCGCTCGGCGCTCCTGGTCCTGATCGTGCCATATGCCTTTTTGGGCTTGGCCGTGATCCACAAATTCGCCGACCGCTGGGCGCATCGCTCGCTGGTGCTCGGCGCCATCTATCTCGGCCTCGTCATCCTCGGCTGGCCAATCCTGGCCGTGCTGGCGCTCGGCCTGGTTGAAGACTGGGCGCAGCTGCGCCGCTACTTGTGATTCGGAGAGGCGTGCCATGCAGGTGATTTTGCTCGAGCGGGTCGAGAAGCTCGGCCAGATGGGCGAGGTCGTGTCCGTCAAGAACGGCTTCGGCCGCAACTATTTGGTGCCGCAAGGCAAGGCGCTGCGCGCGACCAAGGCCAACCTGGCCGAGTTCGAGACGCGCAAGACCCAGCTCGAGGCGACCAACCTGGAGCGCCGGGACGAGGCGCAGGCGATGGCGGGCAAGGTCGAGGGCCGGATGGTGGTGGTGATCCGCCAGGCCGGCGAAGGCGGCCAGCTCTACGGCTCGGTCAATGGCCGGGACATCACCCAGGCCATGGAAAGCGACGGCCTGACCGTCGATCGCCGGCAGGTCCGGCTCGATCAGCCGATCAAGGCGCTGGGCGTGCACAAGGTGCGGATCGCGCTCCACCCCGAGGTCGACGTGCATGTCCTGGTGAATGTCGCCCGCTCGGCCGACGAGGCCGAGATCCAGGCCAATCCGGCCCTGCAGGCCGCGGCCCCCGAGGCGGCCGCCAACGAGGCCGCCGAGCGGCGCGAGGAGTTCGCCGGCCGGGCCGAGTTCGACGACGAGGCCGAGGAACTCTAGGCCGCGCGCTGATCCATGGGCCTGCCGGCGGCCGGGCCGGCGCGCCCATGGCCGGGCTCGCGTGCATCAGCCTGGTGGCTCTGCGCCGTCGGCCGGCCGACATGGCGGCCGATCAGGCCGAACACGAACAGCGCACCGAACAGGCACAGGCCCAGGCCGACCCCGTAGAACACGTCGTCATGGGCCTGGCTGGCCATCACCAGGCCGACCAGCGCCAGCAGCGCCATGACGATGCCCAAGCCCAGGACCGCGCCCGGGCTTGGCGCCTTGCGATCATCGTACATCAGAGGTTCCTCCAAGCAGGCCGGCTGCGGCCGGCTTATTCGTGTGGCTGCGGCACCAGGTCGCGATAGGCGTGCCAGCTGGCATGGCCGATCAGCGGCAAGGTCACGATCAGGCCGAGATAGAGCGTCGCGATGCCGGCGCCAATGAATAGCGCGATCAGGCCGCCCCAGAACGCCATGGTCATCGGATTGGCCTGGACCACGGCGAGGCTGGTCCGGATCGCCTGGACCACGTCGGCGTCGGTCCGATCCAGGAGCAGCGGGATCGAGACCACGCTGATCGCCAGGACCGCGGCCGCCAGCACGGCGCCCAGCGCCGTGCCCAGGATCACGAACGGCAAGGCCTCGGGATTGAAGAAGGTCGCCGGCACCAGCTCCGCGAAGGACGGCGGGTTGAGGCCGAAATACAGCATGAACAGCAGGCCGGCGATCCGAACCCAGACGAGATTGACCAGCAGCAGGACCAGTCCCATCAGCAGGATCTGGCCGCCATTGCGCTGCCAGGCGCCAAGGGCGTCGGCCAGGCTCGGCGTCTCGCCCTGGCCCAGCCGCCGGCTGACCTCGTAGAGGCCGACCGCCAGGAGCGGCGCGATGATCAGGAAGCCGGCCGCCATCGGCAGGGTCAGATAGACCAGCCCGGCCCAATAGAGGCCAAAAGTCACCGCATAGCCGGTGACCGCGAACAGCACGCCATAGAGCCCGCCGATCAGCGGCGCCGCCAAGAGATCGCGCCAGCCTTGCGCCAGCCACAGCCAGGGCCGGTCGAGCGGCACCCGGCGGATGCCCGCGGCCGGGTGCGCCGGGATCTGGATTGCTTCTGCCATGGCCAATGCCTCTGCTGCTGGCGCGCTCATGCGCGACACTCTACCCCGCAGCGTCATCGATGGGCGAGCCTAAGGTATTGCCCCTACAATCGAATTGATCTGAATCAAGGGCAAGCGGCGGCCTCTGCCGCTACGCTGCACTGCAATATACTGTAAAGGCGGAGAGCGACGTGGCGGCAACAACCATGGCAGTAGCCGGCGCCCGACCAGCGGTCGGCTACAATGAGGACGTCGTGCGGTGGTTCACCATCGCGACCACCTTCTGGGGCGTGGTGGCGTTCCTGGTCGGCACGTTGATCGCCTTCCAGCTGGCCTTCCCGGTGCTCAATCTGGGCCTGGAATGGACCACCTTCGGCCGGCTGCGCCCGGTCCACACCTCGGCGGCGATCTTCGCCTTCGGCGGCAACGCGCTGTTCGCCACCTCGCTCTACGTGGTCCAGCGCACCTGCCGGGCCTCGCTGTTCGGCGGGCCGGCGGTCGCGACCTTCCTGTTCTGGGGCTACCAGCTGTTCATCGTCCTGGCCGCCTCAGGCTATGTCCTGGGCGTCAGCCAGGGCCGCGAATATGCCGAGCCGGAATGGTACGTCGACCTGTGGCTGACCATCGTCTGGGTGGTCTACCTGGTGGTCTTCCTCGGCACGCTCTTGAAGCGGGAAGAGCCGCATATCTACGTCGCCAACTGGTTCTACCTGGCGTTCATCGTCACCGTCGCGATGCTGCACATCGTCAACAACCTGGCGGTGCCGGTCTCGTTCTTCGGGGTCAAGAGCTACTCCGCCTTCTCCGGCGTGCAGGACGCGCTGACCCAGTGGTGGTACGGCCATAACGCGGTCGGCTTCTTCCTGACCGCCGGCTTCCTCGGCATCATGTACTACTTCGTGCCGAAGCAGGCCGAGCGGCCGGTCTACTCCTACCGGCTCTCGATCATCCACTTTTGGACCCTGATCTTCCTCTACATCTGGGCCGGCCCGCACCACCTGCACTACACCGCGCTGC
>CADEGR010000033.1:34483-37917 GCA_902826935.1 uncultured Alphaproteobacteria bacterium | reverse complement strand
GTCGGCGCGGCCGCGGCCGAGCGCGAGGTCAACCTGTACAGCTCCAGGCACTACGACACCGACGACGCGCTCTATGAGGAGTTCACGGCGGCAACCGGGATCACCGTCAACGTCATCGAAGCCGATGCCGACGAGCTGGTGGCGCGGATCCAGGCCGAAGGCGCCAACAGCGCTGCCGACGTGCTGATCACGGTCGATGCCGGCCGTCTGTTCCGGGCGGAGCAGGCCGGCGTCCTGCAGCCGGTCGCTGCCGCGTCGCTGGAGGCCGCGATCCCGGCGAACCTGCGCCATCCAAACGGGCTATGGTTCGGCTTCAGCCAGCGGGTCCGCAGCATCATCTATGCCAAGGATCGGGTCGATCCTAAGGCGATCACGTCCTATCGGGACTTGGCCGATCCCCGGTGGCAGGGCAAGATCTGCATCCGCTCCTCGAGCAACATCTACAACCAGTCCTTGGTTGCCTCGATGATCGAAGGCGACGGCGTCGAGGCGACCGAGGCCTGGGCCAAGGGGTTGGTCGCCAATCTCGCCCGGCCGCCGCAAGGCGGCGACACCGATCAGATTCTGGCGGTCGCGGCCGGCGAATGCGACCTCGCGGTGGCCAACCACTACTACTATGTCCGCCTGCTCAAGTCGGCCAAGGCCGAGGAGCAGGCAGCGGCGGCCAAGGTCAACATCCTGTTCCCCGATCAGGCGGACCGCGGCACGCACGCCAACATCAGCGGCGCTGGGCTGGTCGCAACCGCCCCGAACAAGGACAACGCGATCAAGTTCCTGGAATATCTCGCGACGCCCGGGGCGCAGACCTATTTCGCGCTGGGCAATCACGAGTTTCCGGTGGTCGAGGGCGCCAAGCTTGATCCGGTGCTCGAGGGCTGGGGCGATTTCAAGAAGGATACGGTGAACGCGAGCATGCTCGGCGAGCATCAGGCCGAGGCCGTCAAGCTCATGGACCGCGCCGGCTGGCAATGAGCGCGCCGCGGCGGACCGGCCGATGTGGCCGAGTTCACTGCATGCGCACTGCCACCTATGGTACCGACAGGCACTATTCTGGCAAGGTTGCGGCGAAGGATGTGCATGGTGGCGGAGCTGCACAGCGCCGATTCGAGCAGCCGCGGCATCGCCGTTGGCGGCCACCTCGAACAGGGTCAGGCATGCTTCCGGCGGCGGGCCTGGGAGCAAGCCTATCGCTCCTTGTCGCTGGCCGATAGGGAAGCGCAGCTCGATGCGGAACCGCTCGAGCTGCTGGCCATGGCGGCTTACCTGATCGGCAACGACGATGCTTATCTCAATGCTCTTGAGCGGGCTCACCAGGCTCATCTGAATGGCGGCAACTGCATCCGCGCAGCGAATTGTGCCTTCTGGACCGGCTTCCGGCTGTTGTTTCGCGGCGAGACGGGCCGCGCCACCGGCTGGCTTGCTCGGGCGGAACGACTGCTCGAGAACGAGGCGCGCGAATGCGCCGAGCAAGGCTATCTCCTTTTGCCGGTGGTCGAGCAGCTGCACGACCGCGGCAGCCACGAGGCTGCTTTTGCCGCTGCGGCGAAGGCGCTCGCGATCGGCGAGCGCTGTGGCGACCGCGACCTGATCGCCTGCGCTCGCCACCAGCAGGGCCGGCTCCGTTTGCAGCAGGGCCAGGTCGAGGCGGGGCTCGCGCTGCTCGACGAGACGATGGTCGCGGTCATGGCGGGCGAGCTGTCGCCCCTGGTAATGGGCCTGATGTATTGCAGCGTGATCGAGGCATGCCAGCAGATCTATGCGCTGGACCGGGTTCGCGAATGGACCGCGGCGCTTGCGCAGTGGTGCGATGAGCAGCCCGAGATGGTCGCCTTCGCCGGCATCTGCCAGGTTCATCGCGCCGAGATCATGCAGCTGCACGGCGCCTGGCCCGAGGCGATCGATCAGGCGGGCCGCGCGCGAGCATGCCCCAAAGGCATGAGCCAGCAGACCATTGCCGCAGCCTACTACCAGCAGGCGGAGGTGCATCGGCTGCGAGGCGAGGTGGCGGCGGCCGAGGCAGCCTATCGGCAGGCAAGCGAGCTGGGCCTGGAGCCGCAGCCGGGCCTGGCGCTGTTGCGGCTGATGCAGGGCCGCGCCGACGCGGCGGCGGCTGCGAGCCACCGCACGCTTGGCGCGACCATAAATCCGTTGCAGCGGGCGAGGCTGCTGCCGGCCCATATCGAGATCATGCTGGCGATCGGCGCGATCGACGAAGCGCGCGGGGCATGCCGCGAGCTGGAAGGGACCGCCGGTTCCTTCGCGACGGCGGCGCTGGTTGCCATGGCGGCGCAGGCGCGCGGCCTGGTCGATCTGGCCGGGGGCGATGCGCGGTTGGCGCTGAGCGCGCTGCGCTGCGCGTTCGAGACATGGCAGCGCCTAGGCACGCCGCACGCGGCAGCCCGCGCGAGGGTTTCGATTGGGGCCGCCTGCCGCGCGCTCGGCGACGAGGACAGCGCGGCGCTGGAATTCGCCGCGGCCAGGACGGTGTTCGCCCGGCTGGGCGCCGCCCCGGATTTGGCGCAGATCGATCGGCTGACCAAGGCCGCGCAGCCGAGCTCGCATCACGGCTTGACGGCGCGCGAGCTGCAGGTCCTGCGCAAGGTCGCCACAGGCGAGACCAACAAGGTGATCGCAGCGGCGCTAGGCCTGAGTGAGCGCACCGTCGATCGGCATGTCAGCAACATTCTCAACAAGCTCGACGCCCCGACCCGCGCCGCAGCGACCGCGTTCGCCTGCCAGCACAAGCTGGTCTGACCGCTCAGCTTTCCGACCGCAGCTGGGTAGTTTCGCCCACGTCAGCGACGGGCGCGACATGGGTGGTTCTGCCGAAGCGCTGCCGTCGCCGTCTGCCTAACCTGCCCGATACAAGGTCCCCGAGGCATGGAGGCAGCGATGGCCGAAGCCCAAGCAGAGACAGTCACGCGCAACCCCGAGGCATGGCGAGGCGAAGATGCTCGCAGGCGGCTGCTGGCGAACCTGCCGGTCGCGGAACAGCGGCTGACGCTCGCCGGCATTGCCACTGCCCTGCTGGCAGGCGGCGACGGCCCGCCCGTCGTCCTTCTGCACGGTCCGATGGGCTATGCCGCTCACTGGATCAACGTAATCCCCAGTCTGGTCGCGAGCCACCAGGTGATTGCCCCGGACCTGCCAGGCCATGGCGCCTCGGAGGTCCCGGACGGACCGCTGGATGCCGAGCGCGTGATCGGTTGGCTGGGCGAGCTGATCGACCAGACCTGCAAATCGCCGCCGGTGGTGGTCGGGCAATTGCTCGGCGGTGCCATTGCTGCCCGCTATGCGGCCGCCCATGGCGACCGGCTCAGCCGACTGGTGCTGGTCGATAGCTTTGGTCTCCAGTCGTTCCAGCCGGCACCGGAATTCGGGCTGGCCCTGACCCGCTTCCTTGAGGAACCGACCGCGCGCACCCACACCGCGCT
>CADEGR010000033.1:7389-34383 GCA_902826935.1 uncultured Alphaproteobacteria bacterium | reverse complement strand
AGGAGAAAGCCCATGATCCCGCTTGAACAGACCCGCGCGGCGTGGAACGCCATTGCCGCCGGCTACGATCGGAACGTCACCGCCACCCATATCTCGCTGGGCGAGGCGGGGCTCCGGCGCGCCGGGCTGCGGCCGGGCATGCGATTCCTGGACGTCGCTGCCGGCACCGGTGCGCTTTGCGTTCCGGCGGCACGCCGCGGCGCGCAGGTCCTGGCCACCGACCTCTCCCCGGCCATGCTCGACTTGCTCGGCCAGCGGGCCGAGGCGGAAGGGCTCGACATCGAGACCCGCATCATGGACGGCCATGCGCTCGAGCTCGACGACGACAGCTTCGACATCGCCGGCTCGCAGTTCGGCGTCATGCTCTTGCCCGACATGCCGCGCGGCATCAGGGAGATGGCCCGCGTGGTCAAGCCGCGGGGTCGCGTCCTGATCACCTGCTTTGGCGATCCCCGTAAGATTGAGTTCTTCGCCTTCTTGGTCGAGGCCATCCGGTCCGTCCGTCCAGAGTTCACCGGCCCGCCGCTGGATCCGCCGCCGCTGCCGTTCCAGCTGCAGGACCCTGAGCGGCTGCGCAGCGAGCTGCTGGGCGCCGGGCTGACCGACGTCAGAATCGAAGCCGGTCAGGAACCACTGGCATTCAAGACCGGCGCCGACCTCTGGCTCTGGCTGCAATCGAGCAATCCGATTGTCAGGGGCATCCTGGCCGATCTGGCCATCATTGGCCGGGAACGCGAGGTGATCGAGCAGGCGCTGGAGCGGCTGGTGCGCAAGCATGCAGCGGGCGATGGCCAGGCGGTGCTGACCAGCCCGATCAATTTCGGCATCGGCGTCAAATAGCGCTGCCGGCAGGATCGCAAAGGCAGCCGGTGCGCTGCGAAGGACTGTCGTCAAACCACCGTTGCCTGCAGCACATTCCATGACGCGGGCGGCAGCGTTGCGCGCAGCATGCCGTTGCCGAGCGATACGGACTCCAGCGTGCCTGGCTGGATGCGGTTGGGTGCCTGCTTGCTGTTGCAAGCGTCGAGCTGGCCGTCATGCAGCGTCAGCGCCTGCTCGATGGCCGGTTGCGCAAACCCCGCCAATGCGACCTCGAGCGCCAGCTCCTGGTCCAGGCTCCGGTTCACGGCCAGGAGATTGAGCGCTCCGCCGGTCTCGTCATGCACGGCGGCGAGCTTGAGGTAGGGCACTGCCGCCAGCGTGAAGTGCTCCTCGATGGCGCCACGGGGATCGAAATAGCGCGCCGCATAGGCAGGCGACGTGATCTGGGTGCGCAGCACCCGGCCGCGGCCGAAGCGGCTGAAATGCGCGAACGGATAGAAGATGGTCTGACGCCAGGCCGGGCCGCCGGTCTCGGTCATGATCGGCGCGATGGCGTTGACCAGCTGGGCAAGGCAGGCCGTGCGCACCCGATCCGCATGGTTAAGGAGCGCGATGCAGGCGCCGCCAAAGGCGATCGCATCCTTCATGGTGTAGAGCTCCTCGAGGATCGGCGGCGCCACCGGCCAGTCCTCAATGGTGCGCTCCTGGTTGCGGCCGCGCGTGCGGTACCAGACATTCCACTCGTCGAAGCTCAACATGATGCGCTTGGTCGAGCGCCGTTTCGCCGCGACCCCATCGGCGATTGCCACGACCTCGTCGATGAAGCTGTCCATGAGGTCCGGGCTGGCGAAGAAGGCGGCGGCATCCAGGGCATAGTCGTTCAGATAGGCGTGCAGGGAGATGTACTGGACATGGTCGAAGCAGTGCTCCAGCACCGCCTCCTCCCAGCGGCCGTAGGTGGGCATGTTGCGGGCCGAGGAGCCGCAGGCGGCAAGCTCGATCGAGGGATCGATCCAGCGCATCATCTTGGCCGCTTCGACCGCAACCCGGCCATATTCGGCCGCGGTCTTCGACTGCATTTGCCAAGGGCCGTCCATCTCGTTGCCCAGGCACCAGAACTTCACGTCATGCGGCTTGGCCCAGCCATGGGCGATGCGCAGGTCGGACAGCGCCGTGCCGCCCGGATGGTTGCAATACTCGACCAGGTTGCGCGCGGCATCGCCGCCTCGGGTGCCAAGATTGACCGCCAGCATCGGCTCGACGTCCGCGGCCCGGCACCAGTCGATGAACTCGTTGGTGCCGAAGCTGTTCGGCTCGGTCGAGCGCCAGGCCAGATCGAGGCGCCGGGGGCGCTGCTCGATCGGTCCCACGCCATCCTCCCAATTGTAGCCAGAGACGAAGTTGCCGCCGGGATAGCGGATGATGGTTGGCGCCAGCTCGCGCACCAGGGCCAGCACGTCCTTGCGGAAGCCTTGCGCATCCGCCGCCGGATGGCCGGGCTCGAACAAGCCGCCATAGATGCAGCGACCGAGATGCTCGACGAAGGCGCCGAACAGGCGGGGATCGGTGCTGCCGATGGCGAAGTGGCGATCGAGATGGACCTTGGCTTCGAGCACGACAAGAGATCTCCCCATGGTCAAATTGAGGTCTAGCAGGCCGTTGCAGAACGGCGCCAGGCGCTCCAGCGCACCCTGGCATCCGATCAGGGCAGCGGCACCAGCTCGAAGTGCTCGAGCTCGGCCGGCAGCATCAGCCGGCGCAGCAGGCCGCTCGTTGCCGCGGAGCGTGGCCTTGCCGGCGCGCCCGGATCGCGTTGGATCAGCACCGCGGTCAGCACCTCGCCCGCATGGACCGCCTCGACCAGGGCAGCCACACGGCGTCCAGCCGCGACGTTGCGCGCCGTTGGCAGCGCGTCGGCAAGCTCGCCCGCCGGCAGCCGAGCGACCGCCGGATCGAGCAAACGCAGAAGTCCTGGCTCGACCACCAGCAGGGCTCGGATCGCGGCGGTCGATGGATCGCTCGGCCCCGCCGCCGCACCAGCGGCCGGCAGATCGCGCAGCGGCAGGACCACCGGGGGCTCGGCCACGGCATCAGCTTGGGCAGTCACGCTTGGCCGTGAAGGGGCTGGCCGGATCGCCGGAGCCGGGGCATGCTCCTCGGCGGTCAGCGGACGCTTCGCCTCGGCGACCAGGCGGCTCGGCGCCGATGGTGCGGGCGCGGCCAGGTTGGCTGCGGCGGCAGGCTTGGCGCGCACAGCCGGCGACGGGGCGACCTCGGCTGGCACCGGAGGTGTTGGAATCGCGCTGGGCGCTGCCGCCGTGGTCGCTGCCGGGTCGGTGGCCGGCGCCGCATCGGCGGGAACGCCCGCCGTCTCGGCTGGCGCGTTTGCGCCCGGGCCGACGGCCGTTGCCGGCTCCCTTGCCAGCTTGGGAACCGGCCCGTTTGGTAGATCATACCCTGCTGGTCGCGCCAGCAGCCACAACACCAGGCAAGCGGCGATCGCGAGCAACGAGCTGCGCCAGCCGAACGCGCGCTGCGGTGCCGGACGCACCGGCAGGACCGCGGCCTGGCCGGTGACCGCCGATTGCGTTGCCGCGCTGGCCGTGGCGCGGTCGTCGGCCGCGCCGCCTGCGCCCGCCGCGCGCGCCTCCGTCGCATCCAGCTGGTGGTTCAGCTCGTCCTCGGCGAGCCGCAGCAGCAGCATGGCCGCCGGTCGGCTCGGCGCTGCCGCCAGGGCCTCCGCCAGACGGATCGGCTGCTCGGCATCGACCCCGAGTGCTGCCAGCGCCGCGCGAACCTCGGCCATCGGCCGATGCTCAAGGGCGTCCTCGCCGGTCAGCGCAGCGGCGAGCCGGGCGCGGATCTGCGCCGGATCGGTCATGGCGTCGCCGCCTCGAGAAAAGCGCGGATCGCCCGCTTCAGGCGCTTCCTCAGATTGGCGACCTCAGCTGCGGTGACGCCCAGCGCCATGGTCAGCGCCGCGGTTTCGCGCAGATCCTGGTCGAGCATCAAGGCCGCCATCGCGCCGAGCTTCGGATCGATCGCGGTCAGATGGGCCAGCAGCCGGCGATGCTCGGCCTGCCAAAGGGCGGCCTGCTCCTGGCCCGGCGCATCGTCGGCGTGCTCGCCCAGCACCGCCGCATCCTCGCCCTGCGTGATGCGGTTTTCGATCGCTGCCGCGGCATGGGAAATGTCGCTCGCGACCACGCCTGCCAGATGCTGGAACAGGCTGCATGCCTGGTGATTCCAGACCCGCAGCCCGGCCAGCGTCTTGGCGATCGCATCATGGACGAAATCCTCGGGCTGCTGGCCGCCTGGCACTTGGCCATGGCGCAGGCCGCGCCAGGTGAGCCGGGCGAGGCGAGCGCTCGCCAGCAGCAGGAGGCGCGGCACCAGGTCAGCCCAGTCCACGGCCGCCCAGTTGGCGGTGGCGGCCGCAGGTTGATCGCCGGCCTGCGGCTGGCCTGGCTGCTCGCCGATCATGCTGCCAACCTGGGCGGGACCCGGATCCGCGGCACGCTGCGCCGGCTTCGCGCGTCTGCCGTCATTGCACGGCAGCCAGCGCCCGCGTGCTGTCGGCGAGCCGGACCAGGCGCAGGAACTCGGCGCGGTAGCCGAACCGGTCGTCGCCACGTGCCCCTTCGGCGATCTGCAGGACCTGCGCGAAGTCGAGGCCGCCGACCTGGCGGTCCTGGCGCAGCAGCTGGCCGAAGCCCGCCACCGCCGTGGCAAAGCGAGCCTCGGCCGGGGCCGCCTCGAAGCTGGTCGCAAGGCTGGCCGGCACCGGCTGCTCGATCAGGGCGCTGGCCTTGCCGCCCGGCTGCTTGTAGCGCAGGCGCAGCCAGGCGATCTCATCGCTCTTGCCCACAGCCGGGCGGGTCTCCGGCCCATAGCGCAGATCGTCCACCAGCCGGGCCTTGCTGTCGGGCGCCGTGATCTCGTAGAGCGCGGTGACGCTGTGGCCCGCCCCGATCTCGCCGGCATCGACCTGGTCATTGTTGAAGTCCGCGCGCGCCAGCATGCGGGTCTCATAGCCGATCAGCCGATATTCCGCGACCATGGCCGGATTGAACTCGACCTGGATCTTGACGTCGTCGGCGATCGGGAAGAGCGTCCTGGTCATCTCGTCGACCAGCACCTTGCGCGCCTCCATCAGGCTGTCGATGTAGCTGGCATTGCCATTGCCGGCCTGGGCCAGCTTCTGCATCAGCCGATCGTTCAGATTGCCCCGGCCGAAGCCGAGCACCGAGAGATAGACCCCGCTCGCCCGCTTCTCGGCAATGACGTCCTCGAGCCGGTCCGGATCGGCGATGCCGACATTGAAGTCGCCATCGGTCGCCAGGATCACCCGGTTGATCGCCGTCCGATCGAACCCGGCCTCGGCCAGGCGGTAGGCCTCGTCGATGCCGGCCGCGCCGGCGGTGCTGCCGCCCGCCGTGAAGCCGTCGATGGCCCGCAGGATCTTGGCCCGCTCCCGGCCCGGCGTCGGCGTCAACACGACGCCGGCATCGCCGGCATAGGTGACGATCGCGATCCGGTCCTCCTCGGCCATCTCCTGCACCAGGAGCCGCAAGGACTGCTGCAGGAGCGGCAGCTTGTCCGGCTCGGCCATGGAGCCCGAGGTGTCGACCAGGAACACCAGATTGGCAGTCGGCCGGGTCGCGGCTGCCAGCTCGTAGCCCTTGATGCCGATCCGCAGGAGCTGACGGCCGGCCGCCCAGGGGCTCTCGAACAGCGCGAGGTCGATCGCGAAGGGCTGCCCGGCGTCCCGCGCGGCCGGATAGGCGTAGTCGAAATAGTTGATCAGCTCCTCGGTCCGCACCGCATCCGCCGGCGGCCGCAGGCCGTCATTCAGGAAGCGGCGGATATTGGCATAAGCGGCGGTGTCGACGTCGATCGAGAAGGTCGAGACCGGCGCCTCCGCCACCAGCTTGACCGGGTTGTCGCCGGCCAGGGGATAGCGCTCGCGATCCTCGGACGGCAGAGCTGGCCAGGTGCTGGCATCGCCCAAAGGCTCCGGCATCAGCATCGTCTCGGCCGCCGGCGCGGCCAGGCCCGGCATCGCCGGCAGCGGGCGCAGGGCACTGTCCGACCTGGCGGGGCTGGTCGACCCGGACGGGTCCGCCGGCGCAGTGGCCGCCCCCTTGGCCTTGACGGCCTCCGGCGCCGTCGCCCGTCCCACCTGCAACGGTCCTTCGCCGCAAGCCCCCAGGCTCAGCAGCGCCAGCCCAGCCACCATCAACCGCCTGCACGCCATGGCAATTCCTCCACAAGCAATCCTCGTGCAACCGGTTATGCCGATCAGCCAGGCTGCCGATGCCATGGTCCGCAGAATTTTTGAGGTCTTGGCCTTGAGAAACCTGCCCGCGGGTTGCGAGCGGCAATGCCGGGCTAGGCCGGACGCGGCCATCGCGCCGCCGACCGTGATGGCCAGGCGTCGATCGGAAGGAACCGTCGACGCCTGGCCGTAGCTGGCTAGTTGGCGCTGGGCACTTCGCTGGTCGGACGCGGTGTCTCCTGGGTTTCCGCGGGCAGGATCGGGAAGGTCACCTCGGGCATCTTGCCGGTCAGGGACCCGAGGAAGGCGGTGATCAGTCCGACCTCCTCCTCGTTCAGCTCCTCGCCCAGCTGCGAGCTGCCCATGATCGCCACCGCCTGCTTCAGATCCCAGACCTTGCCGGAGTGGAAGTAGGGCGCGGTCAGGGCGATGTTGCGCAAGCTCGCGGCACGGTAGACATATTCATCGTCCGCGGTTGCCGTGACGGTGAACCGACCCTTGTCGTTGACCGGCAGGATGTCGGCACCGGGTCGCTCGACCACCCCGAACGGGTAGTAGCCGTGGCCGCCGACATTCACGCCGGTGTGGCACACGCTGCAGCCCTTCTCGATGAACAGGGCGAAGCCCTGTCGCTGCTCGCTGGTCAGGGCCTCGTCATCGCCGTTCAAATAGGCATCGAACGGACCGGGCGTGACCAAGGTCGCCTCGAAGGCCTCGATCGCCTTCGCCATGTTGTCGAAGGTCACCGGATCGCTTTCGCCTGGGAACGCCGACTCGAACCACGCCCCATATTGCGGCATGCTCTTGAGGGTCGCGACGACATTGGCCGGCGTGTTGGCCATCTCGACCCCGGCCTGGATCGGCCCCTTGGCCTGGGCCTTCAGATCCGCGGCGCGGCCGTCCCAGAACTGCGCCTCGTTCAGCACCGCATTCAGGACCGTCGGCGAGTTGCGCGGGCCCTTCTGCCAGCCATGGCCGATCGAGGTTTCCAAGTTGTCGTCGCCGCCGGTCGCGAGATTGTGGCACGAATTGCAGCTGAACACGCCCGACGCCGAAAGTCGCGGATCGAAGAACAAGGCCTTGCCGAGCGCGATCTTCTCGGCCGTGATCTTGTTGTCCTTGACCGCCGGTATGGTCGAGGGCAGCGCCTTGAAGGTTTCTGCTGCCTGGTCGCGCAGCGCATCGGCGACCGCGGGGTGGGCGAGGGCCGTGGACAGCAGGAGCAAGCCTAGAAGCCGTGTCATATGAACCTCCTTGATCCCAGTGCGCCCACTGAGTGGCAGGCCGCGCATCGGCGCATTGATGCAGGTCATTTAGAAGCGTTCCAGATCGCGCTTCATCGTCCTGTGCTGCGCTGCGCATCGGCCATTCACCGCGGTGCCACTGCCTACAATTCCGGGCGTCGGCCTTGCGGCAAGCATCCTCGGTTCAGTCCGCCAAGTGATTGAAAATAGAATTATTCAAATCTCAGGCGAGCAAAATTGGAACAATTTCAATTTACTACATTATCGTAGCTTTTTGTCTTTTGCTGATCTATAGGGGTCGAGGCATTGGGTGCGGCCAATGCTTGAGATGCGGGGGAGTGCCGATGCCGGACCAATGCCGATCCTGGAGAGATGCAACCATGCGCCACCGATCGTTGCCGCCTCTGGCTCTGAGCTGCTTGCTGGCAGCCGGCGGCATGGCAAGCGCGCAGACGGCCGAGCCTGCGGCGGTGCTGCAGACCTATGCGGACCTGGCCCAGGCGATGTACGGGGATTCGCTGAGCCAGGCGAAGCTGCTGGACGCCGCCATCGACGCGCTGGTCGCCCAGCCCTCGGAGCAGACGCTCGAGGCGGCGCGCACCGCCTGGCTTGCAGCCCGCGTGCCCTATATGCAGACCGAGGTCTACCGCTTCGGCAATCCGCTGGTCGACGAGTGGGAGGGCAAGGTCAATGCCTGGCCGCTGGACGAGGGCCTGATCGACTATGTCGACGGGGCCTACGGCACCGAGTCCGACGAGAACCCATTCTATGCGGCCAACGTCATCGCCAATCCGCAGCTCAAGATCGGCGGCCAGGACCTCGACGCCCAGACTATCGATGCAGCACTGCTGCGCTCGCTGCACGAGATCGGCACGGTCGAGGCCAATGTCTCGACCGGCTATCATGCCATCGAGTTTCTGCTCTGGGGCCAGGATCTGCATGGCACCGAGGCAGGCTCGGGCGAGCGGCCCTGGACCGACTACGCCAAGGACGGCTGCACCGGCGGCCATTGCGACCGGCGCGGCGCCTACCTGCAGGCGACCTCGGAGCTGATGCTGAGCGATCTCGCCGAGATGGCCGAAGCCTGGGGCGAGCGTGGCGCGGCGCGGGCCGCGGTCGTGGCTGGTCCGCCGGAGGAGGGCTTGCGGGCGATGTTGACTGGCCTCGGCAGCCTGTCCTATGGCGAGCTGGCCGGCGAGCGCATGAAGCTCGGCCTGTTGCTGCACGATCCGGAGGAGGAGCATGATTGCTTCTCGGACAACACCCACAACTCGCACTATTACGACATCCAGGGCATGCTCGACGTGTTCCACGGCCGCTATCAGCGGGTCGATGGCAGCATCCTGGACGGGCCGGGGCTGGAGGATGTGCTGGCGCCGGCGCTGGCCAAGGAGCTCCAGGCGAAGCTGGAGGCGACCCTCGCCCAGGCTGCGACCATGAAGCAGGCTGCCGACAGCGGCCGGATGGCCTATGACCAGATGCTCGGCGAGGGCAATCAAGAAGGCAATGCCATGATCCAGGCGGTGATCGACGGGCTGCTCGCGCAGACCAAGGCGATCGAGCAGGCGGTCGCCAGCCTGGAGCTCGGCAGCATCGCCTTCGAAGGTTCGGACAGCCTGGACGATCCCGAAGCGGTCTTCCAATGACCCCAGCAGGAGCCGGATGACGACCATCGGAGGGCGGCACCATGGCCGGTCTTGGCGGCGGGGTCCTGTTGACCCCGCCCTGGCCGTCGCGCTGTGCCTGCTGGCAGGGACGCCCGTGGCCGCCCGCGATCTGGCCGCGATCGTGGCGCCGACCACCGACTTCACCAAGCCCGAGCCCTTCGAGCGCAATCCGGGCGGTGCCACGACCCACAAGAAGGCGATCAACGGCGATGCCTTCTCCCATCCGTCCGCCAATCTGCCGTTCGAGCGCCGCGCCGATTTCTTCATCGGCAACGGCTTCTTCAAGCGCAGCTGGGTGACCGCTCCCGCCTCGACCGGATCGGCCGATGGGCTCGGCCCCTTGTTCAATGCCCGCTCCTGCCAGGGCTGCCATCTGAAGGACGGCCGCGGCCATCCGCCGAGCGGCCCCGACGAGCCGGCGGTCTCGATGTTCCTGCGCCTGAGCGTGCCCGCCGCCATGCCGGATCAGGCTGAAGCACTGGCCGGCCATCGGATCAACGTCGTGGCCGAGCCCACTTACGGTACCCAGCTGCAGAACCTGGCGGTGCCGGGCCTGGCCGCCGAAGGCCGCATGGTGATCGACTACCGGCCGCTGCCGGTGGCGCTGGCCGGCGGCGAGCGCGTGCTGCTGCGCCAGCCGGCCTATCGGATCGCCGACCTCGGCTACGGCCCTTTGGCGCCGGGCACGATGCTGTCGCCGCGCGTCGCCCCGCCGATGCTCGGGCTTGGCCTGCTGGAGGCGATCGACGAGGCGGACATCCTGGCCCTGGCCGATCCGGACGATGCCGATGGCGACAGCGTCTCGGGCCGGCCGAATCGGGTCTGGAGCCTGGAGCAGGACCGGGTGATGCTCGGCCGGTTCGGCTGGAAGGCCGGCACCCCGACCGTGATGCAGCAGAGCAGCGAGGCGATGGCCGGCGATATCGGCATCTCCAACCCTCTGGCGCCGTTCCCCCACGGCGACTGCACCAAGGCCGAGGTCGCTTGCGTCCAGGCGCCGACCGGCGAAGAACCGGGGACCGGCGAGCCCGAGGCCGCCGCCGAGGTGATGACCAAGATCCTATTCTATGCCCGCAATCTGGCGCTGCCGGTCCGCCGGGACATCGCCGACCCGACGGTGCTGCAGGGCAAGCGCCTCTTCTACGAGAGCGGCTGCATCGCCTGCCACCGGCCGAAATTCATCACCCGTAAGAATGCCGCCGAGCCGGCCCAGTCATTCCAGCTGATCTGGCCCTATAGCGATCTGCTGCTGCACGACATGGGCGAGGGCCTCGCGGACGGCCGGCCCGAGGGCGTGGCGAACGGCCGGGAATGGCGCACGCCGCCGCTTTGGGGGATCGGGCTCACCGAGACCGTGAACGGCCACAGCTTCTTCCTGCATGACGGCCGGGCGCGCGATCTGACCGAGGCGATCCTCTGGCATGGCGGCGAGGCGCAAGCCGCGCGCGACCGTTTCGCCGCCATGGCGGCCGAGGATCGGACCGCCCTGCTCACCTTTCTGCGCTCGCTCTAGGATGGCTTCGATGGCGCGCCGGTTGCTCCTGGTTACCTTTGCCTTGCTCATGTGCCTGAGGCCCGCTGCAGCCGAGCCCAGCCATGAAGCCATGAACCGGGCCGTGCTCGAAGGGATCCTGTTGCCATTGCACGAGCGCTACGCCGCAGCCATGGCGGCGCTGCCGTCACCGGTCGAAGGCTTGTGCCAGGCGCCCGACGCCGCTGGCCTGGAGCGGGCCCAAGCAGCCTTCGTCGCCGCCCTTGATGCCTGGCAGCGGCTGCAGCCGGTTGCCTTCGGCCCGGTCGTCGCCGCCGGTGCCTTGTCCCGGATCGAGTTCTGGCCCGACAAGCATGGCACTGCCGGCCGCCAGCTGCGCCGGGCGCTGGCCGATGCCGATCCGGCGCTCCTCAAGGAGGGCGTCGCCGGGCAGAGTGTCGCGCTGCAGAGCCTGACCGCGCTGGAGCAGCTGCTGTTCGCCCGGGACGGCCAGCCGCCAGCGGGCGCCGCCGATGCCAAGGGTCGCTTCGCGTGTCAGCTGGCGCTGGCGATCGCCCGCTTCCAGGCCGAGCTGGCGGCCCGGATCGTGGCCGGCCTGCAGGGGCCGGACGGCTTTGCCCAAGCGTTCGCCGAGGCGGCTGCCGGCAATGACCAGTTCTTCGATGCCGCCGAGGCGTCGGGCGCATTGTTGAAGAGCATCGCCGGCAGCCTCAACGCGATCGTGGTGCAAAAGCTCGAGGGGCCGCTGGGGGAAGGGCGGGACGAGGCGAAGCCCAGCCTCGCCGAGAGCTGGCGCAGCGGCCGCTCGCTCGCCAACATCCAGGCCAATCTCGGCACCATCGAGGCGGTCTACGAGACGCCAGGCGGCCTAGGCAGCTGGCTGCCGGCGGCGGGGCAGGTGGCTGCCCATGAGCAGCTGCGGGCGGCCTTGCATGAGGCGACCCGGCGCCTGGCAGAAGTGCCGGCCCCGCTCGACGTCGCGGTCGCTGACGCGGGGCTCCGCCCCGAGATCGAGGCCGCGACCGAGGCGGTCAAGACGGTCCGCCAGCTCATGGCGAACCAGGTTGCGGCGGCGGCCGGCCTGAGCATCGGCTTCAACGCGACCGATGGGGATTGAACCGATGCTGCTGGCACCGCACCGCCCGCCGGGCATGATCGGCACCCTTGATCGTCGCAGCGCGCTTCAGGCCTGTGGCGGCGGCCTCCTGGCGGCCCTGGGGCTGCGGGCTGGCCGCGCGCGCGGCGCCGAGGGGCCGCTGTTCGTGGCCTGCCGCGCCGATCCGGCCGGCAGCTATTTCGTGAGCGGCTTCGATGGCGCCGGCGGGCTGCGGTTCGATCTGCCGCTGCCCGATCGGGGCCATGCCATGGCGTTCGCGCCGAGCACGCCGCATTGCGTCGTGTTCGCCCGGCGGCCGGGCCAGTTCGCCGTGGTGCTGGACTATGCGGCAGGCGTCGCGCTGCACCGGATCGATGCGCCCGCCGGCCGCCATTTTTTCGGCCATGGCGTGTTCTCGCCCGATGGCCGCTATCTGTTCACGACCGAGAATGACAATGCGACCGGCGAAGGCAGGATCGGCATCCGCGATGCGGCGGATGGCTACCGGGTGCTGGGCGAGTTTCCGTCCCATGGCGTTGGCCCCCATGAGCTGGTCCTCCTGCCGGACGGCCAGACGCTGGCGGTCGCCAATGGCGGCATCCTGACCAGCCCGGAATTCGGTCGGGACAAGCTCAACCTTGCCAGCATGGCGCCCTCGCTCGCCTATCTCGATCTAGCAGGCGGGCGCTTGCAGGACGACTACCAGCTGACGCCGGCACTGCATCAGCTGAGCATCCGGCATCTAGCGGTGCTGGCCTCCGGCGCGATCGCGATCGCGATGCAATATGAGGGCGACAAGCAGGACCAGGTGCCGCTGGTCGGCATCCATGACGGCGGTGCCATCCGGCTGCTCGAGGCTCCGGCCGCGGTGCAGCGGCAGATGCGCCACTATGGCGGCAGCGTCGCGGTCGACCAAGCCGGCAGCCTGATCGCCGTCTCGGCGCCGCGCGGCAATCTCGTGACCTTCTGGGACGGCGCCGCCGGCCGCTATCTCGGCGCCACCGAGCTCGCCGACGGCTGCGGGGTCGCTCCGACCGACTGGCCGGGCGAGTTCATGCTGACCAGCGGCACCGGCCGCCTGCTGCGCATCACGCCCCGCGATGGCGAGCGCCAGCCGCTCGCGGTGGCGGCCCTGGACCATCCCCGCTGGGACAACCACCTGCGCCTGCAACCCAAGCACACATCCTGAGCAGCGTCCGATGCCCGGATGCCGGCAATCCGCAGTCCCCTGACTGCTTCGCAGCCCCTGGACTGGCCCGGTCGTCACAGCGCGCGGACGATCCAGATCTGCCGCCGGCCGTAGGCGGGCGCGCCACGCTGGAAATCACCGAATTCGGCTTCGACCTCGAACCCGCACAGCTCGAACAGATAGCGGAGCTCCTGGCGGGTCGCCCAGCGCAGGTGGTGCGTCGCGTCCGCCTGCGCCAGCAGCCGGCCGGAAGGATCGAAGCGCTCCAGGCGGAAGGTCTCCAGGAAGCTCTGGCTCGAAGGATCGTTGACGCGCCGGATGCTGCGCCGGCGCAGCAGGTCGCCGCTTGATGGATCGATCGCCTGGCGGTCAGGATTGGGGCTGGGGGCACCCGGCACGCAAGCATCGAGCAGCGGGTCGAACAGGTCGAGGACCAGCCGCCCGCCGGCCTGCAAATGCCGATGCACCGACGCCAGGCAAGCGCGTTGCGCCTCGGCGGCGGCCAGGTGCTGGAACGTGCTGAAGGTGATGAGGGCCAGGGGAAAGCGCTGATCCAGATCGAAATCAGCGATGTCCGCCTGGGTCAGCTGGACGCGTGCACGGGTCGCCGCTGGCAGGGCTGCTCCCTTGCGCTCTGCCGCCCGCAACATGCCGGCCGAGCGATCCAGGCCCACGACCGAGTAGCCCGCCTCGGCGAGCGCCCAGGCCACCCGACCGGTGCCCACGCCCAGCTCCAGCACCGGTCCGCCATGGCGAGCCGCGCAGTCCAGGTAGAACGCGCGATCACCGTTGATCTGGGGATTGCCCTGCTCGGTGAGGAGATCGTAGGTGGCGACCACCAGCTCCGAATCGTAGAAGTCGCGGGCGGCCATGGCGCTCAGGCGGGCTTGACGAGGCGGAACAGGGCCTTGACGCCGGTGTAGCAAGGGAGCTTGGCGGCGACGCTGGCCATCCGGTTGCAGTCGACGTTGATCGGCACGAACTCGTCGACCTGAAACGGCCGAGCAAAGACCTCGAAACCGGCCAGCCGAAATGCCCGTGCGTAGTCATCCAGGCTGCGATCCAGCAGCTCGATCATTCGTCGCCAGAGAATGGCGTGGTCGACATTCATGGCGTCTCCGTCGGCCTGGCTGGTCGCCCAGGTCTTGATCTGATGCACTGTCGCCATCGCTCGGCATCCTGCTTTGGTGATGAAGGGATGCGTTCTCTTAATATGCGTCTGATAGATCGCCAATAGCCAAGATGTAAAAATGTCATCTCTCGAGTCAACCTCCATGTCATAATTATTCCAAATAGAAAATGAAAACTTCTATCGCAGTGTTGTTCTAAATGGAATAGTTCCAATATAGGTGGATTGACTGGAAATGTTCGGATCAAGCATGAACAATAACGAGACGTGACGCTGGCAAGGCCGCGGTGGATCGACTTGATGGAGGGAGCGGAGGCTCGGGCGTGATCCGGCAACCGGAGGCGATGCCATCCGCGCGAGCCGCGCGCATCTGGCGACCGCGGCTGGCCTCCAGCCGCGTGAGCTTGCCATGCGCATCGGGGTCAGCGAAGCGGCGTTGATCGCGGCCACCAAAGGGCCTGCTGGCGACGGCACGGCGACGATGCTCGCCGCCAAGGGCGACGGGCAGGTCGTCGGGATCTACGGCGAGGCGATCGATCTGGGCTGTTCCTGAAGCACTGGCGGTTCGCCTTCGCCCTCGACGAGCCGGGGCGGGCTGGCGGGCCGCTCAAGCGCAGCCTGCAGGTCTTCGACGCCCGGGGTGATGCGGTCCACAAAGTCCATCTGCGGCCCGGCGGTGCGGTGTTCGCCATCCTGCATGATCTCAATCTTGCCGCGTGGCTCGGCGATCAGATCGACCTCTTGCAGGCGGGCCGGCTCTAGGCGCTGGGCCCGCCCGCGGCGGTGCTGACCAGTGCTCAGATCGGCCGCATCTTCGGCATTCGGACGGCGATCCTGCCCCATCCGGAACATCCAGCGCCGCTGATCGTGCCGCTGACGGTCGGCCAGTCCGGCGCAAGCTGACGACGTGGAGCAGTGCAATTTCAATGGTTCCAAGTCGTCATCAGTAAATCGGCATATCTGGGATTGTTATAGTTCTGATCTTGGTGAAGGTTCGTAACAAGTACTTGCCTTGATCAGCGAAAATCGGACAATGAACCGGCAATGGAGCTACGATCATGGCGCTGGGAGCGGACGGGTGACGGCAGGGGCGATCTTGGGCGCCAGAGCATGGGCCGACTTGTTTCTGCTTGGCCTGCTCGCAGGAACGCCGCGCCCAGCGGCCGATCTGCTGGCCGCGATCGGGCGCATGCCGTGGGTCGGGCCAGCGGCTCGGCACCTCCTGAGCGAGCGGCTGGCCGCCTTGCTGGGCCAGGACCAGATCGTGACCGATGGCCGTTCGCAGGCGTTGCGGCCGACGCCGGCCGGCCAGGCGCAGATCATCCGGCTCCTGCGGATCGCTATCGGGTCCACGATCCAGCCAGCGACCAACTGAGCGCGGTGCGGCAAGCCTGGGCCTGCTGCTGGAGCGCCAGCGCATGCGTCTGCCGCTGCGGCCGCTGCAGAGCCTGAGCGCGGCCGACCCCGGCCGGCTGCACTGACGCTGGCGGACGCGAGCCGGCTCGCCAACGGTTGCCGGCGCGGCCAGGCGGCGGCGCCGAAGGCCATGATGGCCACGCGCCGTTCGGTCGCTTGATTGTGCCAGTCGGCAAGCCACATGGCAGAGAAGCATGATCGGGAACCGGGTCTTGAACGGAGTCGTGGGACACTCTGCCGAAGCTGCTGGCCGCGACGCGGGAGGCGGTCGCAACGTGATCGCGTTGCCGGCCTGCGCGAGCATCCGGCCGGCCGGTTTCGCGCTGCCGGCGATCAATGCTACGGAACGTATCCTGCTGACCCGCTTGCGCTGGTGGCTGGTGCAGAGCCGGCTCACGCCGCGCGCATCGGCCGAGGAGGCCTGCTTCGTGCTGCGCGGCGAAGCGCGGGCGAGTGCTGCCAGCTACGCCGTCGCCTGGTTCGGTTTGCTCGATCGTCACGCGCGGCGGCGGCTGGTCTTCTACCGCCCCCGGGTCGAGGCCTGCTCGCTCGACGAGCGATGGCTGATCCAGCTGCTGACGCTGGTGGCCGAGGGCGACGATGCGAGCGTCCGCGCGATGATCGCCTGGCGCATCATGCCGATTGCCCGTCGTCGGGCGCGGTTCTTGCTCGCCGGCCTCGGGCGGACCTTGTCGGAAGGCCAGCTCGAGGCCGGGCCTTGGCGTGCCGGCGGCCCCCCTTGATATAGTTTTGAACGAGTCTAACTAAGTCACCTAACAGCAAGAGATCGAAGGAGGTTAGCGATGAATCAGGTGGTTACCAGCCTGGAGCCTTCCGCCAAGCAGGAGCTGGTCGAGGGATTGACCCAGGCCCTGGCCGAGACCGCGGTCGAGACGATCAAGGCGCAGAACTACCATTGGAACGTGGAGGGCATGGAGTTCGGCCCGCTGCACGCGCTGTTCGAGAAGATCTACGAGGATCATTTCGGGGGCCAGGACGATCTCGCCGAGCGGATCAAGGCGCTCGATGCCCATGCGGAAGGCCGGTTCAGCGAGTTCCTGCGCCGCAGCGCCATCAAGGAGTGCGATGGCAAGATCGCGGCGACCGCCATGGTTGCGAACCTCCAGGCCGATCAGGAAACCCTGTCAGCGACCCTGACCGCGCTGGCCAGCCTGGCCGAGAAGCATGGCGACGTCATGACCAATGATCTCGCGGTCGAGCGCGGCCGCATCCATGACAAGTTCGCCTGGATGCTGCGCGCCCATCTCAAGGGCTGAGGCGCTGCCGCATCAGGCAGGCGAGGCTGATCGGGCGACGGTGTCGCGACGCCAGCTGGAGCAGGTTCGCGATCGGATCATGCTCCGGCTTGGCGCTGCTCAGGCCGGTTCCAGGAGCGGCAGGCCGACGCCTTTTTTCCGGCACTTGCGCTGGTACATCTTGAGCCAGTAAGCATCGATTCCAAGGTCGCCCTGTTGAGCGCGCAGCGCTTCGAGGAAGGCTAGGCGCTGCTGCTTGCTGGCGAGCTTCTTGAAGCGCTTTTGCTCCTGCTCGGTCATGCCGCAGCCGATGCAGCGGCTCTTCTTCAGCTTGTACTTGCAGATGTCGATGCAAGGTGAGGGCACATCCTTGGCTCGCTTGCTCATTCAGGCGCACATCCCTCATCACCAGCGCGTGGCAACCCGGCCGCAACGTCTTGGCGACATGGCCATGACAACCGCACCGGTCAAGCTCGCAAAGGGGTGGATCGGCTGCGGCATGTCATCTCGGCGGCGCCAGTCGCCATCGATTCTGCAGCATCTCGACCGTCCATTCATGCGGATAGTCAAGCAGTCGGCAGCATCCGTCAAAGCATAGTGTCCAGGCACGCCTGGATGCATTCGCAAGCGATCTTTGTTGCGTCCGGTAAATCCTTAAGAGTTCTGACCTGAATTAGAAGTATTATAATTTTTATTCTCTCTAGAAAGACGCCAATGAGAACAAGTGGCGCTTGATCAACCACCCGGACTTTGTATAACTGCAGCGCGACTGCGATTGCTCGTGGCAAGGCTCGCCGTGCAGCGCGCCAGGAAAGGTGGGCACCAGTGATTCAAGCACAAGTTGCGGCGCGCCGCGCTCGCCGCTCCTTTGATCCGGAGATCGAGGGTCGCCAGGTCGCCGAGCGGACCATCGGCGCGATCTTCGGCGTGGCCCAGCGCGACGGGTGCTTCCGTCGCGAGCCAGAACCAGGCTCCTCGGTCTACGAGCAGCTGAAGCCGCTCTTCGATCGTTGTCGCTTGAACGAGGACGGGCAGGACTTCACGCCGCTCAAGCCGTCACCGACCGTCAATGCCAGCCTGACCAAGCTGGTCCGCGTCGCTTGCCGCCATTTCGGCAGCCATCACCTGCCGACCGATGGCCGCACGGCGCCGTTGCAGCGCACCGCGGATCAAGAGCTGCTCCATGCGAGCGTGCTCGTGCATATGACTGGGCGGATCGGTGACGATCCCGAGCTTGGCCGCCGCGCGCGGATCCTCAAGCGCATCGCAGCTGCAGCCGAGAGCGAGCTGGAGCTGCATCACGCCGATCTGATCAACGCGCGGATCGAGGCAGGGTGGCTGGCCGGCGGCAGGCCCGATCGCACCGTGATCCCAAGGCGGCAGGAGCAGATGGCGGCGGCAGCTGCCGCCCCGCCGATGTTGCACGGCTGCCAGCTGCGCGGCCTGTCGATGCGCGCCCGGCCGCTCGAGCGCGCTCGCACCCGGCGTCTGGGCTTGGCCGGCATGCTGCTGCGCGGCTTTCCCTATCTGCGCAACTACCAGCTCATGACCTTGGCCGAGCTGGCGATGCTGGAGCGCCAGGCAGCGCCACGCTTCATTCGCGAGCGCGCGCTCATGGCTGGCGCGACCCAGATGGGCGAGCCCGTCGGGCAGCTGCTCGACCGGTCGATCACCAGGCTGAATGACGCGCTGGCCCTGCCGGCCGATCCATGGGCAGGGTCGCTTGCCGGCCGACGGATCGCCTTTTGCGGCAGCGGTCCGCTACCGCTCAGCGCGATCTTCATGCACCTGATGACCGATGTGGAGGTCGTGCTGATCGACCGCGATCAGGCTGCGATCGAGCGCTCGAGCCGACTGATCGCAAACCTTGAACGGCTCGAGGTTCTGGCGCCAGGCAAGATGAAGGTGGTTCATCGTGACGCCGGCAGCACGGTCTTTCAGAGCCGCAGCACGCTGCACCGAGCGCCACCGGACGCGGTCGTCTGCGATGCGGTCATGGTCGCAAGCCTGGTGCCGGGCCCCGCCAAAGCCGAGATCGTCCGGCGCATGGGCGAGCATGAAGATGCGCCCGAGCTGCTGATCATGCGCTCGGCCTGCGGACTCAGCGCCCGGCTCCTCTACGACGCCGTCGAGCTGGACGGCGCCATCGGCGAGCGGTTCGCCTATTGCGGCGAGGCCTTGCCTGCGATCCATGTCGCGACTCATCTTGGCCGCGCGGAGGCGCTGCGCGAAGGCAGCAGCTGTACAGCCAGCCGCGATCTGCTGGCAGTTGCTCATCCCGATGTCGTCAACAGCACGGAGCTCCATCGGAAGCTGCCCCATGGCGTGCGGCTGCGCCTGCCGCGCGCCGGTGCCGGCAGCAGCGCGATGGCAGCCATCGCCCAGCTCGCGCAGCTGCGGGACACGCTCGTGGATGCCGCCGGGCGAGCCGGCAGAACAGTCACGCAACAGTGATTGATGGCTTCAGATTTCGCTCGGCAGGCGCTCATGCCGGATGGCGGCGTCGATCACCCGCAGCACCGCTTGGGGGATTGGTCAGCGGCAGTTCATGGCCGCCGGTGGTCGCGATGACCGCCCAATGCTCTTGATCACGAAACCGCTCGACCACGGCCTGATAGGGGTGGTTCGGCCGATCCTGGCCCATAGATGGTAATGCGGGCGATCCGACAGCGCGAGGTCGGCTGGCATGGTGTCCTGAAACGTCTTGAGCGATTGGGCCGTCAGCTGCGAGCGCAGCCAGCGCTGCTGCTCGGCGGACAGGCCGATCCACATCGCCGGACCCGGCGGCGGCACCCGCCAGCCGCGATTCGCGGCTGCCAGGGCCAGGATCTCCTGGCGATAGTCGGCGCGCCAGCCGTCCACGACCGAAGCATCCGGTGCCGGGATCGCGCCTTCGAGATGCACGACCGCACGGATCCGGTCTACGAGCCGCGCCTCGAGTCCATGAATGACCGCGCCACCGTAGGAATGCCCAACCAGCAGGATCCGCGCCAGGTCTTCCCGTAGGATCAGGTTTTCAAGGTGATCCACGTGGCGCCACAAGCCAATGGCGGGGCCGAGATTTGCATGATCGTCGCCCAAGCTCGGCAAAGAGGGCGCCAGGATTCGCCGGACCTTGCCGGATAGCGCTCGCGCGATGCCGTCCCAGACCCAGCCCTTCGGCCGTTGCCGACGGGCGTTCTCCGCTCGCGGCCCGGATCATGGGCAATTGACAACGGCGGCGGATCGATCGATCTTAACGTTAAGAAAAATCCGACCGGCCAACGGGCGTGGAGCGAATTTCAAGTTCGCCGATGAAAGGGAGGCGCATGGCAGCCAATGTCATGGTGATTGTCGAGCGGCAGTTCGACTATCCGCGACCCGTCGTGTTTCGGGCCTGGACCGCGCCCGACGAAATGGCCCAATGGCGAGGCAGTCCCGGCTGGCACGTCGAGCAGGAGACAGTCAGCTCCGAGCTCCGCGTCGGTGGCAAGCACCACCACGTCAAGATCCGTGACAGCGATCCGACCACCCGGGTGACGACCGACGCGGTGTTCACGGAGTATTTCGACCCGGACGTCTTCGTGGCCCGGCAGCGGATCACCGGCGACCCCGGCATCGATCCGGACCGGCCCCTCGAGCTCAGGGTCGAGTTCAACAAGATGGGCCGTGACGGCACGCTGGTGCGCATTGTCCAGGGACCTTACGACGCCAATGTCGCGGGCTATCACAGCGAGGGCTGGGAACTCGAGCTTGGCCGGCTCCAGGCCTATCTAGACCGCAAGGCAGGAGGTGCCCGGTGACCACCCTGACCGCAGTGAGCGACGGCGTGCCGACCACCGGCGCCAAGCTCACGCACACCACGATCGTGCGTCAAAAGCCGCTCATGGACATGCGGCAGATCCTGCTGATGAATCTCGGCTTCTTCGGCATCCAGTACAGCTTCGGGATGCAGCAGACAGCGATCAACCCGATCTTCCAGTTCGTCGGCGCGAACGCGCACGACCTGCCGATACTGAACCTCGCCGGGCCGATCACCGGCCTCCTGATCCAGCCGATTATCGGCGCGCTGTCGGACCGCACCTGGAGCGAGCGTTGGGGCCGACGCAAGCCGTTCTTCCTGATTGGCGCCATCGGCTGCTCGATCTGCCTCTTCCTGTTCCCGTTCGTGTCGGCGCTGTGGATGGCGGTGCTGCTGCTCTGGCTGCTCGACGCGTCGAACAACACGGCGATGGAGCCCTATCGCGCCTTCATCGCCGACAAGCTGCCGCCCTCGCAGCTGGGCAAGGGCTTTCTCGCCCAAAGCTTCTTCACCGGTTTCGGCATCACGCTCGCCAACCTCTCGCTCTTCTTTTTCCAGAACCTGATCGAAGGCGCCACGGCGGCCGGAATTCCGTACTGGGTGGTTGGCTCGTTCATGCTCGGCGCGGTCTGCTCGATCGGCTCGGTGTTGGTCTCGGTGCTGACGACGCCGGAAATCCCGCCGACCGAGGCCGAGCTCAAGGCGCTCCGCGAGCACAAGGGCAGCGCGCTCGGCTTCGTCAAGGAGATCTGGGATGCGATCGTCGAGATGCCGGTCGAGCTCAGGAAGCTCGGCGTGGTCTACCTGTTCCAGTGGTATGCGATGGTCTGCTACTGGCAGTTCGTGACGCTCTCGATGGCGCAGTCAGTCTGGGGCACCACGGACGCACAAGCCGAGGGCTTCAAGGACGCGGTCGGCTGGACCGGCCTGATCAACGGCTGGTACAACATCGTGACATTCTCGGTCGCGTTCTCGCTCGTCGCCATCGCCCGCCGGCGCGGCGCCAAGTTGGTGCACATGGCGTGCCTCCTCTGCGCGGCGGCCGGCCTGCTGATCTTCCCGCATCTCACGAACAAGTACCTTCTGTTCATCCCGATCATCGGCCTCGGCATCGCCTGGGCCTCGATCATGGGCGTGCCCTACATCATGGCGGTGCGCATGATTCCCTCGACCCGCTACGGCGTGTACATGGGCATCATCAACATGATGATCGTGATCCCCATGCTGATCCATTCGGTGACGTTTGGCTGGGTCTACACCAACCTCCTCGGTGACAACCCGAACAACGCCATCACCTTCGCGGGCATCATGCTCGGCATCGCTGCCGTCACCATGCTATGGATCAAGGAACCCCCGATCGTGCGCGACGTCGACGACGTCATGGCCATGCCCGGCGGCCACTGACCGGCAATGGAGGATCCGATGAGCAGCATGACGGACTATCATGTCATCGTCGTCGGGACCGATGGCTCGGACCTTGCCGAGCCGACGGTCGCCCGCGCCGCCTGGCTCGCCAAGCATGACGACGCCGATCTCGTGATCGTCTGCGCCTACAGCGCGTTGTCGCGCCGCGAGGAGGCCAAGAACGTCGCCACGACCGGCGGCGATCCTCGAATCGACGAGGTGCTCGGCCGGTCCGCCGCCAGCGAGGCGATCCGCCACGCCGTCGCCGTGGCCGGGGATCGGGGCGCCACCGTCGCGGCCGCGCTGCTGGTCGAGGGGGACGCCGCGAACGCGCTGATCAAGGTCGCGCGCGAGCGGCAGGCCGAACTGCTGGTGATCGGTGCCCGTCACAAGCGGTCGATCGCCGAACGTCTGCTGGGCACGGTCGCGACGGAGCTGGTGAAGGACTCGACCTGCGACCTGCTGATCGTGCGGCCGATGAAATAATGGCCATGCCAGCAGCCGAGGTGCGGAGGACTCGGTGAACCACCCCTTGCCAGCGCCGTCCGACATGCTCTTTCGCGACGGCATTCGCCATCCCGACCTGCTGCTGTGGGACGCCTGGTCCTATGTCGACGGGAGCGGCGTGTTTCACCTCTACGCGCTGGCCGTCATGCGCAGGAAGGCGGACGGCTCGCCGCTGCTGCCCATGGAGCGCAACGGCGTGCCCTTCCATGTGCGCCACTTCACCTCCCGCGACCGGGGCAGCTCGTGGCGGGACGAGGGCTGCTTCATCGCCCCGCGTTCGGGCCAGGGGCTGGCCGATTCGCGGACGATCTGGAGCGGCAGCATCGAGCCGCTGCCCGACGGTCAGGTGCTGGCCGCCTACACCGGTCTGTACGAGGTCGACGAGGACCACTGTTTCCTGCAGACGCTGATGCTGGCGCTCTCGGACGGCACCAGGATCACGGCCAGAGCCGACGCGCCGGTGCTCTGTCCGCGCCGCGACCACGCGATGATCACCGAGGCTGGCTACTATCTCGCCGCACCGGCCGATCTCGGCCACCGGGGCGGGGAGGGTGGCGGTCCCGTCCTCGCCTGGCGCGACCCCTACGTCTTCATCGACGGCGAGCACCGGCTCCATCTGTTCTGGAGCGCGAAAGCGGCGCCAAAGCTGGGCGCCCTTGGCCACGCTCTGCTGCGCCGTGACGGGCAGCAATTTGTCGTGGACCGCCTGTTCCCGCCGACGACCGTCGAGGACGGCGACGGCCTCACCCAGTTCGAGCTGCCGAAGATCTACCACGACCATCGCAACGGGACGTATTACCTGGTCAGCTCGACCTGCAACCGCCTCGACGAGCGGCAGCCCGACAGCGCGGTCGACAAGACGATCCGGCTGCACCTCGCTCGCTCGCTCGACGGCCCCTGGCGGCCATGGAGCGCCCGCGGCAGCGCCGTGCCCGGGCTGGCGGGCATGTTCGGAATGACGGTGCTGGCAGCCGATTTCGAGCGCCAGCGTCTCTGCTGCATAGCACCCTATACCGACGCGGCGGGCGAAGACCGCAGCTGCACGTTCTCGCCCTGCTTCCAGATCAATCTGGATCCGGTGGAGGTCGTCTTCTGACGAGCCGATGCGAATGGCGCGGCAGAACCGACCACCGGCACGGACGCGGACCAGGCGAGCGTCTGCCATTTCGCCCATGACGACGTTGCGCGACGTGGCAAAAGCCACCGGCCTGTCGGTGACCACCGTGAGCCGGGCGCTGCGCGGCTTCAGCGACGTCACCGAGCCGACCCGGCGACACGTCGAGACCGTCGCCCGGGCCTTGAACTACGTGCCCAATCAGGCCGCCCGAAAGCTGGTTGCCGGCCGGTCCGGCATGGTCGGCCTCGTGCTCGAAAGGCCGCCGCAGCCGTTCGAGTACGGTCATTTCGTCGAGTTCGTTGCCGGTCTGTCGCAGGCCTTCGCCAAGCGCGATCTCGATTTCGTCCTGCATATAAGCGACGGCAGCAATCTCCTTGCGACCCACCAACGGCTGCTCGGGCGTGGCGCTTTGGACGGCTACGTCCTGCTCTTTCCAGGCATCGACGATCCGCGCATCGACTTCCTGCTCGAACGTGCTGTCCCGTTCGTGGTCCATGGCCATCAAGGCGGCGACGAGCGCTATGCCTATTTCGATACCGACAACCACGCTGCGTCTGTGATCGCCGTCGACCTGCTTGCCGGGCTTGGCCATCGACGTATCGCCAACCTGGCCGGACCGGCGACCTGGCCGTCGGTCGAAGCACGGATTCAAGGGTATCGCGATGCCATGGCGGCGCATGGCTTGGCCGTCGAGCCGCGGTCGATCGTCCATGGCGACACGTCCGCTGCCTATGGTGCCCAGGCGGCCGCGGCGCTGCTCGCCGACAGGGCGCACCGGCCGAGCGCGATCATCTGCTGCAACTCGCTGGTCGCGGCCGGCGTCTACGAGGTCGCCCGCGGGCACGGATTGTCGATCCCCGGCGACCTGTCCGTCGTTGCCCACGACGACGTTCTGCCGCAGGTGCAGACGGACTTGCTGGACCCGCCGCTGACCGTCACGAAGCTGTCGCTGCGCGATGCTGTCGATCCGCTGGCCGACCTTCTGGTCAGGCGACTTGCGGGCGAGCCGATTGCTTCGTTGCAGGTCACGCAGGCGCCCGATTTCATTGAACGTGCATCGGCGGCGAAGCCTTGGCGCTGAGGCGGCGGTCGGCCCTTGCGCGCAGCGGGCGCATGAATAGGAATGTTGTTCGCTTTTCACACCATGATGCTGTCGATATGGTGCGGCCATGACCATCGCACTGCCTGACAAGTGGATCTGGGATAGCTGGTACGTCCGGGACGGCGATCTCTGGCACGCATTCTTCCTGCAAGCTGACAAGGCGCTTGGCGATCCGGAACTGCGGCATCGAAACGCCTCGCATGGCCATGCCGTCAGCAGGGATCTGAGCGTCTGGGAGCACAAAGGCACGTGCTTCGCGCCGTCAGACGGGCCAGCCTGGGATGACTGCACGACCTGGACGGGCTCGGTGGTCAAGGACGACAACGGCCTGTGGCACCTGTTCTATACTGGCTCGAGCAAGTCCGAGAACGGACTGAAGCAGCGGATCGGCCACGCGACCAGCACCGATCTGCACGGTTGGGCGCGGGTCGGCGACGGCCTGGCGCTCGACCTCGCGGGCGACGTCTATGAGGAGCACACGCCAGGCCACTGGCACGACCGGGCGATGCGCGATCCCTGGGTCATGCGCGACCCGGGAGGCGACGGCTGGCTGATGTTCTTCACCGCCCGGGTGCCGGGCGTCGCGGAGCCGAATGCCGGCGGCGCCATCGGTTTGGCCACCTCGCCAGACCTGGCGGTCTGGACGCTCCAGGCACCGGCGTTCGCGGGTGGGCTGTTCGGGCAGATGGAAGTGCCCCAGGTCTTCGGTGCGCGAGGCCGCTGGTACTGCCTTTTCTGCACCGACGCCGAGCACTGGTCCAAGGCCTATATCGCATCCTATCCGGGCCGACCCGTCACCGGCACGCACTACCTGGTCGCTGAGGATCCGCGCGGCCCCTGGACGATCGCACCCGGCCCCTTCCTCGACGGCGCCATGCCGTGCTCACGCTACGCCGCCCGGATCGTGCCAACCGGTGACGGCCTGGTCTTGCTTGGCTTCCAACATACCGCCCGCGATGGCTCGTTTGTCGGCGAAATCGCAGAGCCGGTGCCGGTTCACATCGACGACCGGGCGCTGCTCAAGATTGCCTGACGATGCGGTTCGGTTCACGACCAGCGAGCATGGCTCTTTTTGGAGCGCGATCAAGGGGCGGCGGAGTCCTGGCCGCTTCGACTGATTCTCCGTCGCAAACCTGACGCCGTTGACGATCTCGCCAGGCAGTTGGTGCCGTTCAGGCGGCGCCCCTGAAGTTCGGTGGACTTGGCGAGCTTGAATGAGCTGGTTCCCCAGCTCCCGTCGGTCAGACGTCGAGTCCGCCGCGCTGTTGATGCCCGTGCTGGGCCTTGGTGACAAGTTATGCCGGGGCATGCCCTGGCATAGCTTGCGCTCGAATGCAGACGGACCGGTTGTAGTCTCCTGCCAGATGGCCAGCACAGTCCGCGCCTGGGGGAACCCGCAGCCCCGCACGGTGCGTCCTGGTCAGCAAGCTCGAGGCCGAGGCCCGCGCCGACCGCCAGGGCCGGATGGCGGACTATCGGGCCCGGCCCGACTTCATCATCCTCGACGAGCTTGGCTACCTGCCGTTCACTCGAACGGCGGTCAGCTCCTGTGCCAGGTGATCAGCCAGCTCTACGAGCGGAGCTCGGTTTGAGGTGGTCTGGAAAAAAAAATTGGACAGCTGGAGACCTCTATCAACGCCGTTTTGGGCAGTCAGGGCGGCATGCAGTAGCGATGCGAGGGGCATGAGTATCGGCTGAACATCCTGCTCTGAGATTACGACACCGCTTTTTGTCTCCTCTGTCTGTCGTTTAAGCGATTTCGATACGCTGCAACCAGATCAGCCGCTTCATTAGCAAGTTTTGCTACTATAAGTGTTATAGAGAGCCAATAATAAATTTACCTTTAGTTGGACTCTCGCTATGCTCAAGCCCTAGATCGGGCCTTCGCGATCAGCGCGCTCATCAAAAGAGCACCTGACTCAACCCGGCAAGGCCATCGTTACCCGCCTGCACTGGTCGTCGTGATTTTCCAGCCATACATCGACTGGCTGCTGCCGCGCTCCAGCGCTGCCTGGATCTCATAGCCGTCTTGCCGGGGCTGGGGCTGTGCGACCGCCGGCATCCTGTCAGGCAGGTTCCGCATGCCAATGGCGCCAAATCACCTCCGCGGATTCGGTCACCTGCGCCTCGCTCAGCATGGTCTTTGCGTCCGCCTAGTCTTGGCTGCCTGGCGCCTCGATTAACCCAAGCTCATGGCAGCGCCGATCGTCCGTCCAGAGCTGCCGCGGCTGGTAGTCCGGTTGGACCATGCTCTTTGGCAACCTACATTGCCAAGATGCAGCACCCGATGTTGTCTGAGCGAGTCGAGATGAGCTCCAATATCGCAGATAATTTTCTGATCGAGCCAAAATACCGGCGCAAATGGCTACCCGCTCTTGGGCGGCGCCCTAATTGAGTCTGCCAAGGATGGCCGGCGCGAAGGCTGGACCAGCCGGCCCCAGGGAGGCCGAACCCATGACATCAGCTCAGCAGAGCCGGCGTGACCTGTTGAAGA
>CADEGR010000033.1:3817-7289 GCA_902826935.1 uncultured Alphaproteobacteria bacterium | reverse complement strand
GCCATGGCCGCGACCGACAAGGGCATCGTCTACGAGGGCGCGTTCGGCCAGCAGGTCGCCGACGGTCCGGATGTGACCCCGGACACCGTCTATTGGATCGCCTCGATGACCAAGGCGATCACGGCGACCGCCTGCATGCAGCTGGTCGAGCAGGGCAAGCTGTCGCTCGACCAGGCGATGGGCGAGCTCCTGCCCGAGCTGAAGGCGCCACGGATTCTGACCGGCTTCGACAGCGCAGGTCAGCCGACGCTGCGGCCGGCGACCAGGCCGATCACGCTCCGTCATTTGCTCACCCACACCGCCGGCTTCGTCTACAGCATCTGGAGCGAGCCGATGGGCCAGTACGAGAAGGCCACCGGCACGCCGTTCATTGGCGAGTGCAAGACGGCGGCGCTGTTGGCGCCGCTGATGTTCGAGCCGGGCGAGCGCTGGGAGTACGGCATCAACATCGACTGGGTCGGCCGGGCGGTCGAGGCGGTCAGCGGCCAGTCGCTCGAGATCTATTTCCGCGAGCACATCTTCCAGCCGCTCGGCATGGCCGACACCGGCTTCCTGATCGGCTCGGCGCACAAGGCGCGGGTGGCGACCATGCACAACCGCAAGGATGGCGGGGTCCTCGAGCCGACCGAGTTCGAGATGCCGCAGCGGCCCGAATTCTTCATGGGCGGCGGCGCTCTGTTCAGCACGCCGCGCGACTACATGCAGTTCCTGCAGATGCTGCTGCACGACGGCAGCTTCAACGGGGCGACCGTGCTGCAGCCCGCGACCGTCGCGACCATGCGGGCGAACCATATCGGTGATCTCGAGGTCACGACCTTGAAGACGGTGCGCCCGGATCTCTCGAACGACGCCAACTTCTTCCCTGGCATGTCCCACAAATGGGGCCTGTCCTTCGACATCAACACCGAGGAGGGCCCGGCGGGCCGCAGTCCCGGCAGCCTGTGCTGGGCCGGCCTGTTCAACACCTATTTCTGGATCGACCCCGCCAAGCGCGTGACCGGCACGATCATGACCCAGCTGCTGCCGTTCGCGGATACCGAGGTGATGAAGCTCTATGCGGGCTTCGAGCGGGGCCTGTATGACGCGCTGAAGAGCGCGTGAGGGCGTGACGGCAGGGTGCTCCGGCTAGCTGCCGAAGGCCGGATCCGGCCGCTAGCGCAGCGGCCGGAACATCGCCTGGATCTCGCCGGCGAGCGCCGCGGGCTGCTCCAGGGCGGCGAAGTGGCCGCCCTTGGGCATCACGCTCCAGCGGCGGATGTCGGTGAAGGTCTTCTCGGCCAGCGAGCGCGGCGGGCGCAGGATCTCGCGCGGGAACTCGGCATAGCCCATCGGCACGTCGATGGTGGCGCCATCCGGGATCGGCCAGGGGCCGTGCATGCGGGCGTAGTACGGCCAGAACGACGAGCCGATGGCGCCGGTGAACCAGTAGAGGGCGATGTTGGCGAGGAGCTGGTCCTTGCCGACCGCCTGCTCGATGTCGCCGCCGCTGTCGGTCCAGGCGTGGAATTTCTCGGTGATCCAGGCGGCGAGGCCGGCCGGCGAGTCGGTCAGGCCAAAGGCCAGGGTCTGCGGCTTGGTGCCCTGGATCCACTGGTAGCCGGTCTCCTCCTTCAGGAAGAGCGCGAGCTCGTCGAGATACTGGCGCTCCGCGGGCGTGGGATTGGCGACCATTTGCGGGTCGCGCCGGAGCGGCAGGAGGTTCAGGTGGATGCCGTGGAGGCGCTCGGCATAGGCGTGGCCGAGGCGGGCGGTGATGAAGCAGCCCCAGTCGCCGCCTTGCGCGGCGAAGCGCCGGTAGCCCAGGACGTCGGTCATCAGGGCGGCGAAGCACTCGGCGGTCGCCTCGACCGCGAAGCGGCGCTGGCCAGGCGCGAAGGACAGGCCGAAGCCGGGCAGCGAGGGGGCGACCACGGTGAAGGCGTCGGCCGGATCGCCGCCGAAGCGGGCCGGGTCGGTCAGCCGCGGGATGATCTCCAGGAACTCGAAGACCGAGCCCGGCCAGCCATGGGAGAGGAGCAGCGGCATGGGTGCCGGCCCGTGGCCCAGGACATGCAGGAAGTGGAGGTCGATGTCGGCGAGGCGCACCCGGTAGTTCGGCCAGGCGTTCAGGCGCGCTTCTTGCGCCCGCCAGTCGAACTGGTTTTGCCAATAGGCGCACAAGCCCTGCAGCCAGGCGACGTCGGTGCCGTAGGCCCAGGGCGCGCCGGGGGTCTGGTCCGGCCAGCGGGTGCGCGCCAGGCGGTCCCGCAGATCGGCGATGTCGCGCTCCGGGACATGCAGGCGGTAAGCAGCAGGTGCGGCGGTCATGTCCCCTCCCCGGTCAGCTGCTCTTGGCGCCGGCCGGCTGCTTCTTCAGGGGCCGCAGATCGATCACGCCCGGCTGCGCGCGCGGATCGACGCCGGCCGGGAACAGGCTGATCTTCTGGACCTTCTGCGAGGTGCCGGTCGGCAGCTGGTCGACGAACAGGTACCAGGCGGGCGCCTTGAAATAGGCCATGTGCTCGATGCAGTAGGCCAGCAGCTCCCTGGCCAGGGCCTCGGGCGAGGCGGGGGCGGCGGCCGGCACGATGCAGGCCATGATCTCCTCGTCGCGCAGGTCGTCGGGCACGGCGATCACCGCGACCTGCCTGACCTGGTCGTGGGTGGTGAGGCAGGCCTCGACCTCGGCGGCGCCGATGTTCTCGCCGGAGCGGCGGATGATGTTCTTCATCCGGTCGACGAAATACAGCATGCCGGTCTCGTCGCGGACCGCGACGTCCCCGGTATGGTACCAGCCGCCGCGCCAGGCCTCCTCGGTCGCCGCCTCGTTCTTGAGATAGCCGGAGAAGAAGCCCTTGCGCGGCGCCTCGGCGGTATGGCGGATCACCAGCTCGCCCGGCACGCCGACCGGCTGCTCCTGGTCGTCGGCGTCGACCACCATGGCGTCCAGGCCCGGCGCCGGCCGGCCGAAGGCGCGGGTGTGGATCAGGCGCGGCTCGACATTGTCGGTCAGGAGCCGGCCGGTTTCCGACATCGCCCACATCTCGACGATCGGAAAGCCGAAGCGCTCCTCGAAGGCGGCGTGGTGGGTCGGCTCGATGCCGGCGCAGAGGCCGAAGCGGACCGCGTGCTCCCGCTCCTCACGACAGGGCGGCAGCTTGAGCAGCAGGTTCGGGATGATGCCTTGCATATGCACGGCCGTGACCTCGCAGCCGGCGATGTCCTGCCACCAGGTGCTGGCGTGGAAGCGATCGGGGAAGATCAGGCAGCCGCCGGTCAGCAGCATGGCCGGCGCTGAGATCGAAAGGCAGTTGGCGTGGTGCAGCGGCAGGGGATTATACATCCGCTCGACGCCCTCGCGCATGGTCAAGAGGCCGCCGCGCGCCAGGTACCAGCTGCCGAAGGTGTGGAAATACTCGTTGGTCAGGATGCAGCCCTTGGGCCGGCCGGTGGTGCCGGAGGTGTACAGGAGGGCGGCCTCGGTGGCGCCGTC
>CADEGR010000033.1:0-3717 GCA_902826935.1 uncultured Alphaproteobacteria bacterium | reverse complement strand
TAGCCGGCGGCGGCGTAGATCCGCTTGTGGTGCTCGACCGCGGCCGCGGTCTCGGCCCAGCTGTAGCTCTTGCCGTCCGGATGGTAGGCGCGCTTGGCCATGGGCGGCACGGCGTAGGCCGGGCGCTCGGCGAAGCGGCCGACGGTCCGCTGCAGGCTGTCATAGAGCGTGCCGTAGTCGAAGGGATCCATGCTGCCTCCCCCGCTTGGTGCGCCAGCTAGATCTCGCCGCGGCGGCGCCGCTCGGCGTCGTTCCAGGCGGTCAGCGCCTGATAGTCGGGCACGAAGCCCAAGCCTTTCCTGGCATCCGACGAAACCACGGTCTGCGAGGTCACGACGTCGAGCAGCGCCGGCGCGTGCGCCAAGGCGCGCTCGAGCGCGGCCGGCAGCTCGTCCGGATCCTCGACCCGCTCGGCGTAGGCGCCCAGGCCCTTGGCCAGCATGGCGTAGTCGGAATGGCGCAAGGTCGTGCCGACCACCCGGCCGCCGTAATTGACCTCCTGGTCGTAGCGCTCGATGTTCCAGGCCGCGTTGTTGGAGACGATGAACACCGCCTTGGCGCCGTGGCGGACCGCGGTGTCGATTTCCATGGCGTTGATGCCGAAGGCGCCATCGCCAGTGATCGCGATCACCTGCCGCTCGGGACAGGCGAGCGCCGCCGCGACCGCGAACGGCACGCCGACGCCCAGGCAGCCGAAGGCGCCGGCATCGAGATAGGTGCGCGCCGCCAGGCCGACCCGGGCGAAGCTCAAGAGATCGCCGCCATCGGCGACCGCGATGTAGTCGGGCGAGGCGACCTTGGCGATCGCATCGAAGATCCGGTTGGGGTGGATCTTGCCATCGGACCCGCGCGCCGGCTCGGCCAGCTGGGCGACGCCCGCCGCGGCGCGCTCCCGCTGCTTCTTCTGCATGCCCTCGGCCCAGGCCCGGTCGACCTGGCTCGGCCGGTTGCCGGCCGCCTCGACGATCGCCGCCAGGGCCAGGCGCGGGCTCGCCAGGATCTCCGGCTGGCCGCGCCGGTTGTCGATCAGCTCGCCGGCATTGTCGGCGATCCGGATGAAGCGCGCCTTGGGAAACACCGCGGGCGAGCCATAGCCCAGCTGGTAGTCGAGCTTGCGGCCGACCACCAGGACCAGATCCGCCTCGGTCATGGCCGCGGCGCGCACCGCGCCGGCAAAGGACGGATGCTCGGCGGGGACCAGGCCGCGGCTCTCCTGGGTGTCGAGATAGAGGGCGCCGCTGGCATCGAGGAGGCGGACCAGCTCGGGCGCGGCGCCGCGCGCACCGCGGCCGGTGACCACCAGCGGCCGCCGGGCGCTCCAGAGCAGCTCCGCGGCCATCTCGATCAGGGCCGGATCGCCCGGCAGGTTGCGGCTGGCGGGGGCGTGCAGCCATTCGTCCAGGACGATGCCGGGCGGCACCTTCTGGCGCAGGACGTCGGTCGGGATCTCGATATAGGCCGGGCCCGGCTCGCCCAGATCGCCGAAGGCGCGCGCCACGGCCTCGTCCAGCTCGCGGATCACCTGGTCGGCAACCCGCGCGGTCCGGGCGTAGCGGCTGACCGGGCGCAGGATGTCGACATGGGGGATGTCCTGGAGCGGCCCCATATTGACCTGCGGCCGCGGCGGGCAGCCGCCGATCAGGAGCACCGGGATGCGGGCGAGCGCGGCGTTGGCGACCGCGGTCACGGTGTTGGTGACACCCGGCCCGGCAGTCGCCAGGGCGACGCCCAGGCCACCAGTCAGCTCGGCATGGGCATGCGCCATGTGGACCGCAGCGCCCTCGTCGCGCACGTCGATGATCCGGATGCCGAGCCTTGCCAGATAGTCCCAGATCGGCTGGATGTGGCCGCCCTGCAGGCCGAACACCCGATCGACGCCGCGCGCCTGCAGGAAGCGCGCGATCCAGGCGGCGCAGCTCTGCTCGTGGGCGCCCAGGTCCTCAGGCGCGCTTGCGGGGTGGCTCATCGCTGCCTCCTTGCTCGGCATCATCGGCCGCGACCGAGCGCGCCAGGCTGGCGGCGGCGACCTCGGCATGCTGGCGGGCGAATTCATCGCTGGCGATCGGATCGCCGCGCAGGATCGCGCCCAGGATCGCCTGGTGCTGCTGCCAGATCGCGGGCGGCGGCTCGGCATGGCGCAGCACCTCGGCCATGACCCGGCGCAGATAGCGCCAATGGCAGGCGGCCGTGGGCGCGATCAGGGGATTGCCGGAGGCCGCGTAGATCATGGCGTGGAACGCCGCGTCCTGCTCGACCATGACCGTGATCGAGCCCGCTGCCACGGCCGCCTGGCCGGCCGCGACGATCGGGCTCGCCTGGCGCTCGACCTCGGCCGCAACCTCGGCCGAGGCGCCGCAGCGTTCGGCGGCAAGGGAGGCCGCGAGCGCATCGAGGGCGCCGCGCACCCGGTAATGCTGCTGGATCAGGGTCAGGTCGAGCGGCGCCACGATCAGGCCGCGCTTGCCGGCCGATTGCACCACGCCGTCCTTCTTGAGCAGGAACAGCGCCTGCTGGACCGGCTGGCGCGACACGCCAAGGCGCTCCGCGAGCAAGGCCTGGACCAGCCGGGTGTTGGCCGGCAGCCGACCATCGCTGATCTCGCCCAGGATCGCTTCGTAAGCCTGCGCCACCAGGCTCGCCTGCAGAGCTAGCGGTTCCATCCCTGATGTCGCCGGTCAATGAATTCAGTACTCAAAGTTCAATAGGGCGGGCTGGCCGTCAAGGCCCCGCACCGGGAACGGACGCCGCCGTCCCTGGTTATGCCAGGACGGGAAGCTGCTATGCTGCTGGCCGCGCCGCGCTTGGCGCCAGCGCTCTGGAGAGTTGGCCGATGTCGATCCTGTCCCTGATCCTGTTCATCGGCGCTGTGGTCGGGGTGGCGGTCTCGGGCGTGGTGTTCCAGCCCGGCAGCTGGTACGAGCGCCTGGCCAAGCCCAGCTGGACCCCACCCAACTGGCTGTTCGGCCCGGTCTGGTCGGTGCTCTATCTGATGATCGCGATCGCCGGCTGGCTGGTCTGGGAGGCCGCCGGCTGGAGCCTGGCCATGGCGTTCTGGCTCGCCCAGCTGGTCCTGAACGGTGCCTGGTCCTGGCTGTTCTTCGGCCGCCGCCGCATGGACCTGGCGTTCGTCGATCTCAGCCTGATGTGGCTCAGCATCGCCGGCTTCATCCTGGCCGCCTGGCCGATTTCGGGGACTGCGGCTCTGCTGTTCGTGCCCTACCTCATCTGGGTGACCATCGCGGGTGCCCTGAACCTCACGGTCTGGCGCATGAACCCGGCCGAGGTGCCGGGCTGAGTCGAGCACGCGGTCGCAGGGCTGGGGTCAGAGCGATCATCGGGCAAGCAGCTTGCCGCCTGATAAACCCGATCTTCAGCCAATCGAGTGATCCAGCCCATGGTCCATGCGATGCGGGGAATGCGCGCGCGGATCGGTCGACCTACCGACGGAAACCTCGCCGCCCAAGATGCGGGATGGTCGTGCCCCGCATGTCCACAGCAAGGTCGACGGTGACCGTCAGTTGCCCGCCGACCGCCCCGACTTCGATCCGGGTTCGAGCAGCTCTTAGCCAAGTCGTCTCACAAGGCTGCCCCCAGGACACCCTCTCGCAGGCATCGGCAACTCCCTGGCCGTGTGCGACAACCACGCCTTCGATGCCTGTCTCAGAGCCTGTCCGAGAAGTTTGGTCTGAAGATCAAGCAGTTGTCAGCCGTCGTGCC